>NZ_JAACYW010000057.1 GCF_015356825.1 Catenulispora rubra | reverse complement strand
CGCCCCCCGCTGCCGACTCGCCGGCCTCCACTGCCACCACCACTCCGACTCCAACCGCGCCTCCGAAAGCAGGGCCTGGCGAACTACGAGCCCGCGTCGCAGCGGTACTGTCCGCCAACAGCGTCCGGGTCTACACGGTTGGCGAGCTGCGCAAGATCCTGGGCAATTCCGGTGGCGCGATCGGCAACGCCTGCCAGACCCTGGCCAAACGGGGCGAGGCCGACCTGGTCGACGACAACCCCAAGCGCTACACCGCGAACGCCAACACCGCCTCCGCCGCCACCCACGCTGTGATCAGCCCGCCCGGGCAGGGCCGACCGGCCCCGACACCCAGGACGCCTAAAGCCCTGGCGGTGGCACCGATCGCCAGACCCAACGGGCAGCTCTACCACCCGCGCAAACTCGCCAGCCTGCCCGATGTCGAGGTCCTGCAACGCCTGCGCGCCGCGAACGTGCCGGTCCTGCTCTACGGACCCCCGGGCACCGGAAAGACCTCCCTCATCGAGGCCGCGTTCGGCGACCTGATCACTGTTGCCGGGGACGGGGACACCACGACCGGCGACCTGATCGGCGAATACACCCAGAAGGCCGACGGAGGGTACGAGTTCATCTACGGGCCCCTGGTCAACGCGATGCTCGAGGGCAAGGTCCTCCTGCTGGATGACGCAACCCTGATATCCCCCAAAGTGCTCGCGGCCCTGTACCCGGCGATGGACGGCCGCCGCCAGATCATCGTCAAGGCGCACAAAGGCGAGACCATCACCGCCGCCGAAGGGTTCTACGTGATCGCAGGCCACAACCCAGGCGTGCACGGGGCGATCCTGACCGAGGCTCTGTCGAGCCGATTCAGTGTCCAGATACAGGTCGGCTCGGACTACCAACTCGCCCGGGCCCTGAACATCCCCCGCAAGGCCGTCGCGGTCGCCGAGAAGATCGCCGAACAGGTCGAGTCCGGCGCGCTCGGCTGGGCGCCCCAGTTGCGCGAGTTGCTCGCCTTTGCCAAGGTCGCCGACTTACTCGGGATCGACGCCGCCTTCGCAAACCTGGTCGGGGTCGCTCCGATCGAGGACCGCGACGTGATCGCCGAGATCGTCGCCGAGCACCACAACAAGCCGGTCGAAGCCTTCCGCCTCGGCAAGCAACTTTGACCGGCCGCGCGCGACGCGCGCACCCTCCGGCCGACGGCCGACCCCACACGAACCTTCTCACGGAAGCGACGATCCGTCATGCCCGCGCACCGCCACGTCCATCACGGCACCCCGCCGATCACCGAGACCGAGTACGCCGCCCAGCGCTGGGCGGACGACGGCGGTGCCCAGCCCGAGCCCAGCGCCTCGGTCCAGGCTGCGGCCGAGGAATGGCGGCGGATCTCCCAGGAACTCACGGAGCGGTTCCCGGAGATCATCGGGCGGCGCGGGGTGACGGTGACCTGCCAGCCCGGAACCCGCTCTGGCGCGAAAGCCGCGTACTTCCCGGACACGGTCGAGGTTGAGCTGGACGCCGCGACGTTCAAGGGCCTGGACCCGGTCTACATCACCCCCCGTTACGTCGGTGACGAGCGGTACTACCGCCCGGCTTGGGGAGCCCTGGTCCACGAGGGCGCACACGCCAACCACTCGAAGTGGCGCACCCCGCAGGAGATGGTCGGCAGCGCCGCCGAGGCCGCCGCCGTGATCCTGGAGGAGACCCGCGCCGAGGCCCGACACCTGCGTCGCAAGCGTGGCCGCGAGCACCGCCGCTACCTGCGGGCCTGCGCAACCGACCTGGTCATGGCCGACGGCTTCGACGCCCAGTGCCCCGACGACGCCTGGATCGCTGCCCGCGCCGCCGGGCTGATCATCGCCCGGCGCGACGCCAAGATCTTGGAAACCCCCGAGATCCAGCCGCTTCGGAAAGCCGTCACCAAGATCCTCGGACGGGACCGGCTCAAGGCCCTGACCCAGATCTGGCGGAAGGCCCGGCGGGTCGCCGACCTCGACGCGAAGGCGATACTCGAGTTGGGAGTCGAGTGGTGCCAGGTTCTGGGTGTCGACCCACAGGGCGCGGAACCCGAACCCGGAGAGCTGGAACCGGTAGGCACCGTCGGGGCGCTGAGCGGCGCGATCGAAAAGGTCGGCGGTCTGATCGCTGCCGCCGAGGCGGCCGAGGACCGGCGTGAGGCCGACCAGGCGTTCGCCGACTACTTCGACCGGTTCACCAGCACGGTTCGCGAGGCGATGAGTACCGAGCCCGGCCCCGACCGGGTCAAGGCCCGCGCGAGCGCGGACAAGGTGTTCGCCAAGCGCGGCAAGGCCGAGACGTCGCACGTGACCGGGAGCCGGTTGCCGACGGCCGAGGAGAGGTCCGCCGCCGCGCGCCTGGCGCGTCAGCTGCGCCAAGCCGCCTACCGTGAGCGCCAGGAGACCAAGATGACTTCCGCCTCCCCGCCCGGACGCCTCAACATGCGCGGAGCCCTGGTACGGGACGCGCAGCGCGCCGCCGGAGCGGTTCCGACCGCCGAGCCGTGGAGCATTACGCGCCGCCGTCACGCGCCGATGCCGCCGCTGCGAGTCGGGGTCGCGGTCGACGTCTCCGCCTCCATGAGCGACGCCACCGCCCCGATCGCCTCGGCCGCCTGGATCCTGGCCAAAGCCGCCGCCATGACCGACCCGGACTCCAAGTCCGCGACCGTCTCCTACAACAACGCGCTGACCGCGATCACCTACCCGGGACGCGCCCCGGTCCACGTCACCGAGTTCCAGGCCACAAGGGCCGGACACCGCCTGGACGACACCATCGACGCCCTGAACCGCGGCCTAGACCTGGACCGCCCCGGAGCCGGACGCCTGCTGGTGATCGCCTCCGACGGACAGTACGGCCTGCGCGAGGCCGCCCCGGCGGCCGCACGCATCAAAGCCCTGCTCGAGGCCGGCTGCGCGGTGCTCTGGCTGACCTTCGACAACCGCTCCACACCCCTGCCCGGAGCCACCGTGCTCAACCTTACCGACCCCGCGGAGGCGGTCGCCGCGATCAGCAAGGCCGCCACCGCCGCGATCGCCACCACCCGCTAGCCCGAGTGCCGGGCGGCACGCCCCGCCCTAAAGCTCGACCACGCCCGTTACCACCCGCTGCGCCACACCGAGCCACCGAAGAAAGCGAGAAGCCAACGCCGTGAACGACTTCACCTTCGCCGCCGCCGCAACCGCCTGCCGCGACATTCTCGAGGCCCTGACCGACGCCGGGGTTGAGCCGAGCATCGAGTACCTGGCCGGAGGCTGCGCCGCCATCGCCATCGAATTGAGCAACGGCTCCGCCATCTTGATCAGCGACAACGACGCGCGCCTGCCGCTCACCGATGGCCCGCGAGCGCCATGGCTGGCCTTGTGCTATCCCGCCTGGGACGGCTACCCGGGCGAGGACGAACCGGCCACCGTCTACCCGCTCGGCGACAGGCCGACCGATGGCGATGACACCGCCGCCATGCTCGCTGAGGTCATCGCCTATATCAGCACGCTGGCTCATTTCACCGCTCAGTGGGGACGTTTACGCCGCCACCGGCTGATCTCGCCGCCCGGACGTTCACGCCAGCGCCGAATATCAGCCCAGCAAGAAAGCAGAACGCCGATCATGAACTCCTTCGACTCGCTCACCGTGCGGGCCCTGGCCTCCGCCGAGCAGCGCCGCGACGACACCGCCGAACCGGCTACCTGGCGCGACCCGCACTGGGCCGAGCGTGCCGAGGCCAGCGCTACCGCCTTGGCCCAGGTCCTCGGCGTCGCCCGCGACCACGTCGCCGTCACCGCTGACCGCACCCGCGCCTACGGCGCCTGGCCCTGGCCCGCCCTCACCGTCAACGGCTCCACCCACGAGTTCACCGCCGCCTTCAACGACCCCAAGCAGCTGATGATCCTGGCCCCCTGCCCGGACTGCAGGCAGCAAGTCCCACAGATCCGGCTGCGGCACCTGGCCGACCTCGGCGACGTGATCGGCGGCTTCCGGCCTGACGAACCGGTCCACGAGTTCCGCGCCGACCCAGGCCACCGCCCCGACTGCCCGCACGCCACCACCGAGTCCGACTGACCCGACCCACCCACCGCCTCCATCTGACAGCGCAAGGACCGAAAATCGTGAGCACCGACACCGCACCTGACACCACCACTGAGGCGACAGCGCTGATCCAGGCGCTGCTGGAGAACGGTTGGAGCTACACCGGCCCGATCCGCTCCGAGCCGCAGTGGCGCAGCCGTATCCACGAGCTGGCCAGCCCCGACGGACGCTTGAGCCTGGACGCCGCCGTGTTCCCCGACGGCCACCTGACCGCCCACCTGTCCGCCGAGGCCATACGCACCGAACTGGCTCCCGTACCCGGCTG
This sequence comes from Catenulispora rubra, assembly GCF_015356825.1. GTDB lineage: Bacteria > Actinomycetota > Actinomycetes > Streptomycetales > Catenulisporaceae > Catenulispora > Catenulispora rubra. Next base: position 45,645 of record NZ_JAACYW010000057.1, on the reverse strand, counting down.
GATGGTGGACCTGCACTACGTCCCGCTGACCGTGGCGGTGGCCGCTGTGAAGGCTGCCGCCGCCCCGACCCGGGCGGCTCACACAGGCGCCGCGGTGAACACCGCCCTGGTCTTGCACCGTTGGGCTCGGCGCCCCGATGTCACCGAGCGGGGCCGCCTGCTGGAGCGTGAATGGCAGTCACCAGACCGCCGACGCTTCGTGCGCTGGTTCCCGGCCGACCGGCACGACGAAGGCGGATGGGACGTGGGCCGTGAAGGATCTGAAGCAACCCAGATCAGCCAGCACACGCCCCCCGCCGTCATCATCGCCCTCGCTCTCACCGACGTGCCCGACGTGCCCGACGAGCACGCCGAGCACGGCGCCCCGACCGCCTCCTCGGCCGTGAGCGGGGGGGGTGAGCCCGGTCATGCGCAAGATCTTCATTGACGAAGCGGTGTTCGACGCCCTCGGTAGGTACGCACGCGACTCCTGGCACGAAACCCTGAACGACGTGCTGCGCCGGGTGCTGGGCCTACCGGAGTCCGACGTGCGTATCGGCGAGGCCAACGACGTGCCCGGCCAGCTTGGACCTCTGATCCGGGGCGGCCTCCTTCACGCGGGGCAAGCGGTGACCTGGCACCGGCCCAGGCTCCGCCGGACCCACGTCGCCACCGTGACCGCGCTGGGCTTCCTGGTCCTGGAGGACGGCACCGCACACATCGGCCCGGACATCGCCGCGACCCACCTGGCCGGACACCCCGACAAAGGCTGGAAGAACTTCAGAACCGACGACGGAACCAGCCTCGCCGACCTGGCCGCCGCGCTGCCGCCCGCTCCCTGACCCCCGCACTCGATTATCAGGACACCGACATGCACGAGTACGCCTTCGATATCCAGCTGAACACCACCGCCCGCACCTGCGCCGACACCGAGGCCCAGGCCCGCGAACACCTCAAAGCCCTGGACTGGGAGTTCGGGATCGATTACCGCGTCGGCGAGGCCGGCGAAGAGGTCTGGCTCACCGAGGCATCAATGGCTGATTACGCCGCCAAGGCACCGCTGGTAGAACCCCGTCCCGAGCCGGAACCGGCGAGCCCGCTGTACCGGGCCGGATGCAACGGGTACGACGCGGTCCTGGACCTGACCCAGGCCCCGGGCTGGACCCGCTACACCGACGCCTCCGGTGACAACCACACCGACGTCAGTCCCGACCGGCAGCTGTCGGTCGAGTTCGGGCCCGAAGCCGACGCACCCTACATCGCGCCACTGTGGCGGATCACCTACCGGGACCCCGATCCGTACCATCCGCAGAACTCCTTCGCAGCCCACTTCGACGGCCGCGTCCCGGCCGAGGCGATCGCCGCCTTCCTGGCGGCGCTCACCAGTGCCAGCCCCCGCCCTGACGACGACGCCGAGGCGAGGACCGTTCCGGCCGCTACGCCGGGAGCCGACTCCTGACCGCCTACAACGTGCGCGTCAGCGTGATCGGCCTGTTTCCCGCCGACAGTGCCGACGCCGCCACCGAGCACCTGGCCGAGCACGTGACCTGCACCCTGCGGTTCTACAAGGACCACCACGCCGTCGACATCGACCCGGCCGTCTTCCGCCACGACGAAGACGCCTTCGCCTCCGAGGACCAGTGACCCATACCATGCCCACTTACACGATCGCCACCATCGACAACCGCCGGGAAGAAGGCGTCAAGCCCTGGTTCTGGGTCCTGGACGCCGAGTCCTTGGACGACGCCAAGCAGCAGGCCCTGGCCTACTTCATCGTGCGCAACCAGCCCGGCTGGTGGGACCGCGGCGAGCACCTCCCGACCGCCGCCGACCTGAACGTGACCATCCCCGAGGCGTACGAGGGCCTACCGGGTTGGGGCGCTGACGGCTGCGGCTGGAACGACATGCGCACCGGGCCCGACCTGGCCGACTGGCAGGCGGCGCTGGCCGAATGGACCGCCGCCCACACCGCTGCGGCCCCGGCACCGGAGGCGACGTCGTGACCGCCGAGGCCAATCGCCGCATCACCGTCTACTGGGCCGAGTTCTACGCCAGCGACGTGGTCGAGGTGCCCGACGAGGCCACCGACATCGACACCCGGGCGCGCGCGAACTGGCAGCAGCTTCACGGCCCCAAGACGGCATTCGACTGCGAATACACCGGATAGACCGCCCCCGGTCCTCACGGGCAGCCCAACCCGACGCTGCACCGCCCCGAGCACACGGAAGGAACCACAACCCATGAACGTCATCACCGAACTCGAGACCACGATCGGCCGCACCACTAACAAGGGCCCGCGTATCACCCGCGTCTGGCACTGCGGCGACCACACGATCCGAGCGCGCGTCGCCCACGACTCCTACCGGCAACAGTCCTACGCCGTCGCCGAAGTCCTCACCCCGAACATGACCTGGACCGAGATCTGCGAGACGCCACCGGAGGACTTCCACGCCGAGCCCTTCGCACACGACCGCAAGCCCACGCCCACTGAGGACGAGCTGGTGAAGCTGGCCGACGAGCTCATGCGCCGCGCTTGCCGAAACCGGCGCATACCCACCGCCTGACCCGCCGCGACCGAAAGAACGAACCGATGCTCCACCTGATCTTCCTTGGTGCCTGCGGCGCCGAGTTGGTCTCCGTCTCCTGCATCTGGGGCCAGCTAACAACGGTGCGGGCCATGGCCCGGTACTACGGCACGCCCGAACCGACCGTATGTGACGCGATCGGCCTGCTGCGGGCCGCCCGCCGGGGTGACCAGGACGCCAAGCCATGACCGCCCGCCACACCACCACCGGCAATCCGTCCACCAGCCCCCAAAACCCGACCCGCGCCGCCCGAGAGCCAGATGCGCCCCGTCCCGAACAGAAAGCCCTCACGATGACCCCGACCCCCGCCGAAGCCGCGCAAGCGCTGCGCGCCGAACTCCTCGCGGCCGGATGGACCGCGGTATTCGAAGGCGCCTCGCCGATGCAACCCGAACTCAAGCTCACCGTCCTCAACGATCCCGCCGGCCTGCTCGGCCTGGAGATCAGGTCGCACCCCGAACTCGGCATGGCCAGCACCCTGTTCTGGATCAACCCCGGAGCCAGCGTCAACCGCAGCCCACACGCCGGACGCTGGAGAGTCACCCTGGCCGACCTGCCTGCCCCGATCATCCTGGCCGCGGCCAAAGCTGCCGAGTCTGTGGCCATCCCCTCGGCGCCGGAGACAGCCGGGTGGGCGGTCAGCCGTGAGGCACGCTCCGAGGACGGCGAGCACCTGATCGAACGCACCTGGGCCAGCGCAGACGCGATGCGCGAGCTGCAGTACCTGCCGCCGTGCCGCCACGAGGAAGCCCTCTGGGTCATCTCCCGACCCCACCCGGACTCCGCCAGCACCCGCTGGATCGAAGACGTCCACGCCTCCGAACACACCCCGCCCGCGATCATCGCCGCCATCGCCACCGCCTGATCCTCGCACCGCCCCGGCCCTCATTAGGGCACCGCACCGCCGACCTCGACCCGAACCCTATCCACGAACCCTGGAGGACCTCATGACCACGCCGGACCACCCACTGCTGGGTACGTTCACCGTCACCGTCTACGAACCTGCACGCCTCACGCCGGTGGCGCCCTGGACCTACGTGCTGCACGCGAAAGACCTCGAGGCCGCGCGCGGCATCGCCCTTCACCACCACGTGCGCCTGTACGACCTGGACACCCACTGGGACACCGGAGCGCCGATCGCCAACCCCGACGCCGCCGTCGTCGAAGGCCCCAGCAACACCTTCAACGGCGCCCCGGACTGGCCCGCCCACACCCCCGGACGCGCCTGGACCGACCTGCGTGCCGACCCGACCGCCCTGGCCATGGCCGGGGACGTGTCCGCCATCACCGCCGCCACCCGATAACCCCGTCACCCCGACAGCCTGGAGTCCGCCATGAGCACCCTTAACAGCCAATCCGCTACTAGCCCGCCTTCCGGCACCAGCGCTGGCGACCTGCTCGCCTTCTGGGACTGGGCCCTGGACACCGGACAAGTCGCCGCCCGCACCGGCAGCGCCTACAAGACCGCGTGCCTGCGCGTCATGGGCGACCGGCCCGACTGGCGGCACCTGGAGGTGGCCGGCCTGGACCCCGAGGCGGCGATCGACGCCTTCACCAGCGCCCGCGAGCACGACCTGGCGAAGAACACGATCGGTATCTACGCCTCCACCTTCCGCCGCGCGCTCGGCCTGTTCCTGGACTGGCACGCCGACCCGCATCAGTGGAACCCCGACCTGCCCCGGCACCCGCGCCTGCCGCCGCGGGCCGCCACCATCACCTCGGATGCCGCCGCGCACCTGAGGATCCATCTGCCCCACGGCAGGACCGCCGAGCTGGTGGTGCCCTCCGACCTGACCGCCGCCGATGCGCAGCAAGCCATGAAGACGCTGCGCCGGGTACTCCCGGCGATCGCCAAGCCCGACACCGCGAGCCCGGAGCCCAGGACATGACGATTGTCGTCTTCGGCAACCACACGCCGACCCCGCCGCCGGGCTGGTCGTTCCGGATCGCCGAGATACACCTCGACCCGGCATCAGCACCCTGGTTCACCGGCACCTGGCACCGCACCGGCACCCAACCCAACGACCCGTCCTGCGCACTGTGGCTCACGGTCGCTGCCGAGGAGCCCCAGGCCGTCACCGTCACACTGCGCGCAGACGACCCCGCGCGATACGGGCAGTTCCGCACCCCGGCCCGCTTCAGCGGCATACGCGCCGACGCATGGACGCAGATCATCGCCCCGGCGGTCGCAGCCCATCCCTGGAGTTGCCGCGTCCAGTACCCCCGCTCCTCCAAGACCCCGGACCGGCTGGCCCGCGCCCTCCTCGCCCACCTGATCGTCAACCGCTAACCGGCGAACACCACGAACGAGGACCACACACTGTGACCGACACCATCACGCCCGACATCCCCGACGAGGAGTTCTTCGCCGCGCTGCGCGAAATCCAGGTCGAGACCCGCTGCCTGGCCAACGCCTGCAAGCAGTGGGACGTCACCGTTCCGGTGCACCTGACCGGCGAGGACCTGAACCAGTACCTCGCACGGCATCTACCGAACGCCGAATCCGACTCGGACTGGTCGTACACCGGCGAGCACAGCGACGACCGGTCCCCACAGCGGATGCTTTCCCTGCTCGACGGCCAAGCCCTCGTCTTCGAAGACGCCGACGCTGCTCGCGCTACCGGACTACCTGCGCGAACACAGCACCCCCAACGACGAGCTGTACTACGCCGTCCGGGTCCACGCCGCCAGCCCCGAGGCCGCTGCGACTCGGGCCGCCGGATACCTGCTGTGGCACTTCGACATCGATTACCTCGACCGCGCCGCCGCCGTGACCGCCGTCTGACACGTCCCACCGTATATAAGGAGTCTGTTCCATGACCGCGCAAGACCCGTTCACCGACCGCATCGCCGGGCTGGCCGTCACCGCCGCCGCTCTGCGTCAGGTCGCCGAAGGCAACCAGCTCGTGGCCAAGCTGCTGGTCGAAGGCATCGACGCCCTGCGCGCCGATGCCACCGGCAGCGGGTCCATCCCGCTGACCGACGACGGCCGCGAACCCGGCTTCTTCCGCGTCCCTACCGGTACCGGCGCGCACCTGGAACCCGCCGAGCGCGGCGCGCTGCACGTCGCCATGGCCGCTTCACTGTCTGGTATGCCAGCCCCCGACACCGCAGAGATAGCCCGGTCCGGCGAGCAGCGCATCGCCGAGATCATCGCCGACCTGTGGGCGATGGCTGCGCGATATGACCTGAACGTCGGCTGCATCATCGAGGCCAGTCTCGCCGCGGTCCGCGCTCGCGTGATCGACGGGGATGCCCGGTGAGCGCTCCGAATGCCGCCGCGCTGCTGACCGATCAGGTCCGCGACCTCATCCCCGAGGCTCTCGCTGGCCTGGTGGAGGAGTTCGCGCTCGGCGCCACCGACGTCCACCTGCTGCGGTTATCCAAGGACTTCGACACGGCCTGCTACGAGTGGGACGAACCGGAACCGTTCCGGGAGTGCTTCACGATGGCCGCGGACTTCGCAGCCTTCTGTACCAGCCGCGGCACAGACGCCTGGCGGAACCTCCGGGCCAACGTCCACCCCGACGGGCCGCGCCGCACCGACCCGAACGACATGGGCCCCGGCGCCGACGGCATCGGCTGCCCGCTGATCTGGCGCGCCGCCCACCGCTTCGGCCACCCGCAGTTCGCCGACCCCGAGTTCCCCTGCACCATCGGCTGACCACAGCACGCACCACCGGCCACCGGACCATCCCGCCGGTCGGCGCTCCGGGCGCGAACACCGCCCCGGCACCAATCCAAGCCACCATTCCCAGCGTTCTGAACGGAGTTTGCGATGTCCCCTGCCCTCGAGCCCGTCGAGCCGCCGTATCGCCTGAGCGTGATCTGGCACCGAGCCGGTCAAGCTGCGCCGCGCAGCACCGGCGCGGCGATTATCCCCGGCTACACCAGCCTCGCCGAACTGCCCGACATCCTGGCCATCCGCTACCTGGCCGGCAAACGCGAGGCCGACCAGGTCGTCATCGACCACGCCTGCCGGACCCGGCGCTGGACTATCACCGCCCGCGACACCAGCGGCACCGACCTCGGCCAGGTCGCCACCGACGACGAGCCGCTGATGGCCGCCCTCGCCCAGGTGCTGCTCGGCGCAGCCACCGCCGCCGGAACGATCGCGCAGATCGAAGTCCACGACACCCACACCAAGACGACGAACACTTTCCCGGCCCAACCCCAGCCCCAGAACGACACCACGACGCCGATCCCGACCGGGCCGACGGTGTACCTCGTTTCGATCGCGGACTTCGACTGTTACCCCGACGAGTACGAGGCCGGCGGCGCGGTAGCCAGCGCCGATATTGATCTCAACACCGCCTTCGAAGGCCGCAAGGAACCCCGCTCGGAAGACGAGGCGCTCGCCCTCGCCAGCAACACCGTCTGGCAGCTTCACGACTTCCCGCCCGAGCTGCGCGTCAAGGCGCACGCCGTCGCCGCCCGCCCGCTGAAGAACCACCCCGCGGCGTTGCAGGCGCTGGCCGCGTTGCTCGTCACCGAGTCCGACACCCCGGCGGACCCGGCGGCGAGCCCGAAGGCAGGGCAGTGATGAGTGCGCCGACACCTCCCGCGCGCAACACCCTCGGCGGCCCCGGGCCCGTCGATCGGCAGGCGGTGCTGACGGTGCTGGGCGAGATGAACACCGCCGCCCGCATCTGGCGCCTCGAACAGCACCTGCACGCTGATCCCGACGGCACCGTCCCGGACCGGATGCGCCAAGCCCTTGACGCCACCGCCGTCGAGAACCGGGCCGAGATCCTGGAGGCGCTGCCGGACTGGATCGCCAGCCTCACCCAGGCTGTCACCGAACAGACTTGGACGATCATCTACCACAGCCCGGACGGGCCCCGGGCCCGCCTGACCGCGGTTGTCGGCCCGACCCTCGACGACGCCCTGGCCGCCCGAGCCCGGGCGCTGCACCCCGGCTGGGATGGCCTGCCCGACCACCAAGTGCGCGACCGGTACCTGGCCGAGCTGCCCGGCGCGGTCGCCATCCGCGGGGAACATGACGTGTTTGTCTTCGGCGGCACCGATGACTGAGAACGTTACGGCCGATCACGGCTGGGCCGAGCGGCTCAACCAGGCGGCGCTCGCCTACGACGATCATGTCGGAGCGACCATCGAATACCCCGGCCTAAAAGTCTCGACCGCGGTGTGCCTGCGCCCGCAGCCCACCTTGACGATCAGCCTGTGGACCCGCGCCGCCAACCACGGCCCGCGCAATGCGGTCGGAGAGGAACTGCCCGCGCACATCCCGGTGGAGCTGTTCCGCGACGACCACCGCTTCCACCGCAATGCCCCCGCTCCCGGCGGCCTGGATACGGCCGCCGATCCGCATCCGTTGTCAGGAGCCAGACAGCGGGCGGCACGGCGCAGTGTCATGCGGGCTCGCGCTGCCCGGCTGGGCAGGCTGCTTCGTGTCAGAATACTGCCGCGCGATGTGCACTGGGAAGAGCAGCTCGACTGGGCCCACCGGGTCAACCATGCCGTGCTGGTCTACAACGCGGAGGATGCCGGGCCGACGATCGAGTACCCGGGGCTGCGGGTGTTCGTGTACCTGGAACCGGACGGCACCTTGGCACTCAACGTATGGACCCGAGACGTACTGGACGACTCGTCGCTGGCCACGCTCGACGATCTGCCCGCGCGCATTCCGGTGGAGTTGTTCCGCAACGGCGACTTCGTCCACCGCGACGCCCCGATTCCGCTGGGCGGTGCGGCGTGAACACCCAGAACTCCGCTGGTTCCAACCCGTGGACCGACAGCCTCCTCGACGCTGACGACCTGGAGCCCGAAGGCGACGGGTACCAGCCGCCGTCGGCGTACAACGAAACCACCGGCAAGCTCTACCTGGCCAGCGACCAGTGCCACGACTGCGTCTTCGCCAAGGCCGGCCGGTGCCTGGACCTGGGGCCGGGACGGCTCAAGGAACTGGCCGGCGACCTGCGCCGGCGCGACGACTTCCTGCTGTGTCACAACACCTACGCCCCGCTCGGGCCGCCCGGGGCACAACCGGCGATCTGCCGAGGGTACTTCGACGCCTACGGCGTGGAGATCACCGCGATCCGCATGGCGAAAATCCTCGGCCTGCTCGTCGAAATCGACCCGCCCGCGGCCCCACAACAACCCCCGCGATCAACGAAGGACAAGGACCAATGACGATGCGGCAGATATCAGTGACCGAACTCACCGTGGACGGCCGGGAGCACATCCTGCGGCTGCTCACCGACGACGCCGGGCGCTGGCGCGTGGAATCCGAGCCCGGCGATGCGGCCAACGCCGACTTCACCTCGCTGCCGGTGGCAACCGGCCACATCGCCTCCTGGCTGGTGGCGATCACCGTCATCCACGGCGGCCACGACACCACCAAGGCCGGCGCATGAGGCGCACGCCAACGGTCCCCGACCGCGAGAATCCCGCTCTGAAGCCTGGGAAGGACCGGCCGTCATGTCCTTGACCGTGATCCGATTCAACGCGGCCGTCCAACGGCTGCACAGCGCCGCCGAAGACGCGCACCGGACCATCGGGATCGCCCAGCCGGTCCTGACGCTGCTACCCGATCGCGGCGAGCCGACCTACGTCGTGCTGCCCACCGGCACCCCCAAAACCCCCGGTGGGCGCGCCGAGCTGCGGCGGCGGGCGCGCGAGGCCGGTTCGGTCGCTGCGGCGATCACGGCGGAGGCGTGGCTGCACGTGCCCAGCATCCGCCCCGAGCAGTTGCCGAACACGCCGATCGCAGACCTGCCCCGGCCCGCCGAGGCGGACGCGGCACAGCGGGCCGAGGCAATCTCGACGAGCGCATGGTGGCCGACGGCCCCGGACGGTCCCCTGGGCCTGCAACGCACCAGCATCATCACCCGCACCGCCTTCGGTTCCATGTTCACCCCCGACCCACGCGACCAGCTGGTGTACAGCCCCGGCGGAGGCGGACTGGCCGCGTTCCTGACCGACCTGCTCACACCCTGACCGCACGCACCGTGCCGGGCCGGAAACGGCCCGGATCCGGTCCCCGGTGACCGGTGTACGCCCACCGTCGCCGGACGGGCCACTTTCCACTTCAAAAAAGGGACGCAGATCATGAATGATGCGGCAGATACAGCGGCCCAGACCCAAGTACTTCAAACCCCGCGGATCGTCCACAGTCGGGATGGTCTACGAAGTCGAGGTGTCCCGCCCCGACGGCGGGCGCATCACACGCCACGGCGACCCCTGCTACACCGGCGACAAGGCCGAGGCCGCGGTCCGCGATGCCCTGTCGGCCCGGCACCGCGCCGCCGAGGCGACGCTGGACCTGGCGGCCCACGAGCGGCGCGCCAAGGCCGACGACCCCCTGGAAACCGCGATCGAGCGCTTGCGGGAGCTGTTGCAGGCGGTCAAGCCCAACCAGCGCACCGCATTCTGGGCCTACGTGATCGTTCGCCTGAACCGCCCAGCCAGCTCTCCTCGATAGCGCGCAGGACCACACACCCGGCGAGCTGGCCCGACCGGCGCCCGGGCCGCGGGCGCGCTCCACATGACCTGCACCCCTGCACCCGGCACGGCGGGGTGCAGGTCAACGGTGCTCGCCGACGACCTCGATCGTCCCGACCAGGTGTGCGTTCAACGTGTCGACGTGCTCGGCCGGGATCCACAGCTCCAGATGCTCCACGGCCCCGGCCTGCTGGGTGGGGTAGCGGCGCGCGAAGGAGGTCTGGACGGCGAAGCGTGTCACGAACCCGGCACCGGAGGCGGCAACGTTCCACTGCGCCGCGATGGTCGTCGCGTACTGCTCGTTGAGCACCGGGTAGAAGATCGGCTGGTCGGGAAGGCGCGGCGGCCACGCGGTGAAACCCGACTCCTGGAGCAGCGCCAGCTCGGCCGGCCCCACCGGCCGCCACAGCGTCGTCGTCCCGTCCGGGTTCTCTACCCGGCCGCGGTGAACCTGCGCCAGCGCCGCGGCCACGAAACGGTCCTCGGGTGCGAGGATGTCGATCGCCTCCAGGAACACGACGACCGCGGATCCGGCGTCCCCGATTTCCTCGCGCAGGTACCGCCAGGCACGCAGGTTCGGATGCTCCAGCTCGGCGCAGGCTTCGGCCGGGGCGAGCATCTCGATCGCCGCGTCCAGATCGGCGGCCGACAGCGGCACCGAGCCGGTCAGCCCCGGCCACCCGGCCACCGTGGCCAGGACTGCGGCGGGCAGGTATCCCTCGGCGACGTTGACCCGGTTCACCAATATCTGCCCGTCGGCCTCGTGCGCGACTGCCCAGGCTGCCGGCCGGCGCCAGGAGTTGCCCAGCGCCTGCTCGAACTCGGCGCGCTTGGCGTCAATCTGCTCCACCGTCGTCCACGAATCACCCATCCGGCGATCATGAGGTCCAGGCTGTGCGCGGTGCAAACCGGTATCCGGTGCCCGGCGGTGTCCTCGGCGGAGGTCTGGGGCGGCCGGCGTCACGGCCGGGGCTTGTTCCGCGACTGTTCGTTGATCGGGCAGTCCCAGTCGGCCTGGCCCACGCGCCGCCGCCGGTAGTGGGTACCGCACAGGCCGCCCTTGGCCACGGCGCGCCCGCAGCCGGCCAGGTCACAGACCTTCCCGGCGCGGGGCAGATGGTCGCGCAGCGGCGCGTCCCGGCCGGGCTCGCCGGAGGCGCGTCGGCGCCCGTGCGAGGCGCACAGCCCCACGGCGAGATCGGCCGGTCGCATCCGGCGACCTCGCACACGATCTCGTGCCCGCCTGGCTCCCAGTTCACCTTGACCGGCCGGTCCCAGTCAGCGTCGCCGGCGTGCCGACGCAGCCAGTGCCCGGCTGCGGGCGCCCGGCTCGAAGGCCGTGACCGGCATGGCAGTGCTCGCCACCGCCACCGCTTCCGTCGTGTCTGGGTACCGTCCGACACGGCCTCACCAGCGGCGCTGGGCGCCGTCTCGGACTCCTCGACCGGCGTCCTCACGATCTACGACGCGGACACCACCGCGTCCGGGCCCAGCTTCGGCATCAACCTCGCCTCCGGGGCCGTGGCCTGGTCGCAGCTTTCCGGCCAGGGCAGCCTTGAGCCGGTCAGTGCCTATGGCGGGGCGGTGTATGCCATACAACTCGGCACAAGCAGTGCCCCGGCGTCGATGGTCATCATCCGGGAGTCCGACGGCGCGGTCACCGCTCGCGGCTACCAGATCGCACCGGTCTCCTTCACCGACCACGGCATAGCCGTCTTGGCGCAAAGCACATCACCGACCACGCTTCCCCCCAGGATCGGAGTTAGCGCAGCACTGGTCGCCACCAACTGAGCGCCCTCCCCGGACACGGGATGCCGACGGATGCCGGTCGTGACGGCGGAACCGCCGCCGGTGGCTCCCACGATTGCACCGGCCAGGTGGCGGACCGGGCAGACCACCGCTAAGTCTTTTGACCATGGTGGCAGCAAGTGCGTCGAACACGGCGCGGAAGAAGGCGGCGCGCGATCACGCCGCCGCGCTATACGACGCCCACGACGAAGAACGGCGGCTCGCCGAGACCGCGCGCCGAAAGCGCGTTCTCGACCACGCCGGGGAGATCGCCGGCAAACAGGCCGAGATCGACGAGCTGACCGCGAAGATCGAAGAGCTGCGTGCCGACTGTGCCCGGCGCCTGGCCGCCATCGTCGCCGACGGTGTGACCGAGGCTCAGGCGGCCGAGATGACCGGCCGCGAGCTGCGCGAGGTGAGGGCCGCGGTCAAGGCGGCGGCAGGGGAGAAGGTGCGGGAGCCGAAGAAGCCCGCCGCGGCCAAGCCCGCTGCCCCGGCCGTTCCGGCTGCGGTCTGAGTGCCCCACAGCACGGAGCGGCGATCGTCGCGTCTACGTCAGGCGGGCCCGGCGCCGGAAGGAAACTCCCAGCTCCGGGCCCACACGGGGTGAATCCGCTGGTCACATCAGAAGATGTCCGGCACGGTGCAGCAGGTCTTCCCGGCCGAGCACCGGCACCAGGCGGGGCTTGAGCCCGTCGGACCGGGCCGCCAGCGCCTGCCATTCACAGCAGTTTGGGCAGTCGGGCAGGTAGCCCGGGATGCGGTGCAGGTGTGTCTCGACCAGGCGTGCGCGCAGGTTCTCTGTCTCGCCGATCGGATGCTGATCGGGCGAGGCGTTCAGTGGGCGGTGCCGTCCTGGTCGGCGGTCATGTAGTGGTAGGCGGTCCACCTGGAACAGGCGAGCCGACGGGCCGCGCCGTGAAATCAGACCCCGAAGGAGGACGGAACAATGGACCCGGTGACGATGACCGACTGGATGAACGACTGCCCGCAGTGCGTCGCGCTGGTCGCAGCACGGCCAACAACTTCCTGAACACGATCCACGCCCAGCACTTCACCGGCACCCACCCCTAGAACTGCCGTCCGAGCTCGACCTGGAGGAGTGCACCAGCGCAGGACACCATCTGCACGTCAACCAGGTCCTGGACTTCATCCACCGGGTCCAGCAAGTCACCGGCGTCACGCCGACGATCTACACACAGCGTTCCTTCATCCAGGACTGCCTGGGCGGAACCAAGGCCCTCGGCGGCTACCGGGTCCGTCTGGCCCGCTATGGCAACAACCCGCCTCCGCCTGTGCCCGGTGGCACCGGCTGGTCGTTCTGGCAGTACACCGATCACGCGAAGATCCCCGGTGTGGGCAGGGCCGTCGACGCCAACGTCTTCCGGTTCGACTACGCCACGCTCAAGCGGCTCGCCTACATCCGCTGAGCCGGGGAAACAAGACGTCCTTGGCCACGAGCCTTGAGGGACGAGATCTTCAGTAAACGGTGACTGGAGGTTGTTGACGGAGTTTTTGAGGATCCTGACCTCGGTGGGGTGAAGATCGGTGCGTCCCTCAACAAACGATGGTTTCTTGAGGGACGATCACATGCCATCTACCGTCGAACGAGGGTCCGGTGGTGCTGGCCCGGCTCGCTGCCGCCAGCCGACGAATCGAAGCCGCCGGCCAGGTCCCGATCTGGCGTTGGTCGGCGACGAACATTCTTTCTGGCACTCAGTTTCGCTGCCGCGCCGGGCGGTGCGAGGCCAGAATGCTTATATGCCATCCGTGCGCAACACCCGGTTGCCCGACCCCGATGCCGCACGCAGGGTGATCAGCGAAGCCGTGCCGGAGTTCGGACCACGCATCGCCGCCCAGGCGGGCGAGCATGCCACAGCCCTGCGCCCTTTCCTGGAGCGGCGACGGGCCGGAAGTAGGGATGCGGCAGCCCTCATGTGCGACATCTACAGGTGGAGCCTGGAGATGGATTACCTGCTCTCGCCCTTCATGTTTGATGGCGCTCCCCGTTCCGCTCTCCAAGACGAAATCCTGGATATCGTCCTGCCCATCGATAACGCGATGAGAACTCCGAACCGGCGGTACGTGACTCCGGACCGGCAGTACGTGATGACGTGGCCTCCGCGCCCCGGGGATCCCTCACAGGAGTACCGGGCGGCCCTGATGTACCGGTGGCTGAGCGCGGCGTCTGTCCGCGAGTGGTCACCGCTCCTCGCCAAGCTTCACGAGGGTCTCGTCAGGGTGGCCAACAGCCGGTCGGTCCCGCGTCTCGTTCTCCCAGCGCAGCATCCGCCCAAATTCGCCCGGCTCCACGAGGCTGTTGTTGCAGAGACAGTCGCCGATCAGCTCGCCAAGCTCATCGACGAGATCGTCAAGCAGTACGAAGCGGTCGGGGACCGCAAATGGCCCGGTCAAACACGGGGATTTCCGCCCTCCTACCGCATCGAGAGCCCACTTCTTCACTGGTTCCTCACCGCCGAAGTCGTCTGGCGATATCGATGGGCGACCTGGGGGCTCGCGGGCGCGGAGTGCCTAGCGCAAGAGGTTCCGGACGGCGGTATCCCGCTTCTCCATTCCCCGGACAGCGGGAGAACCGGTGGAGCAATGCTGCGACGGGCGTATCAGAAGCTCACCGCTGGGCTCGCCCCGCGAATCCACTCGGCTTATATCGCTGTCGCGGTCAACTACCTTGCGGAGGTGCTGGATCTTATGCCGGAGTACGCAGAGGCATCCGGGCAGGGCAAGCGACGTGATCCGGTGACCGTTTACGGCAACGTCGGCGCGATCAACAGTGAGGTGCACAACAGCCACCTCGCGGTGGCCGACACGCTCACCACCATCGGCGCGACCATCCAGAGCGTTGCCGATCGCGGAGAGCCCGGCATCGCGGAGGCCATTCGCGCGCTGAGCGAGGCGGTCCAGCAGGCCCCAGAGATCGCCGAGGATCAGCGCGCCGAACTTCTCCACCACGTCGCCGACGTCGCCGACGCGGCCGCCGCTCCGGACGAGCCCCGCAGGCTCACCCGCGCCAAAGCCGCCATCGCCATGATCACCACCGCAGCCGGGGCATCAACCAAACTCGCTCAGGCTGTCGACACTTGGCAGCAGGCCGCCGGCCACCTTTTCTGAACCTTTCGCACACGCAAGCTCGAAGGCTCACTCCTTTTCCGAGGCCGTGCCACGCGCATTGCCCGAGTCAGATGGCCAGACTCAACGATCGCCACGTCCGGAACGATTCGTCCATGCTGCGAACAGCGCCGCCGGCCCGGCCGCAGGCGCAGCAACCGACTCCGGGGACATATGGGCCGCACAGATCAAGATGTCTGCGGAGGTGAGGATGGCAAGAAACACTACGGCGTCGGCCTGATCCGGCCGCCGCGGGGGCTGTGCTGGGGCATGCTGGACTATCCGGCGGTATTTGGCGCAAACACCGGGAGTCTAGTTTAGAGAATCAGTATTCTCTAAACCTGTAACGGACTCTCCCGTCGTGCGACCGAGCCGCTGCGGCTGCTTCATCGTAGCTTCCGTTGAGCAATCCCTATGTTGCGTGCCGTAAGCTTCAGCAGATCGGCATCACCGATCTCCTGTGCTTCTTCGAATGCTTGATAAAGGTATGGGAGAGCCTGTTCCGGATATCCCGAATCCACCAGGTTCCCACCCAGCAGTGCCCAGGCCCGTCCGGCGACGCTAGCGTCGCCCTTCTTGCGTGCCCGCTCGTATGCTCGGTTTGCCTCGTCCCAGTTCCGAAGGTTGCTGAGCCCTATGCCAAGACGCAGTAGTGCCCAGGCTTCACCTTGTTGCTCGCCCGCTCTTGCCAGCAGGGGCAATGCCTGCTCGTGCCACTTCACAGACTCTTCGAACAGTCCTTCATGCATGCACGCGAACCCGAGCTCGAGCAGCGCTTTGCTCTCGCCCTCTGGATAGTTGGCCTCCTGGCACATGGCCAGCGTTCGCTCGCCCTCCGGTATCGCTTCCTGATAGCGACCAGCCTCGCACAAGGCTGTCGACAGACTCATCTGGGCGGACATCCTGCCGTAGAGTTCGTTGGCAGAACTGCACAACGCGATCGCTTCGCGACAGGTTTCTATTGCATCGTCGTATCGCCCCAGCTCCAGTAGTGCGCCGCCTAGGGTGCTCAAGGCCCTGCCGCCGCCGAAGGCGTCTTCAAGGCGATGGAACAACTTCACGCTGCTACGCAGGGACTCGATTCCTTCGCTGTGCCTTCCCGCCTCGAGGAGCAGTCTGCCAATCCGTTCCAATGCCTGGGCCTGGATCTCATCTACTCTGGCCGACCCCGCCAGCCGTTCCGCAGTCTGGTAGGCCGTGAGGGCCTCATCGGAACGGTGTGCCTTTTCATAGGCTCCGCCCAAGACGCAATATGCCCGTGCCCTGCCTGCGGTATCACGTAGCTCATCGAAGACGTCCACGGCTTGGCGCGCAAGATTGGTTGCCTTGGGAACGTCCATGTAGTGCTTGAGGAGAGCCTTCGCTTGCCTCAACAAGGCGTCTGCTTCTCCACGACGGTCTGTGGACTGCTGGGCCTGGCGGACAGCTTTTCTGGCAGCGTTCAGCTCTTCGAGTTGCAGGTCGATCTCAGCAAGTTGTCTGACGGCTGTGAAGTTGCCGGGGTACGGATCCGTGATGTATTCCGGATAACCGTCCAACCGTTTCGCTTTGCCAGAAGACATATGCCTCCAGACATGCCACGCATCGCTTTCCCGGCCTGCAGCGGCGAGCGTTTTTGCGAGCTCGTTCAATGGGAAACATCGTTGGGGTTCGTCGGCCATCAAGTTTACGAGTTCGATGCCAAGCCAATCGGCCGCATCTTCGGCGGTTGCGAACTGTGCGGATGCAGCTATCTCATCCTTCGGTGTGTCTGGCACCCCCGTACCCGCCGAAGGCCTAAGTATTGCTGTTGCCAGTGCGAGGC
This sequence comes from Catenulispora rubra, assembly GCF_015356825.1. Lineage (GTDB taxonomy): Bacteria > Actinomycetota > Actinomycetes > Streptomycetales > Catenulisporaceae > Catenulispora > Catenulispora rubra. The sequence goes on along the minus strand of NZ_JAACYW010000057.1, from coordinate 28,899 downwards.
CCTGGTTGTAGTGCTCCGCTAGGCGGCGGCGCGCCGCTTCGCGACTGTGCTCTGGATCCTCGCCGACTTTTACCGCAGCGTATTCCCACAGCAGGTCATGCATGGTCCAGCGCGGGCGGTCCGAGATCCGCTCGATTAGATTTGCCTCTACAAGCCGGTCGAGAAGTCTGCGGGCAGCGTGCTTGGGCGTTCCAGCTACGGCGGCGGCCGCGGCCAGTGAGATGTGGGGACTGCCGTTGAGGCTGAGCTGGCGAAACAGCATCGCCTCGTCGGCGGCCAGGTGCCGGTAGGACAGATCGAAAGCCGGGCGCACCGCCTTCTCGCCGTCGCTGAGGCCTTCCATCCCCGTGCCCTGCTCGCGGAGTTCGGCAGCGAGGTCGTCCAACGAGCTGGTCGCCAGCCGTGCGGTGACGACTCTCAAGGCCAGCGGCAAGTGACCGCACAACTGGGCCACCTCTGCTGCAGCCTGCGGGTGATCGAGGATCGTGGTGTCGTCTCCGGACCGGGTCCGCAAGACGCTGTCCATCAACGTGACGGACTCGGCGGCCGAGAGTACCGGCAAGCGCAGCAGACGGGCTTCCAACTGGGGCAGGTGGTGCCGGGAGGTCACCAGCACCCGATGCGGTCCTGAACTGGGCAGCAGCGGTTCCACCTGGCTGGCGCGGGAAGCGTTGTCCAAGACGATCAGCAGTGGCTCTTCGTGCTGAGCCAGCGTCGAACGGAGCTGTCGTCCACGTGCGTCTTCGTCCTCCGGGATTTCGCGTGCCGGGATGCCCAGGTCCCGTAGCAGATGTCCGAGTGCGACGTAAGCACTCAGCGGCTCCGCATCGTATCCTCGCAGGTCCAGGAACAACTGACCGCCGGCGAACCACCCGCGCTCCATCGAAGCATGGCCTGCCTGCGTAGCAAGCTCAGTCTTGCCCACGCCCGGCAGCCCGACAATGATCCCAATGCGAGGGCTCGGTGTTTGGGCTCGGGTCTCGTCTGGTGCCAGCAAGTCCAGTAGGTGGTCGAGTTCCGTGACGCGTCCCACGAACTGCCGGCGTACCGGCAGTTGCTGTGGCCTGATGTGGGTCGGCGGGATCGGCGGCACGACCGGGGTTAGCGGGCGGGCCAGGGTCGGGCCCAAGATCTCGCTCAGCTGGGCCAGGCGTGGCTGGTCGTCAAGCCTTCGCCAGTGATCGATAGGGCTGGCTGCCAGATGGTTGAGTCCCTCGTCGGAGTGATGCTCACTGACGATGCCGACGACAAGGCCGCCGACGAAGATCGCCGCGCCGGACATGCCTGCCCAAGGAGATTCGAAAAGATTGGGTGCCGGCTCATCGACAGTCACTTCATATGTTCCGGAGCGTTGGTTGGCATCCGGCGTGATCATGCCCACCATGTGGTGGGCTTCGCGGTAGAAGATTTCTGGGGCTGGCTTACGTTCTTTGAACAGTGGGAAGCCGATGGCTTCGCATTTCATACGTGCCGGAAGGCGGCCGTAGCGGACGGGAACCACGCTCTGGACCTCAGTAATGCGTACTACCACCAGATCCAGCCCCTCGCCATCCTCATCCGCCCAGGCCAGATGACCGAGAACGTCACGGGGCCTGCCTCGGTCGTCGATGAACCGGGCAGTGATTTCTTTGGCGTTGAGCACCACGTGCCGGGCGGTGAGTATCAGGTCGCCACTGACCAGGTAGCCTGAGCCGACCTCGTTCTCGGTGAGGACCTGGCACGCACGGCGCGGCTCGAGGGAAGCCATGACTTACTCGCCGACCTTGCGGCCGCCGGAGACGTACGGCGAGCCTCCGCCAGGTTCCATGCGTGGGGTCAGCGTCAGCTTGATCCGCTGCGTGTCGGTAGTGTCGATCTTGCCGTCGGCTCCACCTTGGACCACGAAGAACCGCACCTTGGCCCCGGCGCTGCCCTCGCGTTGAAGGGCGACCGACACCTCCAACTCGATGGGCCCGAGCTCGAACCGAAGGGCCTCGCCATCGCCGGAGGCCACCGCTTCCTTCAATTCCGCCCGCAGATCCCTGATCACACTGGCCAGCTCGATCACCGCTTTGCCCCTCCCCATGTCACGGTCTCCTGATACGGAGAGCCCTGACCTGTTAACGGACGGATCATGTAGGTCGTTTCTCAAGCGGCGGCGTAGCTGTCGCCGTTTCTTGGTCGGTCCCCAGGATGAGCCGCCGGGTTTCCGTCCGGTGCCCGTCAATGATGGGCTGCAGCCCGACTGGCACGTCGGCGAGCCGGAACACTGGATGTGTCTCCCCGTTGGCAGCGGCCTTCCGGACTCGTCAGTGCCGACGACGACGAAGCTCGACGGCAGCCAGCGCACGGCCGCAGCCCGGCCCCTCCACGAAGAACAGGGTCTTCAGTTCGATCAGCTCTGTTCGGGCGGCGCCGTCGCCAGACCTGCCGCCACTCCAGATCGCCGACACGGGACATCAGGCGTGAACCTCCCGCCCGTCGTGCAGATATACCGCTGCGCCGCTGGCCATAGCGCCGAGGCAGGCCGTGAGCCGATGAGCAAGCAGCGGGATGAGCAGCGTCTCGCGGTCGGCGGCGTCAGCAAGGCGCCACTCGGTCACTTCGTCGGTGTCCACTCGCACGTGCTCCCGGGCCCATTCCTCGGTGATGACGCCGCCGTCGAACACATAGTTCGCCAGCGGCGGCCGGTCACCGGACATTGCTCGGACAGTGCTCATGATCGGCGGACTTTGCTCACGGATTTGCGGATCCTACACGCGTGGTCTTGCCTGCCGGGGCTGCGATGATCTGGAACCTGTGTGGGGCGTCGTCGAAAGTCCGAGCTATACCGTCGTCCACCAGCTTCTCGCCGGCGTTCTTCACCGCTCCGGCCGACCGCCCTCCCAGCGCCTTGCCGATCTTGCTAGGGGTCCACGCCTGATCCGGGTGGTCCCGTAGGTACTTCTCGACCATCGCTCGAAGCTCGCCCTTGCTCAGGCGTGCGTCGGACGTTGCTGTCGGGGGCGCCTCGACGGCCGGGGTCACGGTGCCGGTGACGCCTGCGGTGTCCAGCGATGCCCCGGTGGCGTCGGTGCCGTCTGCGGCCGGACCCGGCGCGGCGTCGGAATCATCGGCGGGGTCTGCGACGCTGGCGGAGGACTGGTCGGCGTTGGTCGCAGCGGTCTGGTTGGCGGCGTCGGGAACGACGCCGGATTCCTCGGCATGGTCGTCGGTCTCGTCGGGTTCGCCGGTCGTGGAATCCTGCGGCGTGTCCGGCCTTTGATCCGTGGAGGAGGTGAGCGCCGCGGCGGCAGCCAAGTCCGCTGGTTCGGCCGCGCCGCTGCGGGAATCCGGCTCGACGGGCTCGGCCGCGTCATCGACGGCGGCGTCGGTACCCGACGCATCCGCGTCAGCCGCAGCCTGGGGTGCTTCGCGAGTCGATTCCGGATCTGCGCTGGTGGCGGCGGTCGTGGGGAACCACCGGTCGGGGGATTTCAGCGCGCCGTTGCGGACGCCTGCTTCGCGGCGTGCAAGACCGGCGGCTTCCAGCACGGTCAGGGCTTTCTGCGCGGTGGAGTGGCCGATGCCCTCGGCGGCGGCCACCTCGGCGGTGGTCACTCCGGCCCGTTCGGACAGATGCTGCAGGACCGCGGCCTGGTTGGGCGTCAGGCCGGCCGGGGCATCCGGATCGGCCGCGCGCGTGCTCTTGGCCGGCGTCTTGTTTGTGCTCTTGGTCTTCTTCGGTGCGGCGGTAGACGGGTTTTTGGGCATGGCGCATCCTCGCGGCGGTTCAAGGGATTTCGGATGGGGACTGCCCTGGCCAGGGCGGTCTCCGGCGGAGACCGGGAGCGGCGGCGACGAATCCGCGTGTACGGCGCGGGTTGCGGTGGGCTGCGGCGTCCATGAACCCGTGGATCCGGCCATGAAGTCAAGCGCCCCGTTCAAGATCTTCTCGACGGGCCCGGTGACCGTTGCAATTGAAGGTGGTCTTGTGCCAACCAATCTGGCCCGCGACGAGACTCGTGCCGTTGAAGTTGGCCGCGCCGCTCGGCATGTTCCAACCGAGTCCCAGTTATCAGGGGTGCCTTTAGGCCTTTAGGCAAGTGTGGTAAGTGACCTTGTCGCGGACTTGGCTGAACGGTTCTCTTGGGTGTTAAGCCACGCTCTCGCCGCCGCAACGGGCCGCGTCGTCAAGCCGCGGGCCGTCCGCCGGGCAACGGGTTAAACCCGGACGACAGTGAAGCTCAATGGACGGATCGTCCTGGCCCTTGTGGCGTGCGGGTGACATGCACGCGCAGTCACCAGACAGGAATGCCTCGGAGCCGCTGTCGCGCCGGATCCGCCTACCGTCCCGCAGGGCGAATGCAGCCGCAGCGAAGGCAGTAAGGAGGGCGGGCCGTTCCTCGGGGCGGCTGGCTCTGAGGACCATACGCAGGCCGAGAAGCCATCCCAGAGTCCGCACAGCGACCGGGGTGAGCGTCATCAGCGTCGCCGCGCCGATGGCTGTCGCAGGGTTCGTCCACATGGTGATCGTCCTTCTCTCGTGGCCCGCGCCGTTGCGGGAGGCGCTCGCAAAGGACTGTCTCGTGGTGCTCGATTGTTCGGGAACGAGCGTGAACAATGGGCGGAAGAAGTCGAACCGGGGGGTGTAATGGCAGGACGTCCGCCGCAGCCGATGGGAGCGCACGGAGACGAAGCCTCTCGCGTGTTGATCGCTTGGTACGCCCAAGCCTTCGCGGAATCAGGGCTTGTGAGCCGTCAGGCCCTGGCCGCTCGTGCCGGTGTGCCGTCCGCGCGCGTGTCCGAGTTCTTCAGCGGAGCCAGGTTCCCTTCGTGGCCCCTGGCCCGGAGTCTGAGTGCGGCTCTAGGGCTGGACGAGAGCGAGGCGCTTCGGAGGTGGTCGCAGGCCGACCGGTTGCGCAGGCAGCGTCAACGGATACAGGCCGACGGGACAGGCCGTGCCGGTCCGGGGACCGGCAGTACGCCGGTGCTGCCGGCTCAAGTAGCTCAGCTCCTCGCGGCGCAGCAGGACATGTGTTCCGATCTGCCGTACGAACTCTTCGGAGCGGACGCGCCTCCCCTAGGCAACGTCTACGTTCGTGAGCGGGTCCGCGCCGTCGAATCGGGCTCGCGCGCTGAACCCCGCAGCGTTGAGACATCGGTGGTGCTGCCCGCGAGTGACCTCGTCATGCGACGGTCGCACGCAGTTGTCCTCGGCGCCCCCGGCTCGGGGAAGACAGTCATGGTGCAACGGCTCGTGCAGCAGTGGTCTGCGGCATGGCTCGCCCCCGACGGTCGTCTTCTTCGCCCAACGGGCACGCCGTGGCTGGTGCCCTTGTGGATCGCGGCGGTTGACCTCACCGGGGAGGGGACCTTCCCGGCTCTGCTCACGGCGGCGGTCGCCCGCCAGCTGGGCGGCCGGATCGGCTCCGTTCTCGATCCCACGACCTTCTCCGACCGCCCCGCGCCGGGTGCCGAGTGGCTGGTGTGCGTGGACGGCCTCGACGAGATCCTGGACGTCGCGCTTCGGCGTCGGGTGGTCCAAGCCCTGCGATGGCGGCTGGCGAACGGCGGGATCCATCGCTTCCTGATCACCTCCCGGCCGCTCTTCCTGTCCGAAGTTCGCCCGCTGTACGAAAGCGGCGCCGCCGACTGCGACCTGCTGCCGTTCGACAACGGCCAACTGGCCGCGTTCGCCGAACGGTGGTTCGTCGCCCGGCGCCGACCCGAACTGACACCGACCTTCCTGGCAGAGATTGAGCGTTCCCCGTTCCGCGACGACCTGACCCGAGTGCCACTGGTCGCCACCATCGCTGCCATGGTCCACGAGAACAGCGCCGAAGCGCGGCTGCCCATGACGCGCACCGGCCTGTTCGCAGAGTTCGTACGGTACCTGCTACATGCTCGTCCTGCGGCCGTCCAGTCCCGGCAACGGCTCGTCGCCGCTTTGGCCCCCTACGGCAGGGAGGCGGAACTCCTCGCGGACTGGCTCTACAGCAACCGGCACCCACTCTTGGCGTATGTCGCCGCAGAACACCTTTCCCACGACGACGTCGACCTGGCCGCGACCGCCGACGCGTGGATGCGTCTGCACGCACCTGCCGTCCCCGACGGCGTGCCATTGCGAGCGCAGATCCTGCCCACGCTCTTGGCCTCGACCGGCCTGATCACAACCACCACCACGGGCCGGCCACGATTCGCCCACCGGTCGCTAGCCGAGTTCCTCGCAGCCCCTGCTATGGCAGCCAGCCTGGGGCCCGGCCTCACGGGTCTGAACGAGGCTCCACGGTTTCTCCGCAGCGATCACGCCGACTACGAACGCCTCGTCCTCACCCTGGCCGCATGGGCTTCCGCGCCCGAACATCAGCCCGAACTGCTGTGGCAGCGCTTGAGAGACGACAACGCTTGGCAGACCCTGCTTGCCGGGCGTGTGGCAGTGGAGACCGGGCAGTACGTCCAGCGTGTAGCAAGCCGTCTCATAAGACAACTCGGTCTCAGCTCGATGACGCAACATGACTACGGGTTCGACTGGGACGACACTGCAAGCATTCTCGGCCAACAGATGCACCACCCGGAAGTAGCACGCGAAGTAAGAGCTCTGGCCGAAGCACCCATCGTGGCGCCTGCCCGCCGCACCGCCGCACTCGCCCTTCTAGCGCGGCACTGTGAGGACACCACGGCGGCGGGCCGGATCGAAGATCTCGGTCGACGAGGCAGCGCGTTCGCAGCCCTGTGCGCCGTCGACGCCCTCATTTACGCCGGGGCCCCGGATCGTGGACTCCATTTACTTACCACCGTGCTGCGACACGCCGATCTTCCGGCAGGCTGGATCCAGCAAGCAGGATTGCGCCTGATCAACGCTGGCCACGCAGAGGACGCGGTAAAACTCTGGAAGGCGTGGCTCAACGGCCGGACGCCAGCAGACCTTGCGACGCACAATCTGATCGCCGAACTTGCCGAAGCTGGTGAGGTCCGCTTCGCGCGACGAGCGGCCCAGCTCCTCGTGAGAAACACCGCCGCACGCCTGGATGCCCGTGTCTTCGCGTCGAAGTTCCTCGTACGGTCCGAAGGCTCGGAGCATGCCGTGTCCGATGCGCCGGCTGAGGAGGGTCGCAAATTCCTGCGTCAGGTCATAGACGATCCGAACCAGGACCCGGGCCAGATCGTATGGGTCGCCGAGGGGATGGTCCGGTGGGGGCGTGACAAGAATGCAGCCGTCTCCCGTCTGAGGCTTATCCGTGACGCATCCAAGAACATGGCGGACGTCCGGTTGAGGGCCGCACGAGCCGTCGCCGCTGTGTCCGCCGACGATCGTGTTGTCGCCCGAGCACTCCTTGCCGCGCCTCCCGCCGATACGGACCAGACCGACAACGCGTGGGCGCAGGCCGCTCTTTTGGCCGCCGACTTGGGGATGGACGCCGAAGCGACCCTTTGTTGGAGACGAGCAGCCAAACGAGTCAACGATTCCTCGGCCATAGCGGCCATTCTGGAACAGCTGGGCGACCGCGATCCCCTTACTGCTCGCACGGAGGCCTTGGAGATTGCGGCCCGCACCGAAAATGACGGCGTCCACTACGAGACCGTGCGACTACTGCTCTACGCCGGATGGATCGACGAGGCTTGCGGCCACGTGGTCCGCCACGCCAGCGAGCCCGGGATCGCGCCCTTCTGGAGAAACGCCATCGTCGGCATGACGATCACTGCCCAGCCTGCCGACGTGGCACTGCGACTGGCAGCCTCGCTCAGCGAAGTGAGCGACCCCGACGATCCCATGGACGAGTTCTGGTCGCGAACGTGGCTCGAATTGGCGCTGGATCTTCAGCCGTTCGAGGACGTCATGGCCCGGGCCGAACGCTGGCCGCCGACGGAGAAAGGTCACCGTAGAGAGCTCGCCCCACGGTGACTTTGCCCCGACCAACGCATAGCCTCGCCCCAGAACCGTAGTGGGGACGGAGCTCGTCTGCGGCGGTCCAGAGTCGTGAAGTCGCTGGGTTCGAGGCCAGCATCGCGGGTCCGCAAAAGCCGGTACGCATACGACGCGTACCAGCATGACCCAGCCCCGGGAGTAGTGACACCTGCGGCGTTCATCTCGTCATTGAGCCCTCGCTAACATGAATGGTCTGGTCAGGTCGCTAGTGCGGCAGAGCTCATAGACGCTCGTGCTGGTCCAGCGCGTTGGTCTGGGGCCTTGATCGTCTGTCACCGGTCGACTTCGAGGTTGGTCAGGACGAGTAGGGCTCGTAGCAGGTCAGTAGGGTGGGCGAGGTCGGTGCGTAGCTTGGTGAGGATGCGTCAAGTCTTCAGGTGAGCGAAGCCGTGCTCGACGAGGGCGCGGGCGGCGGCGGAGATCCAGATCAGCTGTCCGTTTTCGTCGGTGAGGGCGAGGTGCAGGCCGTGTCGTTTGTGTTTGCCGGAGTAGTTGGGCCGGTCGGCCTTGCCCGTGCGGCCGTGGGCGGGGATGAGGGTGCCGTCGGCTCAGCTCGGTCTATGGCGATCCGCAGGTGTTCAGTTGGTAACGCGCTGGCGGTTGCGGAATCGAAAGAGCGCAATGGTCACGGCGTAGGTGTGGGACAGCGAAGCACGGAACCTACACGTGCCAGTAAGTCAGATTCGATGGCACCGCCATGCTGTGCGGTGGGAGGTTCACCCTTTCACTGGCGATAGTGCTTGCCATCGAATTTGTCCGGAGCCAGGTCACAGCTTCGCAGACGGACAACTTGAACGACACGGGTCACCCGGGAATCGGTGTGTGATTCGTCATTTCTGTTGGCGGTTGTCACGTCAGGTGGCGGGCCAATTTCGGGAGCGTCTTGGGATGGCTTCGCGATGGCTGCCGGATTGAGCATGCCGCGTGCGGTCTCGGCGGTGAAAGTGGTGCGCTGCAGTGCGAAGGGAAACCCGGCCGCATCGGTCGTGTCGGGCCGTCTAGCGCCGCGGCGAGATGGATACTAGGACGGTGATCGGAGCCATACTCTGGATGAGCGCGGGGAAGGGACGAGCGTGAGCGTGCAAGCGCAAATCCCGACCGGCGGCGTCGAGCGGGAACAGTTCGCGGCTCGGCTTGCGCAGATCAAGAGTGACCTCGCAGATCTCTACCGATGCGCTACGAATCTTGTCGACGCCCCCCGTCGGGATAGGGCCGTGGTTGTGATGATCTCCCATGCAGTCAGGGAGATTGCGAACAATCTGGCTCATTACCTCGGCCTGGCCGAAGGAATTGATCTGCCGGCATCGGTAGGCGTCAACGAGCCCGCTCAGGACTTGGCCGCTGCGTGGCGTCTGGAGATGGCGACGCCGCGTGAGGCGCACGGGTTCACGGAAGGGCCGGATGGAACGATCCGTGGAGCGGACCTGCTCGTCTCTCCGCGTGTTGTTGCCACGATCGAAGCGGTGGTGCGCGCAGCCGTCACCGTCGAAGCCAGCACGGCACGGCGGCGTGCGTATGTGGCTGTAGGCAACGAATCGGCCGTCAACAACCCGACAGCGAAACTGCTAGGCGAGACGTGGGAGTACTTCGTTGCTCGCGCTCATCTGGACCGTGCGACAAAGGCGGGGCGGGTGGTTGAAGAGGAACTCCGAACCCACTTCGCACGGTTCGAGACCATCGTCTCGGCCAGGATCGGTAGCTTCTTCGCAGTTAACCAGGAACTGTCGGACATCCTCGAAATCACGAACACGCGCCGGCTGCTCGCGCCACCCGATCCCGAGCCGACCTTGGATACCGAATGACCCCCGACGGCACACTCCACGTGGACAAGTACGAAGCGCCCAGCACGGCCCTGGTCGAGCGGGCGCTCGAGCGACTCGGCAGTCCCCAGCACCGCCAATTCTTCTACTCCCGACTGGAGAACCCCAAGTGGGTCGTGCCTCTAGCGGCTCGCGGGGCGTTCGCGGATATCCCGGCCAGCACCGTCGACGAGACCGGTGGCGCGCGGTTCGAGGCGTGGCCGCAAGGCGAATACCTCGCACGAATGGCAGGTCTCGTCCCGAACGATGTGGCCGCCGTCCTGGCTCACGACCAGTTCAAGGACACGGACAACCCGATCGTGCAGCGTGCAGTTGTTGCTGCCGCTAGCGGAATGCCCGCAGACCAGGCGCAGCGCCTCGTCAACGCAATTTGCCTTTACCTCTCAGGTACCTACCGCGTCTATCTCGACCCGGAACCACTGGTCGCGATCATCGTGTTGCTTGCCCATGCGGGCCAGCGCAAGCCGGCAAAGAAGCTCGCGCAAGCGATCTATCGGCCAGGTGGAAGGGACGGGATCGCTGAGGGTGCCGGGTTGGATCCGTATCGGTACGCGCATACGCTGCCGCAGGTAGTCTCGGCACTCAAATCCGATCCCAAGACTCTTAACATGGTCGCGGTCTGGCTGGACCTGTGGACTGAGTCCGGCGTGCTCGTCCCAAGCATCCGATCGATGTGGCGCAGTGCTGTCGAGGCGGGGCAGCCGGATGCCTACGACCGCATGACCTATCAGGTCGGTCATGCCCTCGTCGATGCGGTGCGCGATCTTGCGCATGGCAACATCGACGTGGGCATGCCGCTAGCCGAGATCCTCGCCGTCTTTGAGCACGGACAAGATTCAATCTTCGAGCGCCTTGCGCTCGACGCACTTTGCCATGCGGCAGCGCGAGAGTTTGCGACCGTGCGCGACACTAGCGAACCTACAATCGGCGGCCCAGCCGGCACCGTTGAACTCGCCCTTGAGAAGCTGACCGATCCGGATCTGCTCGCCGGAGAGTTTCGACCCGAGTACGTCCGACTCGCCCGAACCGTACTGTCCCAATTGACCGAGGCCCAGCTCGAGCTGTGGGAACAGCTGATCGCGCATCCGCCGCATCTCACCCCCGAACGGGTCGCGCGCAGGCTCGGGGCGAGCGAGAGTGAGATCACGGCCGAACAAGTCGCCACCCACATCGGCCGCTGGGAACGCGACTTGCTCGCCGAGATCGGCCGCGATGCCTTACCGCAACGTCTCGCGGATCGGCTCGACGAACTGACCGGTTCCCACGGGCTACCGCCCGAGGCCGCGCAGGCGTCTGCCCGCGATTTCCCGTTCGTCATGGACATCAGCCCCCGCAGCGATGCCGAGCTGGCGGCGCTTAGCCCCGAGGAGCTAGTGGCCTTCGTCAGTTCGTGGGACCCGGCCCCCGCCACCTCGTTCAGCGCCCCCTCAACCGAGGGTCTGACACGCGCCATCGGCAGGGTCATTGCGGCCAATCCGGCCCCCTACGCACAGCAGGCCGATGTATTCGCCAGCTTCGGGCCTGGATACGTCGGCGCGGTTCTGGACGGGTTACGGGAGGCGATCGGCCAGCAGCGCATCTTCCCTTGGGCGCAGGTGCTCGGACTCATCGCCGCCTGCGCAACCCGGCACGATCAGCAACAGGACGAAGACGCCGACGAAACCTGGCGCTTCACGCTCCAGCGGGCCGCCGATCTCGTGCGCCTCGGACTGAACTCGCAACCGGGTGCGATTGGGCCCGAACTGTTCGGTGCGGCCTGGGCTGCCCTGGAACCGATCACAAAGTCTCGCTACCCGACGTGCGAGGAGGAGCAGACTTACGGCCCACCATCTACCGACGCCTTGACCTTCTCCCTCAACTCCACCCGCCCCGTAGCGCTACGCGCGGCCATCAGGCTGTTGCTGTCCATCTATGAGCAGCGTACCGAGCACTCCGAGCCTGACAGCACTCAGCAGACGGTGGCAACGGCTGTGCTCGCCGCCCTCGATGAACATGCCGGGCCGGACAAAGACGAGAGTCTTACTGCTGCAGCTGTGTTCGGCGAAGGGCTCGGCACCCTGCTTACCGCGGCATCGGACTGGACTCACGCGCGACTCGAGCGTCTCCTGGGACCGACCGACGCCCGCAGCCTGACCGAGGCCGAGCAAGCATGGTTCGAGACAGCTTGGAATGTGACACTCGCGGGCTACCGGCCCTCGCGTGGCCTGTTCGAGCCCCTCGAGCCCTGGTTCATGATCCACTTAACGGCGCTCGCTGATGAGCATTCAGAAGCGGCCACAGCAGTCTTCAGCATGAGATCACCCAAGCAGACGCTAGCCGACCACGTGCTCGTCCTGTCAGTCACCGGACAACTCGTTGACGGATTCAGCAACCGAGCACTGAGCGCGCTATTCGAGTTCGGCGACACGGCACTGATGCGTAATGCGCTCGGCCACCTCGGATGGCAGCTGCGCCACAGCCAAGGCGATGTCCCGGACACCGTCCTCGCGCGTTTCCGGGACTTGTGGAACTGGCGGCATCAACAGGTAAAGGCCGGCGCCGCAGAGCGTCGCGAGCTGTTGGACTTCTACTGGTGGGTGACTTCGGGCCGCTTCGACGCCGAATGGTGGCTCCCCCGCCTGCTGTTCGTCGCCCAGGACCCGGAGTTCGATACACACCAGATGCTCGGCGAATCCCTCGCGCAAGCCGCACCTGACTATCCCGCCGAGACCCTTGACGTGTTCGTTGCGCTACACAAAAACGGTCAGACGTTAGCCTCCTACGATCTGCTCGAACATGCCCCGGCGATCCTTGCGCCCGCTATGGCTTCCTCGGACGCAGAGCTGTCCCGGCGCGCAGCGGCGCTGGCAGACCAGATGGGCAGAGAGGGCTTCGTGGATCTAATGGATCGGATCACGGCGCTATTAGGTCAGGTGCGGGAGGGCGTGCAACCTACCTAAACCGCTAGCCGTGACAGTGGGATGGCAGCAAGAGTCACGTCCACGCGACAACTCTGGGTCGCGCGTTGCAAATTGTGCACACTCACACGTCACAGCTGTGTTGGCGACACCCGCCCGATGAAGTGGTGAGCCACGCGGTGTCCGAACCGCGGATTCACGCCGTTATCCATGTCGATCGCGGGCGGGGATCCGGCGTCGGCGCCGCACCGAACACCCGGCGCGCGATGGCCACACACGCCGCGCACGATGCCATTGCGGGGCGGTAGGGGATGGGGCTTGACAATGCCGGGCGGGCGATCCACGGATGGATGGTTGTCCACGCGGCGGTCGCCGCGTCCGGCGCGATGACGCAATCCCGCGCCGCGCCGGGTTCCCACCGTTTGTGAAAGGGCTGATTTTCCGCATGTCCGAAACTGAAACCGTGACAACCGCCGAACCGGGCACGTCGTCGAACGACATCGACGTGTTCACCGTCGGCACTGACCTCCCCGGGGCCGGGTGAGCCAAGTCCTGACCAGCAGAAACTGCCGCGACCCACGGGGGGAGGTCGCGGCGGCAACTCCTACGGTAGCCCGCCCGCGGCGAGCCTGTCACCGGCATCCGGGGACGCCCGGCATGTCGTGCGGCGACTGCCTCTTTCGCCCAGGTGGGTGGCGGCGATGCCAGAGAACCTGGCGTGGCGTCGCGACCACATCTCTCGCCCCGCTCAACGGCTGACGCTCGCGAATCAGATGCCGGGCGCAGACTCGGCGGTGTGGGCCGCGCGTAGTCGAAGAACCTGATGTGCTGGCTCAGGCGCCCGGAGTACGCGGCAGCACCGGGGTGCGTCCCGACAACAGTTCCCCGAGCAAGGCCCTGGTGACCGGTGAGAGCCCTTCCCCGACCTCGTCCAGCTTGGCCTCCAGCAGTGCTTTGGTCGCGCTGATGTCGGCGCGCCGGCCCAGGCGGGCCTGGGTTTTCATGATCTGCCGGTAGACCTCTTCGTTGTCATCGATGCCCCGGGCCCGCTCCCACCAGGACAGCGCCTGCTCGTGGTCCTCGGCCTCGGCGGCCAGCTGCGCCAGCAGCGTGGCGGTGGCCAGGGCGTCGCGGCGCACCGCAACCCGGGGGGCGATCACCCACTCCTCGTCCATCCCGGTCAACAGATCACCCTCGTACAACCCGAGCGCGGCCTGTGCGGCGGCGATACGCACCGGCGTCGAGCCCGCGCGCGCGGCGATCGCGCGCAGGTGCTCGAAGCAGGCCAGGTCCACGGCGACGAACTGCGGGCTCAGATGGAACCGGCCGGCGCGGCGGGGGATGAACTCGGCCTTGGCTCCGGTGCCGGTGCCGGCCAGCACGTCGCGCTTCAGCGCTGCCCGCAGCGACTTGAAATCGTTCTTGCGGGCGTCAGACAGCTTCTGCCCGTCCAGATCCGGCCACAGCTCGGCCAGCTCCTCCAAGGACTGGCCGCGGGCGTGGTGCATCGCCAGCCGGGCGGCGATCTTCCAGCCTCCGCCGCGTATCCCGGAAGCGACCTGCCCGGAGGCGGTGTGGACGCCCAAAGGGCCCAGGACGCGGATCTGCGCAGCTCGGCCGTTGAAGTCGGCCAGGATCTGCTCGACGACCGCGATACCGTCGTGCTCGTCCGACACCGCGGAAACGGGCGCCGGGACCAGCATCAGACGCGGCGCCGTCGGCGACACCGGGCCGGCAGCAGTCTGGCTCGCCGGGCCGGCGGTGGCCGGCAGCCCGCCAGGTTCCTGTTCGTACGCGGTGTCGTCTACAGCCGCGCCGCTGGCCTGTTCGCGCACCTCGTGGTCGTCGGTGCGCGTGGACGACGCCACGACGAGCGCGACCGGGCTTCCCGGTTGCGGGTCTCGACTCGCCGGTGCGATCGTGTCGGCCGCGTGCGACGATCCTTCGCCGGGCTCGTCAGCAGCAACAGGCGCCAAAGCGAACGGGATCGCGCAGTCCTCGGGCTGGTCGTCGTCTGATCTGGTCGGCAGGTTCTCGCGCCCGGCCAGCATCCCGTGCGGGTCCGGCGGCACGATCGGCGGCCGTTCACCATCGTGAGTGAGCACGTCCAGCGCGGCGCGCAGTCCGGCGGCCGACAGGTCGAAGGCGTACACGCCGTCCTCGGCCGCACCGGAGGTGACCTCGCCGTCGGCGTCGATGGACCAGGTGGTCCCGTGCGGGTGGGCGCCCAGAAGCACCGAGTGCAGCCGCAGGTGCTCCGGCTGCTTCAGCATCGCCTTCGCGGGATCGTCCAGGACGCCGCGGGCCACGGCCAGCAGCACGATCGGCTCGGGGTCGTCCAGCAGATCGTCGATCTGGGCGAGGGCGTCGAAGTCCGGCACGTCGTACTCGGCCAGCGCGGCAGTGCGGGCCGCGGCGAACCCGCTGAAGAACTCGATGGCCTCTGACAGGTCGTCGACGAGCATCAGCTGCCAGCGATTCAACCGGTCAAGGTCGGCCTCGGGCACCTCCAGCAACAGCGCGGCATCCGCGCGCGGAATCAGCGCCTTGGAGCCGAACTCCTCGGGACTGCGGGTGGCAAGCACGGCGGCGGCCATCGCCCGGGCCGCCCCCAGGGCTCCGGGGCCGGTCAGCCCCAGGCCCGGGAACAGGCTGCCCAGATCGACGCTGTGACCATCGCTGGTGACAGCGACCGGGACCCACGGCGAGTCGGTGTCCTCGGCATGCCCGACGGAGTCGGCATCGGTCGGCTCGTTGAGAAACACCGGCTGGGCGCCCGGCAGGTTGGGCTCGGCGTCGAGTACCACCGGCGGCGTGTCCGCCGCCGCGATCTGAGCATCCTGGTCGCTCTGCGGAGCCGCGGATTCGGCCGGGGCGCCGAAGGTGTCCAGCTCGCCGATCCCGTCCAGATCCTCGATGCCTTGCGGTTCGGCGGGAGTCAAGGCGATGGTGCGCGCCGGCCGCAGCGCCGGCGGCATCTGCGGAGTGTCCAGCGGTTTGACCTCGCCGGGCCGTGGCCAGTAAGGGTTGGCCCACAGCGAGCGCAGCCTGTGTCGACGCGAGGCGGCGGCGCGCAGCGCCAGCAGGGTGGAGGCGGCGATCACGCCGCCGCCGGCCAGCTCGATCCACAGCCCGGACCCCGCGCCGCCGCGACCGTCGGTGTGGCGAGCCGACGCCGTGTCGGGCTTCTTGCTTCGAGCCGGGGCGGCCGGTGCCGGCCGGGAGGTGGGCGGCGTGCTGCCCTCTGGTGCTGCTGGCGCCTGGTGGGCGGGCGAGGGCGCGACGTTGGATGGGCCCGTCGCCGACGGTGCGGCGGGGGTCGGGGCGACCGGAGCCGCCGTCGACGGTGCCGGTGTGGTGGTCGCCGGGGCCGGAGCGGCGGTCTGGGGTTTCTTGGTGGTGCCGGGGATGGTGATGTCCCAGCCAGGAAGGATCAGGTTCGGGTCGGCCAGGCGCTGTCCGTCGTGCTGCACGACGCCGGCGTTCGCCTTGAACAGCGCCGGCCAGTCCTGGCCGTCGCCGAGGTCCTGCTCGGCGATCTTGTACAGGCTGTCGCCGGGCACCACGTGGTGCACACTCTCGCGGACCGGAAGCGCCGAGGCGCCGCGCAGCCCGGAAGGGGTACTGATGGTCGCCGGGGCGGTGGCGACGGTGCGGGCCTTCGACACGACCGTCGAGACGTCGGCGCGCGCTGGGGCCGCGGAGCGGCCGAGTAGTGCGGTGACGCCGATGGCGGTGATCAGGAACCCGGCCAGCAGCTGTGCCGGGCCCAGGCCCGGCACGTGTGGGGCCGGGATGCGGCGCACGGCGTAGACCAGCTCGAGCAGGAACGAGAACGCCAGGATCGACCACAGGAACCACAGCACGATCGCGATCGCGTTGAGGTAGAACTGGTCGCCCAGGATCGGCGAGGTCAGGTCGGTTTTTAGCTGCCCGGCGGAGAGCATGTGGTGAGGCAGCGGCCAGCCGGCGAAGCGTACGAGCGCCCAGGGCAGTCCGCCGAGCACCGCCGCGCCGAGCGCGACGGCGAACGCCGCACGCACGGTGAGGAACACCGCCTTGAACAGCCAGGCGATCGCGCGGATCGGGGCGGGGGTTCGGCGTGCAGTCACGGTTCTGGCTTTCCGGTCGGCGGCGGGGCGGCGGGGCGTGGAGGTCGGCGGCACGGGGCTCACCCGCCCTGCTCGGCGGTCGCCGTCGCAGAGGCGGTGGAGGTCAGCGTGGAAAGGCCGACGATCTGAAGGATCTGGGTGTGCTCCACGCGTGTGACGGTCACGGTGACCGCATCGCCGTTCACGGCCACGGTCCCGGCATCGCCGGTGGCGGCCAGGTAGGACTGGGCGGCGGCCATCGCCTTGCCCGGGCTCAGCGTGCCGTGTCCGCTGGTGCGGAATGCGTCGAGGTCCAGGGCCTGTGCCCCGGCCCGCGCCGCCTCCTGTGCTTCTTCCACCGCCCGTGACTTGCCGTCCAGCGCTCGGCCGCCGTCGAGCACCAGACCGGCCATCACCAGCAGCGCGGCGGTGATCACCACGACGAACACCGTGGCCACCCCGTCCTCCGGTCCGCCGGTGGCTGTGGCGCGCGCCCGTACCGTGGCAATCAGAGCTTTGATGCGATGGTTCATGGCGCGCTGTCTCCCGCGGGGCCGTCCAGATTGCGGAAACGATCAACCACCGAAACGGAGGTCGCGGACTGGGTCGAGGCTCCCGGGAGACGAAGCCCCGCGACGTCGGCCAGGCCGACGGTGCAATCCACGTGCACGCTCACCTGCGATCCCGGGGCCAGCGAGCCCACGGATGCCTGCACGCTGAAGGACCGGCACACCACGCCGGCGTTGACCAGGGACTGGGCGGCGGCGGATTCGGCCGCCGAGGCTGCCGCGGCGGCGTTCGGGGCCAGGGTCGCCGCCCGGGCGGCGGCGAACGCGGCGTCCTGGACTTTCCCGTGTGCGACGGTGACCCGGCCGAGGGCGACCACGAGCAGGAAGAACAAGATGAAGACCGGGGCCAGCAGCGTCAGCTCGATCGTGGTGGACCCGGACTCGGGGTGCGCGCGCAGGGCGGCCAGGCGAGCGCGCAGCACGGATCGCACGCCGGCGGGGCGTGGTGCAGTGCTCATCGCTTTCTCCTGTCTCGATCGGGTCGGGGTTAGGGGACGTAGACCTCGACGGGGGCGGCGGCGTGGGCGTGCACCGAGGGGTGCCAGCCGGGGATGATCGACTCGACCTGGCCCTGCACGTCCGCGGTTACCTGCCCGGCGCCGCGGGACACCGAGATGGACTTGCTGGTCAGCACGCCGGAGCCGAGCTGGGACAGGATCTGCTCGCCGCGGCCCTGCCCCACTGCGCCGGAAGTGTTCTGTGCGCGGGCGGCGTTGACCGCCTGGGAGGCGGCGGTTTGGGCGACCTGCTCGGCATGCCACAGGAGTCCAAATTGGATGACTGCCAGGACCAGCAGGAGCAGAAGGGGCGTTGCGATCACGAGTTCTGTGGTGACCGAGCCGCGTTCGCCGTCTTCGCGCAGACGGCGAACGCGACCGGCCAGGCCGCGATGCCGCACAGGCGGTCCCGCTTCGACGTTCTGTTCCGGCATCGCGCCACACTCCTCTCGACTACTCGCTATTTGCCAATAGATTGATATACGGGCGTGCGTCACCCGGTCTGGATGGCGTTGGCCTTGGCCGTGACCTTCGCGACGATGATCGCCACGATGGCTATCGCGGCGGCGGCCATCAGCGCCACGACGATCACGTACTCGGTGGTCATGCCGGACTCGGGGTTCTCCCGCAGCGCGGCCAGGCGGGCCTTGAGCCCGTCGAACATGGCCTTCAGGGGGATCAGCTCTGACATCGTGGTGCCTTTCGTGGTGCGGATGTGCGGTGGTGCTGCGCCGCCGGCGGCGGCGCGTCCCGCCCGGGGCGAGGGTCCCGGGGGAGTCGTGGTGGGCTTTCAGCTCTGGGTGAGGTGGATCAGGCCGTAGCCGGCGAAGACCACCCAGGGGATCGCCAGGGCGAGGACCAAGGTGGCCTCCGGGCCGCCGTCGTTTAGCCGGTCGAGCGCGGCCCCGGCGACCCGAGCGAGGCGCGCACCGCGGAGCGCTTGGGCCACGCGGCTTCGCTGTCCTTGCCGTCGGCAGTGACAGTCAGGTCCGTGGCGGCGGTCATGAGCGTCCTCCAGTAGATTCCGAACCGATCCAAATCAAGACACTGCGAACTAGGGAGGTTTCACAGCGCCCCCAGAGCATGCGCGAGCGCAGGATAGGAAATGAAAACCAAGAACCCCGCAAACATCTGGACCACCGGCAGCGCCATGCGTTCGGTGGCCTGCTGCGCGGCGGCATCGGCGTCGGACAGGGCGTGCGCGCGAAGCGCGGCGGCCTTGGCCGACAGGGAGGCGCGGATCTTCGCCCCCTCCACGCCGGCCAGCGTCAGCGAGGCGGCTATCTCCTCCAGGACCGGCACGTCCAGTTCGACGCCGAGCTGCCCGAGCGTGGTCCATGGGGCGACCCGGGACAGCCTGGCGGCATCCAGGGCCTTGCGGATCGCGGAGAACGACCAGCCCTCGCCGATTCGCGCGGCCTGATCCAGCGCGGCCTCCACGCCGGCGCCGCCGGACAGCCCGATGACTACGAGATCGATAAAGGCCGTGAAGGCGTGCCGGAACTCCATACGCCGTGCGGCGGCCTCGGACTTCACCGTCAGGTCCGGGACGAAGAACCCGGCCGCGGCGCACGCCAGGGCTCCCCAGGCCGGGACCGACCAGGGCAGCACCACGCCGGCCGCGGCCAGTGCCGCGGTAAGCACCAGCGGTAGCAGCAGCCCGGCCAGGGCGGCGACGGCTTTCTCGGCCAGGTACCGACGTGCCGAGCGCTCCAGCACCTGCAGGTCCCTGGCCGTCTTCTCACCCGGCAGGTTCCAGGACTCCAGCAGTCCGACCAGCGGGCCGCCGAACCGGGCGGCCCAGCCGCCGTCGTCGGCCGACAGGATCCGCACCGGTGCCGGGGCCCGGTTCAGATCCGCCAGCGCCTGCACCAGCGTCGGCTTGGGCGGGAACAAGCCCCGAGCCAGCAGGGTCAGCCCCAGGCCGAAACCCGCGCCGGCCAGCAACATCCACGCGGTCATCGACGCCCCCGAAGGCTCGCCGTCGCGGTGGGGTCGTCCAGCCGGGTCAGGAACCGCGCCGGAGCCTTGCCCGCGCCCATCTTGTTCAGCCACATCAGGGCACTGCCGAACAGTGCTGCGACCAGCAGCAGCACCAGCTGCCCGGTCGGCGTGTCATACGGGGACAGGAAGGAGCGGTTCAGCATGATCAGCCCGAACGCCATCGCCATCACCACGCACGTGATCATCCGCACGGAGGTGCGGGTCCGGGCCCGGTCGGCGGCCGTACGCAGCCGCAGCGCCGCCTGCGCGCGCGTGGCCTCCGCGAGGGATCCGAGGACCTCGGGCAGGTTGCGGGCCTGGGACCGGGAGGCCAGCAGCAGCGCGGCGATGATCAGGTCGGCGGTCGGGTCGGCAAGCTCGGCGGCGAACGCCTTCAGCGACTCCTCCAGCGTCGCGCCGGCGCGCAGCCGGCCGGCCAAACCCTGAACCTGTTCGCGGATCGGCGCCGGGACGGCTGTTGCGCTGGCCAGGATGGACTGCTCCAGCCCGGCCGCGGCCGACAGTGTGTCGCGCAGCAGTTCCGCCCAGGAGGCGATCGCCTCGATCCGGGCGACCTCGCTCTTGGTGGAGGTGTCCCGGCCCATCAGGGACGGCGCGAACCAGGCGACCCCGCCGGCGAGTAGCGCCGCGGCCGGCCAGCCGGTGAAGACACCTGCGAGAACCGCCGCGCCGAAGGTGATCCCCAGGCGGCGCACTGTCTTGGGCTCGGCCAGCTGCTGGCGCCAGACATCCAGCTTGCTCGGCGCCGCGGTGGACTCCTGGCCGTCCCCGGACAGGCCGCGGACGATGAGCACTAGCCCGACCCCGACCGCGAACCCGGCCACGATCAGGGCGGTTACGGCGTTCACGTCGTCCACCGCCGGGCGAAAAGCGCTTCGTCGGCGCCGGCGTCGATGAGTTCGGTGACGGTCTGGCTGCGCCAGCCGTGAGCCAACACCGCGGCGCCGGTGGGGCCGGGCTCGTAGACCTTGTGGTAGGTGGCCTGGGTGCCGTCGAAGCCTTCGACCTCCAGGACGCCGGTCAGCACCCGCCGGCCACCGACCTTCGCCAGATGGATCACCACATCAACGGCGCCGGCGATCGCCATGTTCGCCGCCTCCATGCTCAGACGCTCGGGGGCCTGGGCGGCGTAGGTGGCGAAGCGGGTGAACACTCCGGTGGTGCTGTTCGCGTGAACGGTGGTCATGCTGCCGTCGTTGCCCTGGCTCATGGCCGCCAGCATCGGCAGCACCTCGTCGCCGCGGACCTCCCCGACGATCACGCGGTCCGGAGACATCCGCAGCCCGGCGCGCACACACTGCGCCTGCGTGATCGCACCCTCGCCTTCGGTGTTCGGTTCGCGGCTTTGCAGGGCGATCACGTTGTGATGCTGATCAGGGGCCTTATGAAGGCCCAATTCGAGCGTGTCCTCAATGGTGATCAGGCGCTCGTGCGGTGCGATCTCCGCGGCCAGGGCTCGCAAGAACGTCGTCTTGCCGGCATTGGTGGACCCGGCGATCACGATGTTCTTCCTCGCCAGCACGCACGCGGCGATCTGAGCGGAGATTTCAGAGCTCAGCGTTCCGAGCTCCACCAGGCCGGCCAGCCGAACCCGGGTGAACCGGTGCCGACGGATTGTGATCGTCGGCGTGGGGGTGATCCAGGCGATGGCGTGCATCCGGGAGCCGTCGGCCAGCTGCAGGTTCACCTCCGGGCTTCCCCGGTCGAACCGCCGCTCCTCCACCCCGGTTCGGGCCGCGGCCAGCCGGATCATGTCGATCAGCTCCTCGTTGGAGCCAGCGACCGGCCCGACACGCTTTCCCTTCTCCGACACGGTGTCGACGAACACGACGTCGTGCGAGTTCACGTAGATATTCTCAATGCTCTGATCATCAAGAAGCGGCTGCAGGCCACCGAGCCCGAACAGCACGTTGATCACGGCCTCGGCGATCCGGGCCTCGGCCTCGCGCGGCAGCACCTCGCCGCCGCCGGCGATCGCGTTGCGGGTCAACTCGGCCAGCGCGTCAGCGATCATCTCCCGGGCCCGAGCCTCGCGCTCCGCGACCGGGAGGTCCTTGTCCGCGGCCCAGGACGCCAGCGACGACCCGACCCGCTGGCGCACCGCGGCCACCACCGCGCGCTCGCGCTCAGCTGCACCCGCCTCGAGCGATCCATCGGATCCGTACATCACGCGACCTCCTCCATGTCCAGAACCTGCGTCATCTCCGGGGCCTCTTCGGCCTGCGCGGCGTGGTGCTCGTCCAGCAGGGCCTGGCCCAGCCGGTGGGCTGCGCCGGCCAGTGCCGTGCGGCGCAGTTCGCCTCGCCCGGCCCCGGACAGGATCGCCGCGGCCTTCGCGTCGTGCGGAAGGTGCGCCGTGACGGGGAACGCGAGTGACTGCGACACCTGCTCGGCCGGGTAGCCCTCGCCGTGCAGCACCAGATGCAGCCGTGTACCGGCCGCCCCGGTGGCGCTGATCAGGCCGTCCAGCCGGGCGGCAAGAGCGTGCGCCTCGTTCAGGGTCGGACGGGCCACCAGCAGCGCCGCGTCGGCGGCGGCCACCAGCACGTGCGCCGGCGAGCCCGGGTCCAGCCGCCCGACATCGACAATCACCACCAGGTCCTCAGCCGACGCGGCGGCCTTCCACAGCGGGCCGGCGTCCCGGCCCAGCAGGCCCACCGCGCCACCGGCCTGCTCGGCCCCCGGGGGCGCGGCCACCACACGCAGCCCGCCGGGCAACGCCTGGGCATGCTCGGTCAACAGTCCGACCTCGTGTCGCGCGCGGGCGGCGGCGCTCAGCGAAACCAGACCCGGCTCGCGCTCCAGGCCGAAGAGCGACGCGACGTCGCCGCCGGACGGGTCGGCCTCCACCACCACGACGGTGGCGTTGCTCGGCCAGGTCGCGCCGAGGGCCAGCGCGGTCGTGGTCGCCGCGCCGGACTTGATCGAACCCACAGTGATCAGCATGCTCAGCTCCCCGTGCCGGAGCCGACGACTATCAGCTGCACCTGGCCGGCCGGGATTGAGGCGATCTGCCCCGCAGAGGAGCTGTCGGTCTGCAAGGTCACCGACATCGACCCTGAGGAGTCCGAGGCGGAGGTCGTCGAGATCACGGTGGCGGTCGGCAGCGAGGGCACCACCACCTGCACTCCCGAGGCGGTGCCGGCCGGGGTGACCGCGGCCACTGCCACCTTCTGCCCGGAGGCCAGCTCGGTCGGGAACGCACCAGCCTTGACCTGGACGGCCACCATGGCCTGCCCGCTCGGCAGCGCCGAGCTGCCCAGGTCAGCCGGGGACAGTAGCGTCCCGGCCGGCAGCGACATCGCCACCGGATGCCCGATCACCGAGCCGGAAGACGACAGGGTGATCAACGGAACGTTCGCTCCGGCAGCGACTTCCACGCTGCGGACATCTTCGACAGACAAAATCTGGCCGCTGTGAACGGGGCGGGCCAGCTGCAACACTGCGACCTTTCCGCCCAAGTGCGAGAACGCCCCGGCAACCGCGAACGCCCCGCCAACAGCCAGCACCGCGCCCAGCACCACGTAGGGGCGGGCCCGCTTACGCCCGGAGGCGGCCACGCGCGTCTGCCCGGGTCCGGCCTGCGACGTCGACGCGGCAGCGCCAGGGCTCTTGCCCGGGCGCGGCAGACGCCGAGGCAGCCGAGTGGAAGGCAAAGGGGTAGCCATGGGGGACCTCACAAGGGAATTACGTGTCAGGAGATGGACGAGAAGACAGGCTGGCTGCGGCCGGTCAGCCGTTCGTGACCAGAGCCTGGGATTGCTCGACGACAACTTGCTCGGAGGTCGTAGTTGCCATGCCGGCGAACGCTCCTGCTTGTCCGGCACCGCTCCAGGTCACATCCCAGTGGATCGTTGCGGTGATCTTGAGGGTGCCGGAGCCTGAGGAGTGGGTGTAGGTGTGACCACAATCCGGCGAGGCGGCCGACGGGTCGCCCCCGGACGGGAACGGGGTTCCCGCACCCAGGCAGGTAACGGTGGTTCCGTCCCCGAAGTCCCAGGTCACAGCCCTAGCACGGGCGACAGCCGTCACCGACTCACCCGGCACCGACGCCGTCGCCGACACCGGAGCCAGTAGCGCCGGATCCAACCACGCCCACGTCGGCATCGTGACGAGCTGCGGCAGACCCGGCCTCGGGCTTGAGGCGATCGCCGGCACCGGCAGCTTCAACAACTGCTGCGCCTGAACCGCCAACACCACCGGTGTCGGCTTCAGCAGCGCCGGCGGTGGCGGCGTCACCAACCAGACCTCCGTAGTGGTCGTGGTGGCGGTCGGAACCGTTGTACCGAGCTTGACCGCGTCCGGACAGGTCATCTGATACCAGCCACCCTTTTCGCCCGTGTGCTGGTCCAGGCCGTCGCCCGGTTGCGGGGTGAACGTGGGATCAGGGGCGTAGACACAGCTGTCATTGATCATGGTGGGCTCGGGCGAGGGCGTCGCACCGTTCGAGCCGCCGGACCCGCCGCTTGTACGGCCGCCGGTGCTCGTGGGCGTCGTCGTGGTGCCCGGGGAGCCTGGTTTGCCCACCTCAACCGTGCACGTCCCCTGCGTTTTGTCACACGTCCCGCCGCCGCCGACGGGAGCGATGCCGGCGCTCGCGATGCCCGCCGTGATGATGGTGACCGCCGTTGCCAGCACCGTCAGTGACACGGCGCGGCGACCCTTGGTCAACACGTTCCCTCCGCGGAAAATGCGAACTGGTCGATCTTCCAGGCCCCGCCGGACTGCAAGACGAGAACCTCCACCTTGTGGCGACCGTCAGCCGTCGGGTCCACCGGGGTTCCATCGCTGGCGACCATCCGCCACGGCTTCATGTCCACGCAATCGTCCAGGACGACCTGCGCCGATGCGCCAGTGCCGACGATGCGGGTGACGGTCGGGTGCTGCAGCGTCGGCTGCCCCTGTCCCACGGCGGCGTTGCGCTGATCGATGTAGATCGCCTTGACCCAGTACGACAGCGCGGCACCGGACAGGTGGTGCGTCAGCACCGGATCCTGGTAGTTCGACTTCGCGAGCACCCCGATGACATCCGACCACATACCCCGATAGGCGGCCTGAGCCTGCGGTCCCAGCGAATCGGCGCCGGACGGCGCGGAGGTGGCCGTCTGAGCGTTGGTGGACGCCGAGCCGGACGCCGATGACGAACCCGAGCCCCCAGGCGCTGAGGCCCCAGTGGTCTTGGCGCCGGAGCTACACCCCGCCGCCGAGACGATTGCTGCGGCGGCGACGACAGCCGCGAGAGCCCGTGCCGGCCCGGCGGCCGGGATGCGCCGTCGCCGACTGCGGGCGCTGTCCGGCTGCCCCTCGACAGAATCCATGATCCTCCCCGTACGGTGAGCGTGCGGCGCCCGATTTTTGCGAAAATGAACGCTTAGGTCATGATGCGCCACAAAGATTTGCTAGATCCAGATCTTATGCAGATCGGCATGGGTCCGGTCTAGTCCACCCGTGTTACGACTTGGCAAAGCGGCCTGACACTATTCTATAAATACATTTAGTAGGTACTTGATGAAGGAAATTCGACCTTGACTCAGCTACACGCGACGCCGGTCGCCTTATCAGCGGGCGCTCTTGTCGGTACTGTCGCCGGAGTCTTTGCTGTCGGCGCCGCCAGTCGCGCCATCGGCCAGCGGGATATTCGGTGGCAGTGGGCTAGCTCTGCACTTACGGGCGGTGCGATTGCGGGGGTGGGGGTAGGTGCACGGTTCGGTACAAAAGTGGAGCTGGCGGCATACTTGCTGTTGGTGGCGGTGGCCCTTCCGCTGTCAGCAATCGACCTAGTAGCACGTAAGGTGCCCGACCGCATTCTGATCCCCGCCGTGCCTGCCGCAGTCGCGCTACTGGCGCTCGCTGCGTGCAGCGCAGGGGCCTACGGAGCCCTGGGTAGGTCGGTGCTCGCTGGCATCGCGACTCTCCTGGCCTACCTCGCACTTGCCCTTGTGACTGGACAGCTTGGGCTTGGGGACTGCAAGACCGCTGGATTCTGCGGGATCTTCCTCGGCTACCTGGGATGGAACGCTACGGCTCGCGGTGCGCTCGTAGCTTTTTTGCTCGCGGCTGTCGTTTCCGCGGCGAGGCGTATGCGGAGCACCAGGGCTCGAGACAGGACGCTTGCTTTCGCGCCGTACATCTTCGCGGGCGCGTTGGTTGCCGTTGCGATCAGCGGCTGATAGGCCGTCTCAGTCGGGTTTACCTGTGGGTTCCGCAGATGGTCGACACCCATGAGTCCCGATTCGAGACGTGAGCTGCGGGACTCGGATCAGGCCGTCAAGGGTCGAGTGCCATGCCTTTCATGGCTTTCTCGATCTTGTCCGGGTGTGTATCAGCTGAGTTCGAACACTGCTCTGCCGCTCGGCACCATCGCCGCGTGGATCAGCTGGACCACCCTCTGTACGCCGCTGCTCTCAACTTCGTCCTCGCTCCGGCTACCGTCCTGGCTCGACATTCATTGCCCCTGCCGCCCCATGCAGCGCATCGCCTTCGGACCGTACATGCTGCTTGCAGCACTTCTTGCGATCATGATGCCATCGCGCCTGGATAGCGAGACGACATCATGATTCATCCCGTCGGATCCGGTCTGGCCCGACAATGCGCGTCGCCGCCAGGGCTCGACGCTGACGGCGCCTGCCTATTAGATGACTTCATGAGTAGCAGTGCTCTGAGGAGCTTCGGCCATGTCGTGCTGTGGCTCGCGGTCTCCGCCTTCGTGGTGTTCGCGTTCGTCCGCTGGGGTCCGGACAGCCTGAGCGCCTACAGCTCGTTGCTCACCGTCCTGCTCGGGCTCACGCCGTATCAGGATCGGATCAAGAAGTTCTTTGCGGGCCGGAGCATCAGGAGCACTCAAGAGCAGCTCGACGCGGCCGCCCTGCAGCTTCGTGACCAGGTCACGCGGCAGTACCGGAAAGAGGCCGGCGAGCGTCATCTCGTGCACGCCGCGGACGTCATGGCCGTGCCGTGGGAACCGGTCGGCCGGAACGGGCCCGACGCCGCCCCGACCGTCGCGGCGCTGATCGAGGACTTCGCCGCCGCACCGCGCCGCCTCGTGGTCGTCGGCGGCCCGGGTTCGGGCAAGTCGGCCTTCTGCCTCATGGCTGCCAACCGGCTGCTGGAGGACCCGATGAACGGCGGCGGCCGGATCCCCATCGTCTTCGAGCTGTCGGCCTGGCGTGCCGACGCCGGGAAGATCCCCGAGTTCGGGCGGTGGCTCGAGCGTCGGCTGTCCGAGGAACACCGGTTCCTGGCCGACCCCGAATACGGCACGCATACCGCGGACTCCCTGCTGTCCGAGAGCCGACTGGTCGTGATTCTCGATGGACTGGACGAGCTCCCCACCGATCTGGCCAAGCGCGTTCTCAAGCATCTGAGGGAGGATCCGGCCTTCCACCACGACTACATCCTCGCCTGCCGCGACCCGGAGATCTGGGCGGTTCTGGACGGGGCGAGCCTGCCGGGTGCCGCCATGGTGCGGCTGAAGCCGCTGGCGGGCGACAGCGCAGCAGCCCATATCGAAGCGTGCTTCGCGGACAACGCCGACAGCCTGGCCCGCTGGGTGCACATCGGCGCCGCGATCACCGAGGCAGCCAATCCGGCACTGGCCGAGACACTCACCAATCCGTTCATGCTCTCGCTGGCGATCGACGCCTACACCTCCTCCAGCCGGAACCCCGCGGAGCTGCTGGACATCGCGCGGTTTCCCGACAGCGCGGCGATCCAGCGCCATCTGCTGGACCACGCGATGCGCGGCGCCTACGGCCCTCGGTCCGACCACGGCGGCCGCGACCGTCCCAAGGTCGACTGGGACCGCGAGGCGGCGCTGGGCTGGCATCGCAATATCGCGCGACACCTGTCCAGCCTGGGATCGACCGAGCTCAGCTGGTGGGAGCTGAACCGACACGTTCCCAGGAGAGTCCTGCTCCTCACCCCGATCATCGCCGGGGCGTTGGCGTGTCTCCCGCTCGGTGCCTTGATCTTCTGGCAGTTCGGCAAGCCCGGGTTCGGTGTCCTGTTCGGCTTGGCCGCCGGGCTGTGCGGCGGGGCGACCGTGGGTTCGCTGCCCGTCGAGGCACCCCGCCGGTTCTCCTTCAAGGCGATCCGGCCCCGGGAACTGCGCAGGCCCGGGGCAATGGTGCGGACCTCGCGGTACGCCCTGGTCGGCGTCTTCGTCGGCGGTCTACTCGCCGGATTGCTGTACTCGGCGGCGGCGGGACTGTTCGCCGCGCTGGTCTTCGGAGCCGTTTTCGGCGCGGCACGATTGGCCACGTCGCCGACCGTGCCCAAGGAAGCGGTCACCCCGTCGACATCGATGGCGGCCGACCGTCGTGCCGTGCTGTTGGGAGCCGCGATGGGCGCCGTCGCGGGGGTCGTGGTCGGAGGCGGGATCGCCCTGACGGACTCCCCGCGCACGCACTTAATACTGCACCTGTCGACGGCCGGACAGGGCCTTCTCGGCGCGGCCAACGGTGCACTGCTCGGCGGCGCGGGACTAGGGCTGATGCTGTACGCAACGAGTGCCTGGGGCAACCTGACCACGGTGCGATGGTGGCTCGCACTCCACCACTGGACACCATTGCGGCTCATGACGTTCCTGGACGACGCACGCCGCGTAGACATCTTCCGCATCGCCGGACCGCGCTACCAGTACCGTCATCTGCTGCTGCAGGAACACTTGGCCGAGGAGCGCGAGGAGGTCTGAATCCGATGATTCCGTCCACCGGACGCTATTCGCCGGGCTCGACGCTCGACACCACCGGCGTCCCAAGTGTCCAGAACGTCTCGCGCGCGGGCCAGCTGCGGCCGCTACGGCCGACCGCGGGCCGGGCGTGATAGCTGGCTTGAGAAAAGCTGATCCCGCCATGCAGCAGCCGGGTCGCGGTCGAACGCAGATCGAGGGTGACGAGGTCGACGTGGACCGTCTCGACAGTGGTCTGCCCGCGCGGCCCCGGGCCGGGACAGAACTCGATCACCACACGGGACGTACGTCCGGCTGCAAGTTCGGCGGCCTGTCTGAGAGGCTGTTGCTCAACCGAACAGGGCGTGTGGCGTGTTCTCGTTCGTGTGACTTGATGTCAATGCACGCATGAAGGCAGGGCCTTCTGTGTAGCTCGTGGGTGTTGAGTCCGGAGCACGCAGGAGG
>NZ_JAACYW010000569.1 GCF_015356825.1 Catenulispora rubra | reverse complement strand
GAGCCTGAGCGTTCGCGGCGGCCCACCGGGCCGAAGCCCCGTCCAGCCAACGGTTCGCCGCCGCGAGGTCCGCGAGCAGATCGCCGGGGTACGCGTGCTCGGCGGCGCCGCTGGTGGGGTCGTTGAAGTACACGATGCCGTCGACGATCTCCGACTGGAACGATCCGCCGCGCGTCAGGACCGGGATCGGGTTGTCGAAGCGGTTCGTGGTGCCGTCGTAGACCAGGACCGAGCCGCGGGTGAAGTCGGGGATGTAGGTGCGCTGGCCCGCTTGCAGCGGCGGCCGCAGGTCGTCGCTGGTGTAGCCGGCGGGGATGCCGATCGAGGTCGGGATGCCGTTCGCGAGGTTCACCAGGACCAGCTGTGCGGTCGGCGCGGATTCCACCAGCGGGAGCGGCTGGTTGCTGTCGACGCTGGCGACCTGGAGGCTGTTGCCGGAGTTCGCGGCGCCCGGCAGCTTGATCACCTGGCCGGCCACGCCGCCGGTGATGGCGGTGAGGGTGCCGGTGGTGCGGTCCACGACCGTCGGGGTGCCGCCGGCCAGGGCCATCACCATGTCCGAGCCGCCGGGGTCGACCGCGATCGAGGCGCCCGGGGTGTCGCCGTTGACCGGGACGACGGTGCCGGTGGCGGTGACCGGGGCCCAGAGGACGCCGTTGTGGTCCACGATCGGGATGCCGAGGCTGCCCTGGAGCTTGACCTGGGTGCCGTCCGCGGCCAGCGTCGTGGGATCGACCCGCTGCACCGTGCCCGCGGTGGCGTCCACCAGGTAGGCGACGCCGCCTCCGGCCAGGACCGAGGTGTCCGTGCTGTGCGGGATCTGCACGGTCGCGACCAGCTGCGAGGTGTCGATGACGGTGATGGACCCGGTCACGGTGTCGCGCACGAAGACCAGATCGCCGTTCTGCGTCACGTCCATCGAGTGCCCGGAGGCGCCGGGGACCGGGACCTTGGCGGCCGATCCGCCGCTGATCCCGTCGACCAGGTTCACGCTGCCGTCGGCGGTCGTGGACAGCCACGCGCTGCCCGGATGCGCTTGCGCGCGGCTCGCGGAAACGTTGCGGCCCAACGCGAAACCGGCCCCGGCCAACGTCACCGTGACCGCCACGCCGACGGCCAACAGGACCCTGGAGCCCTTCGATCGGTTGGCCCCGTCCTGCTGGTCCTGGACCGCTGTACCGGAAACCCCGTTTGCATCCGGTTCTTGCCGCACGTTTCGCCACACCTTGGGCCCCCATGAGGTCAGAGCGTCTTCTGCGCTAGCCCGTGTCCGGTCTTAGCATACTGACTTGAACGCCCGAGCGAAGGGGCCCGGAGCGTGAGATGCCCAGTCACGGCCGGGCAGCTTACGCTGGTGGGGTGCGTACGCGACCGACGTTGACCTGGGAGCCCACCGGCGAGGACTTCCCGCGCACGACGAGCCTGGACGCCATGGTCGAGCTGGTGGCCGGGCGCGGGGTCGTCGTGCTGAGCGGCGCCGGCATCTCCACGGAATCCGGGATCCCCGACTACCGCGGCAAATCCGGCGCGCTGCGCAGGCACACGCCGATGACCTACGAGGACTTCGCCGGCAGCGCGCAGGCGCGGCAGCGGTACTGGGCGCGCAGCCACCTCGGGTGGCGGGCGATGGCCGGGGCGCAGCCGAACATCGGGCACCGGGCGGTCGCCGTGCTGCGGGCCTCCGGCCACGTGGACGGCGTCATCACGCAGAACGTGGACGGATTGCACCAGGCCGCAGGCACGCTGCCCGAAGTGGTCGACCTGCACGGGAGCCTCGATCGCGTGATCTGCCTCACCTGCGGGGCGTTCAGCGCGCGGACCGAGCTGGAGCGCCGGCTGAACGAGGCGAACCCGGTCTTCGACGGCGTCGCGGCGCGGATCAACCCCGACGGCGACGTGAACCTCGCCGAGGACGCGGTGCTGCGGTTCCGGTCGGTGGACTGTGACTCCTGCGGCGACGGGGTGCTGAAGCCGGACGTGGTGTTCTTCGGCGAGAACGTACCCAAGGCGCGCGTCGAGCGGTGCAACGAGCTGGTGGACCGCGCCGAGGCGCTGCTCGTGCTCGGCTCGTCGTTGACGGTGATGTCGGGGCTGCGGTTCGTGCGGCGAGCGGCCGAGGCGGGCAAGCCGGTCGTGATCGTCAATCAGGGCGTGACGCGCGGCGACCGGTACGCGTCGACACGTATCGAGGCGCCGTTGGGGAGTGCGCTCGTGGAGCTGGTCGGACGTGTGGGAGCAGCTCCGGACTTCGCCTAGTACGGCAGCCGCACTTGGTGTGACTTGTTGGGGTGCTGTTCGTTGATGAGGTGTGGATCACGTTGTTGGCGCTGCCGATGTTCTTGATCGGCTTCAGGTGTGGGATGAAGAGCTGGCCGGGTTGCAC
>NZ_JAACYW010000568.1 GCF_015356825.1 Catenulispora rubra | reverse complement strand
GGTGTAGCACTGGTGCAGAAAACGGTCGGCTTCGTCGGAAAGCTCTTCGATGCTGGCTAGGCTGGATAATCGGTCGCCAGGGCACTTCTGGCGGATCGCATGACGGAACACGGGGATCCCCTCCGCTCAGCAGGCGAATGCAGAGCGTCATCGTATGTCTACAACTGGTGTGCGTACTACCGATTGCGAGGATCCGGCTCCGATGTGTACCTATCAGACGTTCAAGCTGGCGGTGGCGGGCAGCGCCAAGGGGACTCCCGGGTGGATCCGCGTCACCGAGGCGAGCGTGTACTACGACCATCCGGTGCACGCCATGGACGAGCACACGCTGAACATCGACCTGCGCAATCCCGAGCGCGGGCCGTCGGCGCGGATCGCGGTGGAGCTGACCGCGCAGGCGGCTTACGACCTGGCGCAAGCCATTCTCACGGCGTTGGAGAGCGTGCCGGAGGGCATGCTCCCGGCGGGGGTGCGTGTCGGGCGCGCGGGACTACTCACGGAGTCGTCGCAGGTCTAACGTCATAGACATGGCCACCGACGACGCACGGATCGATACTGGCAGTGTCTACGACTACGTGGTTGTGGGAGCCGGCTCGGCCGGTTCCGCGGTCGCCGCGCGGCTGTCGGAGGACCCCGGGTGTCGGGTGGCGTTGTTGGAGGCCGGGCCCCCGGATCGCAATCCGCTGATTCACATTCCGGCGGCCTTCTCCGAGCTGTTCGAGAGCAAGCTGGACTGGGCGTACCGGACGGTGAACCAGCCGAAGCTCGGCGGGCGGCAGATCTTCTGGCCGCGGGGGCGGATGCTCGGCGGGTCGTCGTCGATCAACGCGATGATGTGGGTGACCGGGTTCGCGGCGGACTACGAGGAGTGGGCCGCGGCGGCCGGTTCCGCGTGGGGGCCGGATCCGATCGCGGCTGCCCTGCGCCGGGTCGAGGCTTTCACGGCCGCACCGGACGGTGCCGCGCACGGGGCGGCCGGGCCGGTGCGGGTGGAGCGGCAGCGTTCGCCGCATCCGTTGACGGGGCGTTTTCTTGAGGCGTGCGCGGCGCTGGGGATGCCGGGCGTTCAGACAGCGGTGACGCAGCATTCGGGCCGGCGGTGGTCGGCGGCTGACGCGTATCTGAAGCCGGCACGCTCGCGTCCCAACCTGGTCGTGTACACGGGGGCGCTGGCGACGAGGGTGCTGTTCCACGACCGCCGCGCGACCGGCGTGCGCTACCTGGACGGCCGACGCGTCGGCTCGGTGGCGGCGCGCCGCGAGGTGATCCTGTGCGGCGGCACCGTGAACACGCCGCAGCTGCTGATGCTCTCCGGCGTCGGGCCCGCGGAGCACCTGAAGCAGCGCGGCGTGAAGCTGGTGGCCGACCTCCCGGAGGTCGGCCACAACCTTCGGGACCACCTGGCCGCCGGCATCGTGGTGAAGACGAAGAACGCCAAGTCACTGATCAGCGGCCGCACCCCGGCCGGCTTCGCGCGCTACCTGGCGCGGCACGAGGGGCCGCTGACGTCGAACGTCGGCGAGGCGTACCTGTTCACCAAGAGCGAGGAGGGGCTGGACCAGCCGGACATCGAGGTGCTGTTCGCGCCGGTCGCGTTCCTCGACGAGGGCCTGACCCGCCCGAAGGAGCACGGCTACACGATCAGCGCGGTGCTGCAGAAGCCGCGCTCCCACGGCACCGTCACCCTGTCCACCCTCGACCCCACCGCAGCGCCTCGGATCGACCCCGCCTACCTGACCGACCCCGACGGCCTGGACTACGCGACCCTGACCCGCGGCATGGCCCTCTGCGAGCAGATCGCGGCGGCACCCCAGCTCACGCCCTTCAACGACGGCTACATGCTCCTGCCAGGCCTGTCCGGCCCGGACCTGTACGAAGCCTCGATCCGCCGCTACGCCCAAACCCTGTACCACCCGGTCGGCACCTGCCGCATGGGCACCGACGAGGCCTCGGTGGTGGACCCGCAGCTACGCGTCCGCGGCATCGACGGCCTGCGGGTGGCGGACGCCTCGGTGATGCCGACGATCATCCGGGGTCACACGAACGCGCCGTCGATGGTGATCGGGGAGAAGGCCGCCGAGCTGGTGAAGGATGCCGAGCGCGCGGGGCGGCGGGGGTAGCGGCTCCAGCTCCAGCTCCAGCCACGATCGCACAACCCGCGCGGCAACCAGCCCGGCATCAGCCAGCCTCGCAGCAAGATCGCGCGCCGCGCCGCAACCGGCCAGCACCACCGCTGACTTGCCGGCCGGACTCGCCGCCGGGAACCGGGCCAGCAGCCCGCCACATACGAGATCAGGCACTGCACCGCCGACCGGCTGGCAACCCGGCGGCCTGCACTTCCGACCTGCAAGCCGCTCCCCGCCTCGCCCCACGCGAGCCCAGCAACGCACCCCACC
>NZ_JAACYW010000567.1 GCF_015356825.1 Catenulispora rubra | reverse complement strand
CGGCGGTGTGATCAAGGCCGTGATGGCGATGCGCGCCGGGGTCTTGCCCAGGACCCTGCACGTCGACGCCCCCAGCCCGCACGTGGACTGGGCCGGCAGCGGGGTGAGCCTGCTGACAGAGGCCAGGTCCTGGCCCGAGACCGGACGCCCACGCCGAGCCGCGGTCTCTTCCTTCGGCATCAGTGGCACCAACGCCCATGTGATCCTGGAGCAGCCCCCTGAAACTCCGGTTGCCGAGCCTGTTGCGGGAGTGGTGCCGCCCACCGGTTCAGAGCTTGGCCACGCTGAAACTTCCGAGTCGGGGCCAGATTCCGGTTCGGGGGTATCTGTCGGGGCCGGGGTGGTGCCGTGGATGCTGTCCGCGCGGACTCCCGAAGCGCTCAACGCCCAGGCCGCACGGTTGCTCGAAACCCTGAGCACCGCTGAATCGGCCATCTCCGATCTGGCGGCCTCGGACCCGGCCACCTGCGACCCGACCGCCACCTCCGACCTGGCTGGCTCTGGCGTGGCGGCCTCTGATTCGGTTACCGTCGGCGGGGACGAGGGCTTGGTCGCTGCGACGCCTGGAGATCCGGCTGGGGTCGCGCGGGCGTTGCTGCGTACGCGTTCGGTGTTTGCTCATCGTGCGGCGGTGCTCGGGCAGGATCACAAGGTCTTGCTAGATGGGTTGCGTGTGCTGGCGCAGGGGGCGAGTGCGCCGGAGGTGATCCGCCATCATGCGCCGGTCGTCCAGTCCGGGCGTACCGCGTTCTTGTTCACCGGTCAGGGCAGCCAGCGCCTCGGGATGGGCCTGGGTTTGTATGCCGCCTTCCCTGTCTACGCCGAGACTTTCGACGAGGTTTGCGAACACCTCGATCCGCACCTGGAACAACCCCTGCGCAATGTGCTCTCGGATCAGGCCGCGCTCATCGACCAGACCGGGTATGCGCAGCCGGCGTTGTTCGCGCTGCAAACAGCTTTGTATCGGTTGTTGGAATCGGCGGGCCTGACCCCTGACCTGCTGCTTGGGCATTCCCTGGGTGAGTTGACTTCGGCGCACCTGGCTGGGGTGTTGAGTCTGCAGGATGCCTGTCGGCTGGTCGCCGCCCGGGGGCGTCTGATGCAGGGCGCTGAACCAGGCGGTGCCATGGTCTCGATCCGTGCAGATGCCGCTGACGTTCAAGGGAGCCTGATCGGTCATGAGGACCGGGTGTCGATCGCCGCGGTCAACGGTCCGCAGTCCACGGTCATCTCCGGGGACCCGGATGCGGTCAACGAGATCGCCACCGGCTGGCGGGTCAACGGCGTGCGGACCAAGCGGTTGCGGACCAGTCACGCCTTCCATTCCCCGCACATGGATGCGGTCCTGTCGGAGTTCCACGCGGTTGCGGCCGCGATCTCCTACGCCCCGGCGCGGATCCCCATCGTTTCCAGCCGCACCGGCCTGCTAGCCACTGATGAAGAGCTCGGGTCGCCCCGGTATTGGACTGATCAGATCCGCGACACCGTCGACTTCCGAGGTGCCATGCGCACTCTGGAGCAAGCCGGCGCCACCCGCTACATCGAATGCGGACCCGACGCTGTGCTGTGCGCCATGGCCGTGGACAACCTCGAAACAGCACCCGAATACGTCCTGCCCACCCTGCGCGCCGATCGCCCCGAGGCCCAGATTCTCACCCAAACACTCGCCCACGCCTGGACCACAGGCACCGACATCGCATGGACCACGCTGCTACCGCCGACACCCAGCACCGGTCAGGCCCCTGACCTGCTGCCGGACCTGCCGACCTACCCCTTCCAACACACCCGCTACTGGCTGGCTCCCGCTGCCGGGGGTAGCGCCGAGGCGTTGGGCCAAGATTCTGGTGGGCATCCGTTGCTCGATGCGGTGGTGGCCCACCCCGATGGGGGCATCACCGGTACCGCGGTGTTGACTGTGGATCGGTGTGCGTGGATCCGTGATCACGCGGTGTATGGCACGGTCGTGCTTCCGGGTGCCGCTCTCCTCGAGCTGGTCTTGCACATCGCAGCCGGCGCCGGCCATCCGCATCTGCAGGAACTCACGTTGCAGGCTCCGCTGGTCCTGTCCGAGGATGACCGGCTGCACCTGAACGTCACCTACCGACCCGACCCGGACCCCGGCACCGGCTCCGGCACAGTCACCATCCACACCCGCCCGGCCGAGGCCGACGAGCCGCCGGCGTGGACGCATCACGCCACGGCCGTCCTCACCGCCGAACCCGCCCCGGCGCCGGATCCCGTACCGGCGCCCCGCTCGGACACCACTGCCATCGCACCCGCAGTGCTCTACGCCGATCTTCACGACCGCGGCTACGACTACGGCCCGACCTTCCAAGGCCTCACCGACATCCGACACCACGGTCATCAAGCCTGGGCCACCGCGACCCTGCCCGAACCGGCCGC
>NZ_JAACYW010000566.1 GCF_015356825.1 Catenulispora rubra | reverse complement strand
CCGATGACCCGCACCACCACCAGCCGCGGCCCGGCCCCCACCCGGGCCGCGGCCTCCGCATGCTCGCGCGCCACACACCCGGCACGGGCTACGGCGCCCGAGCCGCACA
The DNA here is from genome assembly GCF_015356825.1 of Catenulispora rubra. GTDB lineage: Bacteria > Actinomycetota > Actinomycetes > Streptomycetales > Catenulisporaceae > Catenulispora > Catenulispora rubra. Next base: position 2,295 of record NZ_JAACYW010000566.1, on the reverse strand, counting down.
ACGCACCAGTTCTCCGCGCGAGCCTCGCCGACTGCTCACGCCAGGCATTCCCGCGCGCGCCGAAGCACCAAATGCACGCCACCGGCTCTTGTCCGGCAGCGCCATCCGCACGCCTCGCCGAGCCCGGCCACGTGCACGCCGCCAGCAGCGCCGCGCAACCGCCGGCCGCACCAGCCCTCTGTCACAGCCTCGGCACCGACACGCACCCGGCATCGCGGCCTGCCCGCCCGGCCGAGCCCGACCACTCGGGCGCCACCAGTACCCGCGCCCCGCTGGCCGCACCAGCCCTCTGCGACACCATCGGCACCGCCGCGCGCCCGGCACCGCCATCTGCTCGCCTCGCTGAGGCCAGCCACTCTTGCACCGCCGGCGCCCGCGGCCAGTTCCTCCATTTCCCTCTTCCTGCCGAAGGCCGCCTATGACCCCCGCCGACCAAGTCCCCCCGGGCCACCCGAGCCTGGCGTTCGACCGGGCGAAGCTCGCCGAGCTCGTCGCCGACTCCGAGCGGCGGATGGCGGTCATCGCCGATGCGCAGCGGCGGGTCGCGGAGCTGGCGGTCAGTGTGCGGTCGCGGGATCGGTCGGTGACCGTGGGGTTGGGGGCCGGCGGCGCTTTGACCGAGCTCACCTTTCACACCACCGCGTATCGCGACATGGCGCCGGCCGAGCTTTCGCGCCTGGTGCTCGACACCGTCACGGCGGCGCGGGCCGAGTACGCGGCGCAGGTCGCCGAGGCCATGGCGCCGGTGCGGGAGGGGGCTGTGCTGCCTTTCGAGGACATCATGGCCGGCAAGTTCGACATCTCCGAGTTCCTGCGTGGGAGTCCATCATGACCGAGATCCAGGCTGATCCCGACGATCTGGAGCGCCACGGCAAGGCCTTCGACGGCCACGTCGCCGACATGACCTCGGTCCACGACGAGCTCTACGCCCTGCTCGCCGGGGACATCGGCATCGGCAACGACGACTTCAGCCGGGGCTTCCGCGAGAACTACGTCACGCAGGTCCGCAACCTCGCCGACAGCGTCCGCGACGCCCGCGACGGCGTCCGGGGCATCAGCCTGGGCATGGTCAAGATGGCCTCCGACTACCGCGCGACCGACGACGCCTCGCTGCGCGGCGTCACCAACCTCGGCTCCGGCCTCGGCCTACCGCCGAGCACCGGCACCGGCCCGCACACCGGCCCGGGAACAAGCACCGGCATCCCCCACACCACCCCCCACCCAGAACCCTGACATGGGCATCGACCTCCCCGAGCCGCTCCGCTGGCTGTTCAAACTCACCGGCTCCGAATGGCCGGACGCCGATGAGGACAAGATCGCCAAGTTCGGCGAGCAGGTCGGCACCTTCAGCAACCGCATCGACGACGTCAACGCCAACATGGTCGACACCGTCCGCCGGGCCAACGTCTCCAACTCCGGCCCGGCGATGACGCAGTACACCGGCAACCTCCGCGACGTCGTCAACAACGGCATGCCCGGCATGTCTACCGGCGCCCGCGCGATGGCCGTGGAGATCCACGACGCCGCCCTGCAGTGCGAGTACAGCAAGGGCACCGCCGTCATCAACATGGCGATCATGGCTCCGATGATCGCCGAGGCCATCGCCAACGCCCCGGAGACCTTCGGCGCCACCATGGCCATCGCCGAGGCCGGCATCGCCGCGATCCGCACCACCGTGCCCAAGCTGCTGACCCAGATGGTCGAGAAGGTCGTCACCAACACCGCGATGATGGAGGCTGGCGACCTCGCGGTCCAGGGCTACCAGGTCCTCGTCAAGCGCGACCGGGCCGGTTTCGACAGCAACCTGTCGCTGAACACCATCGAGATGGGCGCCATCGGCGGCGCGGTCGACGGCGCGCTCACCGGCGCCCTGATGAAGGGCGCCCCCAAGTTCTTCAAGAGCGCCGAGGCCGGCGTGACCGACGCCTCCAAGCTCGTCTGGGCCCCGCCCAAGTGGGCCAACATGGCCACCCAGGTCGCCAACAACACCGTGACCTCGCTGATCATGGACGGCGTCAACGGCCAGCCGATCGACGGCCTGAGCCTGCTCCAGGGCGCGGCCCTCGGCGCCGCGATGGGCGGCCTGCACCACGCCCCCGGCGTCAAGGTCAAGCCGTTCGACGAGTTCCACATGAACGAGGACTTCCTCAACGGCGACAGCTGGGTCCGGCCCAAAACCGCCTACGCCGACGACAAGACCGGCACCAACGACTTCTCCTTCACCGTCCGCCGCCAGCCCGGCGCCTCCGACGGCAGCAAAACCGTCTGGTACGGCGACCCCACCGTCACCCACCC
>NZ_JAACYW010000565.1 GCF_015356825.1 Catenulispora rubra | reverse complement strand
ACCACGCAGAGCACGACACAGAACCACGAGACCTCAGCCCCACCGGTCACCTCGACCAGCACGTCGAGCGCACCCCCGACGACGAAACCGGTGGTCCCGAGCAGCCCGCAGGGCCCGCCGAGCACGAGCGTGCCAGTCCCGGGGCCTTCGACGAGTAGCAAGCCGACGCCGACCACCGCGCCCTCTACGACGCCAAGCACATCGCCTTCAACAAAGCCTTCGTCGCTGCCGAGCAAGTCCTCAACGCCTCCGCCACCGCCGAGCACGCCGTCGAGCACACCGGCTCCGGTGCCGCCGGGGGCTCCGCAGGCGGTGACGGTGACGCCGGATTCAAGGAACAACGGCAGCGTGACCGTGCAGTGGCAGAACCCGAGCGACACGACAAACACCAAGTCGTACACGGTCTCGGTGAGCAAGAACGCCGGCAAGCAGACATCGAACAATCCGCTTGAAGTCACCATCAGCGGCCTGGCCTGCGGACCGAGCTACGACTTCACGGTGACGGCGGTCGGTCCGACCGGTCTCACCACCCCCGCCAAGGCTGTCGCCAGCCGCGCTTGCTTCTCGCCCGGAGACCCGACCGCTCTGAAGCTGAGCACGCCGTCCGGTAGCGCCAACAGCCTGGTCGCCACGTGGACCAAGCCGAGCAACCCCGGCATCGGAACCCTGACATACCTGGTGACGGTGACCGGCCCCAACGCCCCGACCAGTGAACAGAGCGTGGACGGCACGTCGACCACCATCGGAGGTCTCATCCCAGGCCGCAGTTACACGGTCTACGTCAAGGCGCACACAGATGGCGGCACCTCGAACCCGGCAACCGCGAGCCGAACAGTCGTCGACGCCGCCGGCCTCACGATCAACCTCGATGCCGTCAAGGGCTACTACACAGTTTGGGGCCCGGTCACCTGCAACTGGCCTAATTGCCCGACCTGGATCCAGCGCACGAAGTCCTCGTACACAGACCACTCAAGCCACGGCGACTGGGTGACAACCGTCAACAACGGCGGAGGCGTCGATGCGTACTGCTACGTCACCGGCGGCTACCCCGCGCACGACGACGCCGGCACCGCGAGCACCATCTGGATCTATGTCAATGCGAACGGCCACTGGGGCTATGCCTCTACATGGTGGTTCGGCACCAGCGTCAGTACCTATGGCCTGCCAGCCTGCTCGGGCACCCCGCCCACCGGCTGACACCCGCGCAGAAACCCCGCACCCACTACCCTGATCACCCCGACTCCCCACCCGCCGAGGACCACCGTGACCGTCACCGAGCCCCGCCCGATGCTGTCCGGCGAGCACTTCGCCGCCGGGTTCGCCCTGCTGCGGGATGCGATCTGCGAAGTCGTGCGGGGCAAGGTCTCAGCGGTCGAGCTTGCTCTGACCTGTCTGCTGGCTGAGGGGCACCTGCTCGTGGAGGATGTGCCCGGTACCGGTAAGACCACGCTGGCGCGGGCGCTGGCGGCTTCGCTCGGTGCGTCGTGGAACCGGGTGCAGTTCACGCCCGACCTGATGCCGTCGGACGTCACCGGTGTGACCGTCTTCGACCAGCGGGCGCAGGAGTTCGCGTTCCACGCCGGCCCGGTGTTCGCGCACGTCGTGCTCGCGGACGAGATCAACCGCGCGTCGCCGAAGACCCAGGCCGCGCTGCTGGAGGTGATGGAGGAGCGCAACGTCACTGTCGACGGGACCACGCATCCGGTGCCTCAGCCGTTCCTGGTCGTCGCGACGCAGAACCCGGTCGACATGGACGGCACCTACCCGCTCCCGGAGGCCCAGCTCGACAGGTTCCTGATGCGCATCCGGCTCGGCTACCCCGACCACGCCGCCGAAGTCGAGGTGCTGCAGGGCCGGGAGCGGACCCGGCGGCTGGCCGACCTGCCGCCGGTGATGGGCATCGACGAGGTGGCCGTGCTGATCCACCAGGCCGAGCAGGTCTTCGTGGCCCCGAGCGTCTACTCCTACGTCGTGAACATAGCCGCGGCCACCCGCACCATGCCCGACGTCCGGCTCGGCGCCAGCCCCCGCGGCAGCCTGGCCCTGCTCCGCGCCTCCCAGGTCCGCGCCGCCTCGCAGGGCCGCGTCTACCTGACCCCCGACGACGTGAAGGCCCTCGCCGAACCGGTCCTGGCGCACCGCATCCTGCTCAACCAGGACGCGCTGATGCGCGGCGGGACCGCCGCCTCCGTGGTCGCCGCGGCGGTGGCCGCCACGCCGGTCCCGCAGACCGCCGAGAATGTCTGACGCGACCAGCGGCGCGACCGACGGCGCGACCAACGGCGCCAACGCCACAGACACCGCCGCTGCGATCAACGCGACCGCGTCCGACCGCCCGGCCAAGTCGCCCGACGCCACCGCCGCGCCCGACGGCACCACCAACACCGCCGTCCCCGACACCCCCAC
>NZ_JAACYW010000564.1 GCF_015356825.1 Catenulispora rubra | reverse complement strand
GTTGGGTCGGCCGCGCGGCGAGGTTCCTGAACTGGTCAGGTCCTTTTTCCGCGCGGCCTCCCGCCGAACCGGACGTGACCGTTTACGGTCATCCGGCTCTCCAGTGGTTACGGCGTGTTGGATCTGGCTGGTCGTGCGGCGTGGATGCGGTCATGGCAGGCGTCGCAGGCCACGACGGTCTTGCGTCGTCTGTCGAGCATGACGCGCGTCCAGTCCGACGGTTGCCATCCGGCGTGGGCGAGGTCGGCCAGGGCCCGGATGTGATGGACCTGAACGTTTCCTCGGGATCCACAGATCTCGCAGGTGTCCGCCAGCAGGCGGGCGACCAACTCCTTCTGCGGGTAATCCACGCGGACCGGTTCGCGGTCGGCCATTTCGGCCGCCCGCTGGGTGTGCAGGGGAATCCCTCCGAACCGTGCCACCAGCGGCTTCCTGCTGGGCCGCTCGATGCGGGCCTCGAAAGCGATCCGGGACCCGTTGGGCGTGTCGATTTTGACCTTGTGCTTCGCGGCCATCTTCGACACGGTCGAGCGGTGCTTGGCCGCCAGGGTCTTGAGCATGGAGGTCTCCATGACCCAGCGCAGCCGGTGCAGCCGGAACACGTCTCCGGCCAGCAGGTAGTACTGGACGATGCCCCGATAGACGGACCCGAACGTGGCGACGATCGCGTGGTCGCTGCTGTTGTTCAGGGCCGGTCGCTTCGCGGGTTTGCCGCGGGCGAGGTAGGGCTGGCACTTCGCCTTGATCACGTCCTTCGGCACCCGCAGCGCGATCTGGCCGTTGACCCTTCGGCGGCGGCCGGTCTGCTTGGTGTCGTTGTGCTGGACGGTGATCTCGTAACCGAGGAACCGGGCCGCCCCGGTGCGGGCGTGGGTGATCAGCGTCTTGTCGGCGGACAGCTCCAGCTTGAGTTCGTCTCGCAGGAACGCCGCCAGGCGCGTTTTGATCTGCACGGCCTCGGATTTGGGTCCGGTGAAGCCCAGCAGGTGGTCGTCGGCGTAGCGGACGTAGCGCAGCCGCCGGTAACTCGGATCGTCCGGGTCGGCGGTCGGCATGGCCTGCATCAGCCGGCGGATCCGCCGGGCCTCGTCGCGGTCGCCGCGCCGGCGGGCCGTGGCCAGCCGGGTCTGCAGCTTCAGGTAGGCCGGGCTGCGGGCTCGGCGAGTCCCCTTCGTGTATTCCGGAATCAGAACCTTCTCGACGAACTTGTCCAGCTTGTGCAGGTAGATGTTGGACAGGATCGGGGACGCCACCCCGCCTTGCGGGGCACCCGAGAGGGTCGCTCCCCACTTCCAGTCCTCCAGGTATCCGGCTGTCAGCATGTTGCGCACCAGCCGCAGGAACCGCTGGTCACGGATTTTCTCACCGAGGATCGACAGCAGGACCTCATGGTCCAGGCTCCCGAAGCAGTCGGCGATGTCCCCTTCGATGAACCAGGCCGTGCCGGTCCAGGTGTAGGCCACCTCCCGCAGCGCGGTATGGCAGCCCCGTCGGGGACGGAACCCGTGCGACCGATCGGAGAACGTCGGCTCGTAGTACGCCTCCAACAACAGGCGCACCACCTCCCCGACGAGCTTGTCCGACCAGGTCGGCAGCCCCAGCGGGCGCATCTTCCCGTTCTTCTTCGGGATCTGCACCCGCCGCACCGGATGGAAGCGGTAGCGCTCGTGACGCATCGCCTCGACGATCCGGCCGATCTTCATCTGGGACATGCCGTCCACGGTCTCCGGCGTGGCCCCGGGCGTCATCGCGCCGTGGTTGGCGTAGATCCGCCCGTAGGCCAACAGATACAACTGCGGGTTGAACAGCTGTCGATACAGCTCATCGCACGGCAGGCCGCGCATGCCGCGATCACGCAGGACCCCGAGCACCGTTTCGGCTCTCTGCATTACGCATACCTCCAGGCCATCGGAATCCGAACCACCTGGCCCCCTTCGCCCTGCGGACGGCTTTCCCGTCCTCCCCGGCCGGTCGTGACTCCGACGACTACTACGAGGCCTCCGTCGCCATAGGACTCGCGTCCCGTAGGCGATCCCACGTTCGTCTCTGTTGCACGAGATAGCGCGACGTAGGCGACCCACTCATCCCCTTCAATGCCCTCGCTGGGCATCGCTCCAGGCCCTGGAAGTTGCCCCCGGCAACGCTTCGAGACGGGGGCAGAACCTGACGCCGGTTACGGTCGTCTTTCCGACGGATGGGAACTTGCATCCGCTGGGGATTGGGCTTCAAGCAATCCAGCCTTCGCCATATCGCGCGGGCCACCCGGCGCACCGCCCCTGACGACTGGGCCCGGTCACCGGTTTCCTGACATGCTGCTGTCCCCTTCACCTTTCGGATCCAGGTAAGTCATCTGGCCCAGGAACCTCCTTCCAAGTTCCTCCCAGCTGAACTGGGGATACAACAGAGCGCCTCGTGGCGCAC
>NZ_JAACYW010000563.1 GCF_015356825.1 Catenulispora rubra | reverse complement strand
GGTCGCTCATCTGGCCTCGGGCCTCCTTCTTCGGGCTCGGCGCGCGGGCACGCGCCACAGGCCCCCAGGATCACTCCCGTGTCGTGCCGTCACCTCCGCTGCCGACCGAACGGATGACAGAGCGGCCCCGGCGCCGCGTCGGCCGGATCCGCGGCGGCGTCGCCACCAGGCCCAGGGCCTCCATCAGCAGCCGGGCGTCCGCGGCGTCGCGGGCCCGGGCCGCTAGCGCGCGCAGGGCCCGCTCGCGGATCTCGGGCGGGCATTCGGCGCTGGAGGCGAGTTCGACGACGGTCCCGCCGGAGGGGAAGGCGAAGCTGTCTGTTCCTTTCGTCACGCTCTGACCCATACCCGCCCGGGCGCGCCGTGAACGGGACACGTCCCCGACCGGCGGCTGCGATGCCAGGCATCTGGTCTAATCACCTCCGTGAAAGCCGCACTGCTGCGCCTGTCCGACCGCCTCTACGACGGCGGGGCCGCCAAGCACGGCGTCCTCCCGGGCCCGCTGATCGTCGCCACGCTCGTCACCGGCGTCGTGGACGCCGTCAGCTACCTGGCCCTGAACCACATCTTCGTGGCCAACATGACCGGCAACGTGGTCTTCCTCGGCTTCGCCCTGGCCGGCGCCAAGGGCCTGACGGTCTGGGCCCCGTGCCTGGCCATCGCCTGCTTCGCGGCCGGGGCCCGGACCGAGACCCGGCTGGCCCGCCGCACCCCCGGCGACGCCGAGCACCACCGGCTGGCGAACGCGGTGGCGGCGCACGCGGTGTTCGTCGCGGTCGCCCTGCTGATCGCCGCGCTGGAGGACGACGCGAAGACCTCCACGCACGCCCAGCTCACCGCGATCCTGGCCTTCGGCTTCGGCGTGCAGAACGCGGTGGTCCGCAAGCTCGCCGTCCCGGACCTGACCACGACGGTGCTCACGATGACGGTCACCGGCATCGCCGCCGACCCCTTCGGCAAGCCGACGATGCGCCGGCTGCTGTCGCTGGGCTGCATCTTCGCCGGCGCGCTGTGCGGCGGGCTGCTGGTGCTGCACCAGAGCATCGGCGCGGCGCTCGGGTTGGCGCTGGCGCTGCTGGTCGTGACGGCGGTGCTGGCGCGGGTGGAGTGAGGGGTTTGCGGCCGGGCTGGCTGGTCCGGCCGACTCGGCCCTGCCCCGGCCCCGGCCCGGCCCGGCTCGGGGCTGAGCCTTTCGCGGGCTGAGGCGGCGTCGCGCTGCCTCTGTCCCCGCCGCTCTAGTTCAGCTGCGCCAACGCCGCCCGAAGCTCGCGCGGCACCTCGGCCGTGAACCGTCCGTCGACGACGCCCGCGCCGAGGTCGTGCACTGCCCAGCCGCGCACCCACAGCATCCGCGGCGGCAGCGGCTCCGGCCTCTCCCGGCGCAGCGTCTCGTTGAGGTCCCAGAGCGCGGACGCCCCGGCCAACGTCGCGTTCGACGCCAGCGGCAGCGCGACGAACGAGTTGGCGTCCGTCACCATCACCAGCGCCCCGAGCGGCAGCCGCCACCCCAGCGCCTGTTCCAGCCGGAACATGTGCGCCACCCCCGGCCAGCCGACCCCGGTCACCGAGTAGGCCTCGGTGCGGCGGTCGGGCACGTCGGGCAAGGTAAAGCGCTGTACATCCAGCGGCTCCACGCCCAGCGAGACGAGCGCGTCCTCCCACAGCCGCTCCGCCGGCACCTGCCACGTCGCGGCCAGATGCCGCGTCAGCACCAGCGGCTCGTCCTGGCGTCCCTTCACTACTACCGCTCCGACCAAGTCCGGATGGAAGTCGGCGGTGAACGCGTCGTCTCCCAGCGACACCCCGGCCGGCTGCACGACGACCCGCAGCCGCAACGGCAGCAGGCTCGACGGCACGCTCGCGACGGTCCGGCAGTCCGGATCTGAGCACGGCAGTTCTGCGTACATGGTGTATCCCCCCAGATCACCCAACCCCGAGCGCCCAGAAGGCGGGCGCCGGGAGAGCGTACAGCATGGCGCGGCCATTGACCGATCAGTTTCGCGGTGAGATTCTCACGGGGAGCTAAAGCGCTTTCTTCGTGTGTTGTCATTCATGAGGGGACCGGGCGCGTCAACGTCTCGACAGCTGAGATCCAGCTCTCCTGGACGATGGCCGTGACCGGCCGCTGGTACTACGAGATCCGCCGTATTCAGCCAGACGTCTCGACCGCGGCCCCGCGGCGCACCTACGATGAGGTCTTCTACGTCACCGAGGTCGACCAGGCCCGGGGCAGCCGCCTCGACCTGCCGCCAGACCGGGGGAAGACGGCCGCGTGTCAGCGAATGGGGCGTGACACGCGGCCCGGCGGCGGGCGGCCCCGATGGGCTCGGACGGGCCGCCCGCCGACCACACCACCACACCACCACACCACGGCCCGCCGGCCCCCACTGGCTATCTTGAACGCCATGCCCGCACCACTGATC
>NZ_JAACYW010000562.1 GCF_015356825.1 Catenulispora rubra | reverse complement strand
GTTCAGGATAGCCGGTTCGGGGCGGTGGTCACTGTGGGTAGTCGGCGGGATGGCGAGAGGGCGACGACGCCGGGTGGCGTCGTCGCCCTCTGGGGGAACGTGGTGTTCGGCGTCGGCCTAGCGGGGGCCGGTGTGGGCGGAGGGGTTGTTCTCCGCGAACTCCCACTGGCCGGGCTGGCTGATGAGCTCGCCGACCTGGTTCTGCTGGTCCGCGGTGATGACCGCGGGGCCGCCGAACAGGATGGCGTCCGAGACCGAGCCCGAGGCGCTGCGCAGGTAGTCCTCCGTCTCGCTGGGCAGCCCGGTGGGACCGGTCAGCAGCAGCGGGCCGCCGACACTGCCGGCGAGCGCGCCACCGGCCAGCGCGTCGGGGAAGTTGAAGCCGGTCGCGATCCCGACAACCTGCGGGCCGCCGAAGAACGTGTGCGCCACGATCGCGGCGGTCACGAACCGGTTCGCGCCGTAGACCTGCGCCGCCGACATCCGCACCGAGTTCAGCGCACTGACCGCCTCGCCGCCGACGCCGTACACGGTCCGCTGCGGCACCGCGTTCAGGAACGCCTGAGTCTCCGACGGCATCTTCGTGTCGGAGGTGAGCACGACGACGGTGTTCGGCCGCGAACCCGCCACCGCGCCGGCCGCGAGCGCGTCGGGGAAGTTGAGCCCGGTCGCGGCGAGGATGGTGACGGGGTTGTGCGTGTAGTCCGGGACGATCGTCTCGGCGATGTCGACCGCGGTCTCGAACCGGTCCTGCCCGCCGATGCGCGTCGGCCGGAACCCGGCCGCCGCGACCTGGTTGAAGGTGTTCGCCGAGATCGCCTTCGTCTGCCCCAGCACGTACACGAACGAGCCCGGCTTCAGGACCCGCTTGAGCTCGGCCAGCGTCCGGCCGTCGAGGTTCCCGGTCGGCGTCAGCAGCAGCGGCCCGTGGAACCGCGCGGCGAGCGCCGACCCGGCCAGCGCGTCGGCGAAGATGTCCTGCCGCGCCAGGACGACGACGTTCGCCTGCTGGTTCCCGTAGGACCAGCCCGAGACCTGGTTCGCGGTGCCGATGCGGTCGGGACCGTCCAGGCGCTCGACGAGGTTGACCGGGTTGGCGGCGGACGGCGGCTGCGACATGTTCGCAGTGGGTTGCCAGGAGAGCCGGCCGTTGTCGCTGGGGCTGAGGGCGTTCTCCTTCGCCCCCGGCGAGGGCGCCATGGTCATGATCTCGCCGTTGACGGTGTTGTCGAACGCGATGGTGCCGCCGTCCGGAGACCACACAGGACGGTCGTTGCTGACGTTCGTGCCGGCGTCCTTGGTCAGCTGAGTGAGGTTCGAGCCGTCGACCCCGATGGACCAGATCTGCAGGCCCGGCTTGGGGTACTGGTGGTCCAGCTGCGAGAAGACGACCGTCTTCGCATCAGGAGAGAGCGAAGGGTTGTGACCACCGCCGGAGTTCAGAACGAAGTGCTGGCTGTCCGAGTAACCGTTGTAGACCCAGATTCCGGGCGTGTTCGTCCTGCCGTCTATGCGCTGGAATACGAGCACGCCGTTCGCGCCGCCCTGAGGAGCGGAATCCTGGTCGCCCTGCTGGTGCCCGGCACTGAGCACTACTGGCGCGGTACCACCGAGGCTCGGGACCTTGTAGAGGTTCCCGTTCCGCGCGTAGACGAGGAAGCTGCCACCGTTCATCCACGTCGGGTGCGAGTCAGTGCTCAGGCCCGACGCCACGACTATGGGATCGGTGCCGTCGTACCGAGCCGAGATCAGGCCGCCGTGCTCGTCGATGTAGGCGACGCGGCTTCCGTCCGGTGCCCACTCCGCCCCAGCGACCGCCTGAGACGGCATGCTCTCGGCCGTGGTGCCGCCCGCGGCGATGAAGTGCAGCTGGTTGTCGCCAGTCGAGACCGTCAGCTTCCCATTGAGGCCAGGGAACGTGGCCGGCGTGACGCCCGCGTGGGCTGGCACCGCCAAAGAAGTGGCGGCGGCGAGGGCTGTCGCGGCGGCTGCCGTGAGCTTCTTTGCGGACACCTTGCTTCTCCCCTTGGTAGATCTGGGTGCTGAGATCCGACGTGCCAGCTTATCCATCTGGGGTCTTGGGGTCCACCCTGTGGTAGCTGGTGGTTGCGATCGGTCACGCGTTGTTCACTTGATGGCTTCGGAACTGGGATGTTGCCAGGAGCGCCAGGCCTACGAGGAGGCCCCAGAAGGCCGCTCCGATGCCTGCGACGGTGATGCCGGAGGCGGTGGTGACGAATGCGGCTGCGGCTGGTTCGCGGTAGCGGGTTTCGGTGAGAGCGGTGGTCAGGGCGCCGCCTAGGGCCGGGAGGAGCGCTAGGCCTGCGACGCCTTCGATCAGGAGGGGTGGCGCTGCTATCAGGAGGGCTGTGGCTGCTGCGGCGGCGAGGCCGAGGACGACGTACAGCGCGCCGGCGGTGGTGGCGGCTATCC
>NZ_JAACYW010000561.1 GCF_015356825.1 Catenulispora rubra | reverse complement strand
CAGCTCCCCTACCCCGCCACCCGCCCCAAAAAGTTCGCCATAGCCCGCGTAACCCGCTTGTCCTGATACCCCGGGTGCCCCAACCCCAGCGGCCACAAAAACGTCCCCGCGGTGAACACCCAAGTGCCGCTAGCCGCCCGGTAGACGCTCGTGTTCTGCACGAACTGCGTCCCATTGCTGATCGTGTACGGCGTCGCGGTCAGCAGCGCCTGCTCCTCCGCCTTCGCCTTCGGCATCGCCTCGAAGAGCGAGTCGGCCTCGCCGCCGAGCAGCCCGGGGATCTCGTCCCCATCCTTCAACCCGGTGCCGGCCCAGAACCAGTGCCCGGCCTCCCGGACCACCAACGCATGCCGGCCCTTAAGAATCCCGCTGTACTGCACCCCCATGAGCTGTTGCTCAGCGCGCGGATGCCCTTCGCCAGCCCGCCACATCCCAGTCGGGAAGTCCTCGACGTCCGGATCCTCGAAGCCCTTGTAACACGACATAGTCCGCGTCGACTCGTCAATACGCACATGCCAATAGGCGTTGTTCGCAGTGAGGAACGCCAGAGACGTTCCCCCCGCGACCGCCTCCTCTGCATGCCGATACATATCGGTAGACCAGTACTCGTCATGACCGGCGAAGATCAGACCCCGGTACTTGCCCGGATCAATGCGCCCTGCGTGCAGGTCCAGCCCGGTGGCGTAGGTGAGGTCGTACCCCATGCCTTCAGCCCACTGGATGAACGACTGTTCGCGCACGAACCCGTCCGGCAACCCGTCCGCAAAGTACGGCCGCGCAAACGAGACCTGCGTAGCGCGCGCAGGATTGGAGATCCATCCCCGCGCGTCTGCAGAGAACTTCGCCTTAAGCGCAGAGTCCCCTTCCGCAGCTTCCTTAGTGACATAGCCGTAGTAGACGTTCCGACCGGTAATACCGTCCCGCGGCCACCAGTTGTAAGCCTGCCAACTCGTCGACGGCAGCACCACGAGAAAGTCCGCCGCAGCCTCGTCGTCCCGCACAACGAACGGCACGTAGTTGCGGAACCCGTCGGCCTTGTCCAGAACCGCTACATACGTCCCCGACACCCACTCCTTAGGCACGTCCAGCGTCCACGCCACCGGCCACTCCACCGCGATACGCCCCGTCTCCGGATCGGCCGCAGGAACCGGCTGCGGCCCAACGGTCAGCGTCGGCGACACCAGAACCTGCCGCGCCGAGGCCCCGCCGTAGTAGCCGAGGCGGTAGACGGAGATCGTGAACGACCCCGCAGGCTCCACCGCTACGTGGAAATCAATCGCCTCGCCGACAGCCACCGAATCGCTCGACGCGTAGCCCTTGATCTGCCGCTCGTAGTCCGTCCCCGGCCGCGACTTCCCCGTACCCATCCGCCACTCTGCAGAGCCGGCCTTAGCGTTCTCCGCAGTAATACGGTTCCCACCCGCGGGAAGCACAGACGCCGGAAGCCCCACGCGCGGATCTCCCAGCCGCCCAGGCCCGGACTTCAGATGCGTGGCCTTCAGGACGGCGCGCGCGGCCGAAGCCGTGTTGGTCTTCTTAGCCAGATCGCGCAGGAACTTCGACGTGCTCGACATGAGAACGATCGTAGCCGGGAGGTTTAAGGAATCCCCTCCGCGGCCCAGATACGTGGCAGGACACTGTCAGCCGGGCCTTACGCCTTACGCACTACGTGCGACGCACGCATTACGCACCGAGTATCTGTGCACCGGGGGGACTAGATGACTCGCATTCCGTTCGGCACGTTCGTATCCGCCGCGATGGTGACCGCCGCAGCCGTGTTCTGGGCGATCACGGTCACGCACAGTGACGCGGGAGCGAGCGCCAGCCGCGCCGCCGCGTGCAGCTCGTCGCAGACCGCGCAGCAGAGCGCCTTCTGCTGGGTCGACAAGCCCGCCACGGTCACCGACACCGGCGCGATACGGCGCACGCTCACCGTCACCAACGGCACGCACAGCGCCTCCCGTTCAGTACTGACGGGCTGGATCACCCTCGACATCCCGCCGTCGACCACGCCAGGCCCGCAGATCCCGTTCGCGGAGGCGGACTGGCCCGCCTTCGACCCGCACAAGGGCGACAAGGTCACCGCACGGGTCGTGCAGGGCAACGTGGTCAGCGTCCAGAGCGCGCGGGGGACGTTCGCCGTCGTGGACGCGACGCCGGCCACGTACCCGCTGGTCTTCATCTCGCTCGTCATGCTGGCCGTCGGACTGGTCGGCGCGCGCGTCATGCGCAACACCCCGCGAACCGGCTTCCGCCACGGCTTCGCGCGGGCCGCGGACCGGTACCTGGTAGCGCTTACCGTCGTGGCGATCATCGTCTTCTACGTGCACCGTTCCGACGCGACGGTGTGGGGGATCGTGGTCACCGGCGGAGCAACCGCCGCCGGCTACCTGGCCGGCGCGCGCTGGATTCGGCCCGACCAGCCTGCCCGATC
>NZ_JAACYW010000560.1 GCF_015356825.1 Catenulispora rubra | reverse complement strand
GAGTCCCCCTACGGCGTTCCCGAGCGCCCCCACGGCCCGACCCCCACCCTCCTCGACACCAGCGTCCACAAGGGCTGGTCCTCCTGGTCCAGCACCAAGCGCATCGTCGTCCTGGCCGTCGCGGGCATCGTCGTCATCGGCGGCGTCGTGGCCGCGATCCTCGCCCTGTCCGGCGGCTCCAACAAGCCCGCCGCCGCCGCGTCGCAGGCCCCGACCACCACCGCGGCCGCCGGGCCGATCGGTGCGCAGCAGGGGGCGCCGGGCGCGCGCGACGTCGTTCTGCGCGGGCTCTACGGCGCCGCCGCCGCGCACGACTTCCAGACCGTCTGCGCTTCCCAGACCGTCGGGGCGCAGCAGGGCGCCGCCAAGAGCGCGGGCTGGAACGGGCAGGGCGACCCGATGCCGCAGTGCGAGAAGTACTTCCAGGACCACTGGTCGAACATCAGCGCCGACTACCTGCGCGGCCGCCAGGTGACCGACGTCAAGCCCGGCGCGACCCCGACCACCATGACCGTCACCGTGAACGACCCCCCGCCCTCCGGCGCCGGCACCACCCGCAGCTTCACCGTGGTCTGGCAGGACCCCCACTGGCTGCTCGAAGCCGCCGCCGCCTGATCCCCGCCGCGGACGGAGGTCGGTCCACCGGTCCACTGGACGGCGCCGTGCTCAACGCAGCGCGGCCGGACCACTAACCTGTCAGTCATGACAGGGCATGGACCGGCCGTCGCAGCGGTCGGAAACGCGGCGGGCACAGGGAGTAAC
Organism: Catenulispora rubra; assembly: GCF_015356825.1. GTDB lineage: Bacteria > Actinomycetota > Actinomycetes > Streptomycetales > Catenulisporaceae > Catenulispora > Catenulispora rubra. The sequence continues at coordinate 1,680 of NZ_JAACYW010000560.1, read as the reverse complement.
GGTACGTACTTCAGTGCCTACTCCGTGGTCGGGATCCTCCTGCTCCTGGGAGTGGCGTTCGTGGCGACCGCGTTCGGGGCCAACCGATTGTTGAGCCCTCACGCGCCGACCCCCGAGAAGCTCCTCACCTACGAATGCGGCGTCGACCCGGTCGGCGAGGGGTGGGCCCATACGCAGGTCCGCTATTACGTATATGCGTTCCTATACGCCATCTTCGCTGTAGACGCCGTATATCTGTTCCCCTGGGCGACCATCTTCGCGGCACCCGGCTTCAAGGGGACGACGCTCGTGGAGATGTTCGTCTTCCTCGGCTTCCTGGCGGTCGGCTTGCTGTACGCCTACAAGAAGGGTGTGCTCGCATGGCTGTAGACCTCCCCATCCCGCGCGTAGGCGCCCCTGCGCAGAGCTCTGCAGAGGGAACCGGAGCCTCTCTGGGATTCCTCAACAGTGCCGCCCCGGCGCCGATGCGCGTCGTCCTCAACTGGGGACGCCGCTACTCCCTCTGGGTCTTCAACTTCGGCCTGGCCTGCTGCGCGATCGAGTTCATCGCCACCTCCATGGCCCGCCACGACTTCATCCGTTTGGGCGTCATCCCCTTCGCGCCGGGACCGCGGCAGGCGGACCTGATGGTGGTCTCCGGCACGGTCTCGGACAAGATGGCCCCGGCCGTGAAGCGCTTGTACGACCAGATGCCCGAACCCAAGTACGTGATCTCCTTCGGCTCCTGCTCCAACTGCGGGGGCCCGTACTGGGACTCGTACTGCGTCACCAAGGGTGTCGATCAGGTCATCCCTGTAGACGTCTACGTACCGGGCTGCCCTCCGCGTCCTGAAGCGTTGCTTCAAGGAATCATTAAGCTGCAGGAAAAGATTGCAGCCGAAGATCTCTCGGCGCGCTATAGCGGACGCGACCCCCGGAACGCACCGCGGCTTCCCTTTATGCGTCGCTCTCCTAAGCATCTCTCCGCAGGGGCAACAGGGTCCACCGCCGCTAAGGGCTCCCCCCAAACCGTCGCCGATACGAAGACCATCACGGACATCCTCGCGACGGCCCAGGCGCCGGTCTCCCTGCTCCCTCCGCGCGAAGACGCCCCGACGGTCCTCCTCCCGGTCGTGGAGAAGCCGAAGCCGCCGAAGCTCTTCTACCGCCGCTACCCGAAGGAGCTGCGGCGCTCCCGCGACATCGGTCTCAACATCCTCAACCAGAAGCCGGACGCCGACGATGACTGAGACCGAGACCTGGGACGACGTCCAGGAGACCTTCGGCGAACGGACCGTCACCGTCGCCTCCGAGAACTGGCTGGCCACCCTGGAGCGGGCCCACGGGTTCGGCTACACGTTCTTCGACTGGCTGACCGCCGTCGACGAGGAGACGGCCGGGTTCGACGTCTTCGCGCACGTCGCCAAGATCGAGGGCGACGAGCGGGCGACCCGGCTGCTGATCAGGACCCGCATCCCGAAGGACAAGCCCGAGCTGCCCTCGGCCGTGCACGTCTACCGCGGCGCGAACTGGCACGAGCGCGAGACGTTCGAGATGTTCGGCATCACGTTCACCAACCACCCGAACCTGGTCCCGCTGCTCCTGCCCGACGGCTTCGACGGGCATCCGCTGCGCAAGGACTTCGTGCTGGCCGCGCGGGTCGCCAAGGAGTGGCCGGGGGTCAAGGAGCCGGGGGAGGGC
>NZ_JAACYW010000056.1 GCF_015356825.1 Catenulispora rubra | reverse complement strand
CCCCGAAGCCGCAGCAGCCTCCGCCCGAGCCGCCGCCGTCCGCGCCCGATTGAACGTCACAGCATTGTGCCCAGGGTCATCGCAGTACTCATGCCGCCGCCCCCGACTCCCCGGCAACGTCTCCTTCACAGGCCGCGAACACCGCCCCAACCGCTCGAACTTGCACAACGGCCGCGCCCCAGCACTCCACTCATCACTCACACCCCCATCTTCCCGGACCCCGCACCTCCCTCCCGCACCGCCACTCCGCACCGTCATGCGCAATACAGTTTCATTACGTTGCGATACATGTAATGCAAGGCAACTCTGTAATGCTACGCAAGGAAACAGTATCCGCATAATGTAAGTTATGCGGAGCGGCAGAGCGGAGAGACCCCCAGTGGGTGTCAGGGGTGAGCGTGGTCAGTCAGCCGCCGCAGTTGCCTCGTGGACCGGCGATCGCCGAGACCGGCATGGTCTCCACGCGCAGCGTCGGATTTGGGGTGCCGTTAACGATCGTGTCATCAGGTACATAAACGCTGATCATGGTTGCTGGCCTAGTCTGATCAGTCACGATTTCTGCAACACGGTGTCTCGTGGTACCGGCTCGGAGCATGATGCGCGGTCATGGGACGACGGCTGGTCGGTATGGACGAACTCGTCGAGCACTGGACGGTGCTGCCTGACGAGGACGCGTTGTTGTTCGGGCGACATCAGGACACCAAGCTCGCCTTCGCCTTGATGCTGAAGTTCTACACCTTCCACGGCCGCTTTCCGCGCAGGCGGTTCGAGTTCGCAGAGGAGGTGGTGGAGCACGTCGCCGCTCAGCTGAAGCTGCCGGCATCGGGCTTCGGCCTCTACAACTGGTCGGGGCGTACGTCCAAGGAGCACCGCAAACAGATCCGGGCTCATCTGGGGTTCCGCGAGTGCTCGGTGGCCGACGCCGACAAGCTGGCCGAGTGGCTGGCGGTGAACGTCGCGCACGCCGAGCGGGACGCGGACCGGGCTCGGGGCGAGCTGCTGAAGAAGATGAGCGAGGAACGGATCGAGCCGCCGACCGACGGCCGGGTGGGTCGCGTGGTCTCCGCGGCGCTGTCCACAGCGGAGAAGACCTGGTTCGCGCGGATCGAAGCCCGTATCGGTACCGAGCCCGGGGGCCGGCTGCTGGCGCTGGTCGGCTGGGGTGAGCTGGACGTAGAACAGGTCGGAACGGAGGAAGACCCGTATGACAGCCCGGAGTCGGTATTCTCCCGGATCCGGGCGGCGGCTGGCCGGGTGTCGCTGGAGTCGATGATCGCCGAGATGGACAAGTTGCTGTCGGTACGGGCGGTCGAGGTCCCGGATGGGGTGTTCGCGGACGTGGCGCCGAAGGTACTGGCTGGTTGGCGGGTGCGGTGCGCGGTGGAGTCTCCGTCACACCTGCGGCGGCGCTCACGGGAGTCGGCGGTGACGCTCCTGGCGGCACTCCTGCATGCCCGCGAGCGGGAGATCACCGATGATCTCACCGACCTGCTGATCGGCACGGTCCACCGGATCGATGCCCGCGCCCACAAAAAGGGCTCTTCGCCTGCATGTGTGGGTCAGCCCGTGTTGATCAACGAGAAACGTCGTGCCCCGCTCTAGGTTTCTGAGTGTCTAGATCAGCGACCTTCAAGGCGGTGCACGACGTGTCCTCGAATGTATGGCTTCGGGCTGGTGGGATCGGACGCACCGTGGCCGAGCAGGTCTATGTTCACCCGATCGATCCAGTGGTGGTGGTGTCGGTGCGTCCGGAGCGGCGTTGGGAGCGGCGGCCGCGGTGCGGGATCTGCTGCGAGCGGGCTCCGTTGTATGACCGGGGTCGCCGCCGTCGCTGGCGGTCGCTGGATCATGGCGTGTTGAAAGTGTTCCTGGAGGCCGAGCTGCCGCGGGTGTCCTGCCCGGTGCACGGGGTGGTGATAGCGGCGGTGCCCTGGGCCCGGCACGGTGCCGGGCATACCCGGGCGTTCGATGAGGTGGTGGCCTGGTTCGCGCTGGCCGCGCCGAAGACGGTGATCGGCACCTTGTTGCGGATCAACTGGCATACCGTCGGGGCGATCCTGGCCCGGGTGATGCCCGACCGGGACGCCGAGGATGGCGATCGGCTGGACGGGGTCCGGCGGATCGGGATCGACGAGGTGTCGTTCAAGAAGGGCCAGCGGTATCTGACGATCGTGGTCGACCACGACTCCGGTCGGCTGCTGTTCGTCACCGAAGGCCGCAGCAAGGACAGCGTGCGGAGATTCTTCGACGCGCTGGGCCCGGAGCGCTGCGAGCTGATCACGCACGTCTCAGCCGACGGTGCCGGGTGGATCGCGCTGGTGCTGGCCGAACGCTGCCCGAGGGCCGCGGTGTGCCTGGACCCGTTTCACGTCGTGAAGTGGGCGACCGACGCTTTGGACAGGGTTCGGCGGCAGGTGTGGAACGACGCCCGTGCCGCCGGGATGCGCGAGGTCGCCCGCGCCTTGAAGGACTCCCGCTACGCCTTGTGGAAGAACCCCGGCGACCTGACGAAGCGCCAGCAGGCCAAGCTGTCGATAATCCAGGCTACCAACAAGCCGCTGTATCGGGCCTACCTGCTCAAAGAACAGCTGCGGGCGGTGTTCGCCCCCGGCGGCCCCGAACGCATCGCCTTGTTGGACGCCTGGCTGGCCTGGGCCTGCCGCAGCAAACTCGCACCGTTCGTGGAGCTGGCCCGCACCATCCGCCCCCGCCGCGCGGAGATCGCCAACACCCTGGCCTACGGGCTGAGCAACGGCCGGATCGAATCCATGAACCAGAAGATCCGGCTGATCATCCGCCGGGCCTACGGCTTCCGCTCGACACCCGCCCTGATCGCCATGACCCGGCTCTGCCTGGCCGGCTACGCCCGACCCCTACCAGGAAGAACCTGACCCATAGCGAATCAGGACCCTACCCACAAACACGAGCGAAGAGCCACAAAAAGGTCACAGAGGAGCTCGTCAACGCGTTCAAGCGGGTCGACGGCAAGGAGCACATCTTGTTCCGCATCGCCGAGGCCGCCGTCGCTGAGCCGGCCGGGCCGGTGTCGAAGGTGGTGTTCCCGGCGATCGTCGGCGGCGAGCAGACGCTGCGGGAGATCATCCACGAGTACAAGACGAAGGGCCCGGTCTACCGGCGCACGGTCCAGCACACGTTGAAAGCTTCCTACACCAACCACTATCGGCGCGGCATGGTTGCCTTGCTGGACGTTCTGGAGTTCGGCTCGGTCGTCCCTGGCCACCCGCTGCTGGCGGCACTGGAGTACGTCAGGCGCCACGCCAGGACCCAGAACCTGGTGTACTACCCAATCGGGGAGGTGCCGCCGCGGCACGAGGCCATCGACGGCGACTGGGCGACTTTGGTGTACCGGCCGGACAAGGACAACAAGCAGCGCACCGTCCGCCAGGCCTACGAGGTCGCGGCGTTCCGGACGCTGCGGGACCTGCTGCGCTGCAAGGAGATCTGGGTGGTCGGCGCCCAGCGCTACAGGGACCCCGACGACGACTTGCCGCGGGACTTCGAGGACCGCCGCGTCGACTACTACGCCGAGCTGCGCAAGCCGCTGGACCCAGCGCGGTTCGTGGCCGAGCTGCGCGCCGACGTCGAGCAGGCGCTGACCTCGCTCAACAACGACCTGCCCCGCCTGAGTTGGGTAGACATCCGTGAGCGCGGCAGCTCCGGGGTGATCCGACTGTCCCCGCTGGAGCCGCAGCCCGAGCCGCGGAACCTGCGTCGGATCAAGCACGAGGTGGCCCGGCGCTGGCACGCCACGCCGCTGATCGACATCCTGAAGGAGGCGCTGCTGCGCTCAGGGGCGCTGGCACGAATCGCTGCTGCCGTCGGCTCCTCGCTGCCGTTCGAGGTGCTGGCCGAGCGGCTCATCCTGGCGATCTACGGCTACGGCACCAACGCCGGCATCAAGGCGGTGATCCCGCCGGACGGGGCGCACTCGGAGGAGGACGTCCGTTACGTGCGCCGCCGCTACCTCACCCCGGCGGTGGCGACCGAGATCGCCACGGCGATTGCCAATGCCACCTTCGTCGCCCGCGACAGCACCCTGTGGGGGCAAGCGTCCACGGCCGTGGCCTCCGACTCCACCCACTTCCGCACCTGGGATCAGAACCTGTTCACCGAGTGGCACGTCCGCTACGGCGGCCGCGGGGTGCTTGTCTACTGGCATGTGGAGGAGAACTACGTGGTCGTGCATTCCCAGGTCCTCAGGGCTTCGGCCTTGGAGGTGGCGGCGATGGTGCAGGGCGCGATCCACCACGGCACCACCATGAAGGTGGAGGGCAACTACACCGACACCCACGGCCAGTCCGAGATCGGGTTCGGCATTACCCGGCTGCTCAATATCGACCTGCTGCCGAGGATCAAGCGGATCAACCACACTCGGCTCTACCGGCCAGCCCTGCCCGGCGGCGAGGACCCGTATCCGCATCTGGCGCCGGCGCTGCACCGTCCGATCCGTTGGGACGTGATCGAGGCCAACTACGACCTGATCGTCAAGTACGCCACGGCGATCCAGCAGGGTACTGCCTCGGCCGAGGCAGTGTTGTCCCGCTTCCGCGGCGCGGTGTCCCACCCGGCGTACCAGGCGATGCTCGAGGTCGGAAAGGCTGCCCGGACCATATTCGTCGCCCGCTACCTGCGCGATCGCGACCTCCAGCGCCAGATCGAGGAGGGCTTGAATGTCGTGGAGTCCTGGAACCGGGCGAACTCCGTCATCGCCTTCGGCAAGAGCGGCGAGATCTCCACCAACCGTAAGGACGAAGTGGAGATGACGGTGCTGTGCTTGCGCATCTTGCAAGCCAGCCTCGTCTACGTCAACACACTCATGCTTCAGAACGTCCTGGCCGAACCGCGGTGGCGCGATCTGCTCGGACCCGCCGACCGGCGCGGTCTGACCGCGCTCTTCTGGGGGCACGTACGCCCCTACGGCGAGGTCCGCCTGGACATCGGTCGGCGTATTCAGATCGGCTCCGACCTTGGCGCGCCGCAAAACGGCGCCACAGATAGCCGCACGGGCTGACGGGTGCTGCTACCTGTAGAGCGTGATCTCCTCGTGGGGCATGGAATCCCATAACGTGCAGGCTCGTTCGCGGACGACGATCAGCACGGGCCGGGTGATCAAGGCGTCGGCATCGGGCTGAACCTGCATGACCAGCCCGAAATCGTCCGATCCCGCGTACCCCGCTGGAGAGTAGTAGAGCCCGACGCCGCGCGACGCTACGTACTCCACGAACTCGTCCTCCCACTGCGAGGGGTCGCGCCCGTTGAGCTGCAGGCCGTCCAAATGGACAAGCGGGCCGCGGCAGGCGTCCGGCACAACGCAGAAGAGCCCTTCGGCTTCTCCGAAGTAGGCCGTGACCTCCGGCCGTTCCTGACGGGCACCGGAGTGGAACTCGACACGCTGGGTCGGACCGAGCACGGTGCTGGTGGTCTCCAGGGTCGCGTCGTACCCGGGCATCGCTTCAAGCGCCGCGCCGACGTTCATGGCGAAGGCCAACGGTCCGACGCGCTGCGACGGCGTGTAAGACCACATCGGTCAGCCGTCGCCCCGTCCATTCGCTCGCTGATCTGACATCTCGTGGTATGACCCTCTCTCCAACAGAGAACTACAAGGCGCCGACTATGTCGGGGTGCCGGTCGATCAATCCGCCGCGCTCTTCTCGTCATGCTCACGCAGCAGGCGCATCACGGTGGCCGGCGAGGGGTGCTTCCCCTTCTTGGCTCCAGTGGTGATGACCAACTTTGCGGCGATGTCGCGCAGGCTGAGGTCCTGACCGCGCAGGTGCAGGGCCATCGCGAGCATGGCGTCGTCGGTGACGCCAGCTCCGCCGATGGCCTTGCCACGCTTGCGGGCTGACTCGTGCCCTTCCAGGGTGCGATCACGGATGTACTCGCGCTCCATCCCAGACAGCGCAGCCAGCACGGTGAACACCACTCCGGAAGGGTCGTGTGATCCTTGGAGTTCTCCGGTGAGGAATTCCAGGCCGATGTCGCTGGCCTTGAGCTGTTCGGCCAGTGTGGCCAGATCGATGCCGCGGCCAAGCCGCTTGTGCTCGTGGACAACCAGGGTGACGGCCACGCCGGAGCTGCGGATGTCACGGGCGAGTTTGACTGCGGCCTCCAGCTCGGGCCGGGCCGTGGCGGTCGAGATCTTCTCCGAGAAAATCCTGCCGACGTCTGCCGCAGTCAGGGAGTCGACCTGGCTGTCGAGGGACTGGCGGGCGGTGGAGGCGCGGGCGTAGCCGATCCGGACGTGTCCGACCAGCTGCGCGTCAGCGCCGCGCGGTCGCGCCAGCTCGATCCACGCCGAGCCAGGCTTGCGGATGTCGGGAGTAAGGACGTTGAGGGCTTTGGCCAGCGACGGCACAAGCCGGAAGCGCGCGGTGTGATACTGCGCGGCGACCTTCCCCTTGCCGGCACGGCACGGCGAGCCGGCCGGGACAGCGCAGCTGGACATTGGACAGTCATTCGACTCGATGAGTGTGTGCGGGTCCGGACTCACCCCTGAATCGTTTCATGGGTGCGTTTCACCCGTCCAGGCATATGCAACACCCCATGAAACAGCGAAGGGCCTGGAAGGCGACCCCGTGCTCCCGTGTTTCATAGGCGGTCACCTATGAAACAGCTCTCTCGGCAGCCGCCGTCCAGGCGGTTCGGCGTTTCATGGGTCGTTTCAAAAGCACTGGCATGCGAAACAGACTCATGAAACACTTTCGGATCGTGAGCGACGATTTCAAGGTCGTAGAGGCGAACGACTGCCCGATGTCCACGTGCGCGGTACCGGCGGGCTCCCCATGTCGCACTGCCGCAGGGAAGGTCGCGGTGCAGTATCACACTGCGCGCTTCAAGCTCGTGCCGCATCTGGCGAAGGCGCTAAAGGTTCCGATGCCGGCGGTGCGCAAGCCCGGCTCGGACTGGGCCGAGCTTCCGAGGCCGGCGAACCCCGGTGCTGCACCGGCCGGCCATGTCCGCATCGGCTACGCACGCGCCTCTACTGCTCGCCAGTCGTTGGACACGCAGATCGATTCTCTGACCGAGGCAGGGGCGACGAGGATCTTCTCGGAGAAGATCTCGACCAGGGTCGCGTCCCGCCCCGAGTTTGAGCGCGCGATCGCACTCACTCGGGAGCTGCGGGCCTCCGGCGTGGCCGTGACGCTGGTTGTTCACGAGCACAAACGCCTCGGCCGCGGCATCGATCTGGCGATGCTCGCAGAGCAGCTGAGGGCGTCCGATGTGGGTCTCGAATTCCTGACCGGCGAGCTCAAGGGCTCGCACGATCCGTCTGGCGTGGTGTTCACCGTGTTGGCGGCCTTGTCGGGTATGGAGCGGGAGTACATCCGTGACCGCACCCTGGAAGGCCACGAATCGGCGCGGCGACGGGGCAAGATCATCGGGGGAGCACAAGTGTCCGACGAGACGATGCTGTCGATGGCGCTGCTGTTGCGCGGGCAGGAGCTGAGCCTGCGGGAGATCGCCGCGAAGCTGGTCATCACCAAGGGTGCGAAGAAGGGTCAGCACCCGTCGGCGGCGACCGTAATGCGCATGCTACGCGAGCACGACCGCCTGGCGTTGGCCGAAGCCGCTGTCCCACCACAGCGCGAGGCTCTGGCTGCTGTTGTGGAGAACGGAAGCAGGCTATCGACACCATTCTGACACGTTGACCAGCAATTTTCCTAGGACGAATGTCACCCTGAAGTTGCCTTGTTCAAGGCAATAGCGGACCTCAGAATCGCTGCATGACTCAATCGGGGAGAGTTGACTACGACCAGGTAGCTCGTGCGCAGGCTCTGTTGTTGGATCGGCGCCGACTGTCGCCGGCGGCGCTGGTCACGGCGTACCGGACGGTGCGCACCGCGACGCCCGATGCGTATACAGAGATGTTCGTCGACGCATTGCTCTCTCACGGTCACGACCTCCACGGCGAACAGCAGATAGCCGCCTGGCAGGAAGCCGTCGAAGTCGCACGCAGCGCCGCCGAGGCCGATCCGCGTGAATTGAAGGTACTGGTCGAAGCACTGACGAAGTATCAACACGGGCTCTGCGATGCGGGGCGCCGCGCTGAGGGGCTCGAAGCCTGCCGCGAGATGGCGCTGGCCAGCAAGCGTGCTTTTGACAGCGGCGTTGTGTCGTCCCCGACGTTCGGGTCGTCGCAGCTGGCTTGCAGGCTGGCCGAAGACGGAGATCATGCAGAGGCGGCAGCCCTGTTCGAAGCAATCGTTCGTGAGAATGAGCGGGAGAAGTCGGCCACGGACTTTTGGTCGAGGATCCCATGGATCGCAGAGATGGAGGCGGCCGGCCACCACGCCTCTGCCCGCAGCACCCTGCAGGAGCTCGTCAACGAGGATCGTCAACAGGCCGATCAACACATCGGCGCCTACGCCTTCGTGATCTGGGAACAGCTGCTCCTGGCCTGGATGGATCGTCAGAACGGGCGCGAGGACGAGGCCGAGCGCTGCGACGCGGAAACCGAAGCGGTGCTCACGATGCTGGCGGCCGACGGCGAACCGAAAAACTGGAGCAACATCCTGGGGTTCTGGGCCCTGTTGATCCGGCTGACCGGCCGGACGAAGAGAGGCCAGCTCGCACACGACGAGGCTGGGGCACCGCTGTTCTCAGATCTCCACTGGGCCCCGACGGGCCACCGCGCATACCTCAACGAGGGACACGACAGGCTCCAGGCGGAGGTGGCCCGTATCGCAGGCCTTGCCGAGCGTGAGCCATCCGCACACCTCGGAGAACTCGTCGAGGTGCAGCGCCAGCTCACACTGCGTTCGGTGAGGATTTGGGAGCTCCGGACCTGGCGTATTCCGGACGAACTGCGGCGCTGCTTCGACGAAGGCGTGAATCTGGCCCGCAGGCTCGTCGAGGTTGACGAGCCGCTGGGACGAGCCGCACTCGCCAGGGCCTTGGCCGACCGGACGAGCATGCACGTCGCAGCACGGGACTTCCCGCCAGCCTTGCGTGACTTCCAGCGGGCACGCCGGGCTGCCGCGGGCGATCCTCTTGCCTGATGATCGGGAGCTTCGCATCGTCACATAGCCTGCGCCGACACCACCCGCGAGGCGCTGTGCCGTCTCACGCTTCCGGCCAGACGTCGCGCAGCGGCCGGTAGCCGGAGCCGTCCAGCTTGGCCAGCTCGCCCTCCACATCGACGTCGATGATGCCGAAGAAGTTGACGTTCTCGCTGTGCGCCGGGGAGATGTGCGCCAGCGCCTCGTCGTCGACGTGCCGGCCCTCCGCGCGCATCGCGGCCACGGCCAGTCCGTAGTACTCGGTCGTCCAGGTCACCACTCCGTTCGTGAGCAGCGTCAGGCACCACGCCGATTCGGTCTGGCCCATCAGGTGCCGGGAGGTGAACGCCCCGTTGTGGGCGTAGCGCAGGTCCCGGCGCAGCGCGTGCAGGTGCTCGCCTTTGTTCAGCTGCCGGGTGATCCGCCGGCGGTACCCCTCGTCGGCCAGATAGCGGGCGGCGTATATCGACCGCCGCAGCGCCCCGTACTCCTTCAATGCCGCGGCCAGGGAATTCTGCCGGCTGGACGCGGAGAGCTTCCCCACGATCAGCGAGGCGGTGGCCTGTCCGAACTTCACCGACCCCGCCAGACGCAGCAAGTCATCCCAGTGCTCGGTGACCAGATCCTGATTCAGGCGCCTGGTCAGCAGGTGCCCGCCGATCGGCCACTGGCTCACCGCCTGCGCACGCGGCCCGGTCCTGTATAGCGTCACCTTCCCCAGGTCCCGGATCCTCGGGGACAGCTGCAGACCCACGAGGTCGAACAAACCGAAGTTGACGAGCGTCACCCCGTGAGTGTCGGTCGCGTGCTCGGTGATCGGAAGATCAGTGGCGTTGCCCATGATCTCGTCCAGAACGTATTGCGCCTCCCGGTGCGTCACCACAATGATCTTCGTGCCGTAGGTCGAGTACTGGTCCGACACCCAGGTATAGGTGGACAGGCCCCGGTCGGCGAACCACTTCTTCGCCGCCCGCGCCGTGGTCGACTTCCCACGCACCGGGAACCGCTGCCCGTCCGACGAGGACAGCGTGCCGCCGCCGAACGTCTGCGTAAGCGGTAGCCGATGGTGGTAGTCCACGATCGCCGCATTCGCCGCTGCCAGTGTCTCCTCCCGCAGGTACCACTCGGCCGTCCAGGCCAGCACGTCGTAGCTGATCCCGGTGGCCTCGGCCATGCGCGTGAGCCCGAGGTTGGTCGCGTGCCCGATCAGGACCGCGAGGAGGTTCCGCTTCAGCTGCGGGCTTCGGGCCTGCTTGCCGCCAGCGTGGGTGAAGCACTCCAGGAACCCGGTACGCCGGTCCAGCTCGATCAGCAGCGAGGCGATCGGAGCGAACGGCAGCCTGGAGATCAGCTCCTTGCGCAGCTCGTCCACCTCGGCCGGGACGTCTTCGGCGGTCAACTGCGGGATGACCAGGTCACCGTTGTCGTCGATGCGGACCTCGCCGACCTTTCCCTTCGACTTCGCCAGCACGCTCTCCAGGTCGGTCATCGCTGTGGCGTGCTCGTCGAACGCCGCCTTCAGCGCGTCGGCGGCCTTCGGCGACTTGCCGACCAGGTGGCAGAACTCGACCCGTTTGGGCTCCCACTGGGAGGGAGTGAACAGGTAGGAGGCCGGGTTGGCGTAGCGGCGGGAGCCTGGCACCCACACGTCGCCCGAGCGCAGCCCGTCGCGCAGTGCCAGCAGCACGGTGAGCTCCCAGAAGTGCCGGTAGGCGACCGAGTCCCCGGCCGCGATCGCGTCGGCCAGGTAGCCGCGCCAGCGGGCCGGCACGAAGTCGTCCGGAGCGCCGTCCGGCACGTTGCGGCCCTTGCGCCGGTTCAGGCCCCTGAGAACCTTCACCGCCTCCATCAGCCCCGCGGCAGTGGTGCCGCCGGCGAACTCGACCGCGTCCAGCACTGCCGGGGTGAACTCCCGCAGGTGGTTGTACGACTCGGTCATCAGCGCCAGGTGCCCGTGGTCGCGCGGCAACCGCCGCTGCGCCGTCGCGAGCGCGCCGCGCAGCCGCTCCAGGCCGAACCCGCGCAGGATCGCCCCGACCTCCTCATCGGGGATCCCGACGTCCACCACCACGGGAAGGATGTCGTCCAGCAGCGCCAACCGCTCCTCCGCGGACTTCGCCCGGTCGGCCAGGGTGGCGGTCAGCTTCCGCTTGGCCCGGCTCTCCCGGGCGGAGACCGACTGGTCGAACAGCGCCACCACGTCGTCCAGCGTGCCGATCGCCGACTGCGCCAGCACGGCCAACAGGATCGGGTGGCGGCGGGAGGACTCCCGGCGTAGCAGCGCCTGCCCGGTCAGCCGGTGCCCGACCGAGTGCAGGAACCGGCGCCGCTCGGCGGGAAGCATCGACAAATCCATGGTGTGCGCGTCCAGGTCACGCAGGAACGCCAGCTTCCCGATCTCCTTCTTGATCGAGTCCGGGGAATCCGACACCGGCGGCGTGGTCAGCCACTTCAGCCGGGTCCCGCGCACCGCGGCGTCGTGGTGCAGCAGCCCGTCCAGTTCCGCCATCATCGACGGCGTCAGCAGGTGCGCCACCCGCGAGTACGTCTCCCGGCCGGCCTCGGCCCTCGCGGTCGCCACCCGCTCCAGCAGCTTCACCACGCCCAGCCGGATCACCCGCGAGGACTTCATGTGCTCGCACGCCAACGTGAACAGCAACGACGGCGAGTCATGCTCCATCGCACGGGCCAGCAAGAACTCATCCAACTCCTTGAGCTCCATCGCCTTGGTCGCCCGCCACCGCAGGTAGCGGGCGACCTGGAGCAGGTGATCGGTACGGGTCTGCTCGCGCTTGGCCGCGTAGTGCCGCAGTTCACCCACCGGTATTCGAAGCTGCTCTGACAGCCTGGCCACCGCTGCGGGCGGAGCCTCCGTGACATCGTCCGGCACGAACCCGAGCCAAGGAAGCGTGCACAGCTGAACGGCCAGCCCGAGCCTGTCCGGCGCTCCGCGTCCGCGCCCGGGGTCGACGAACTCGATGTCCGGAGGCGCCAGCGTGAAGAACCGGATGAGCTCGCTCGGCGTGATCTCCGGGAACGATCTCAGATTGATCAGTTCCTCATCGGTGAACACTCGCGTCGCCACGCCGAACCTCCATGACCGTCAGACCTCGTCGAAGACGGCCTGACCAGGCCGCGGCGACAGAGTACTGACCGGCGATCATGCGGCGTCAAGGCTCGCATTCCCGCTGGTCAGGGATATCCGTTGGTTTTGCGGCGGATACTACGGCGACCCCGATATATCAGAGCTCTGTGTAACACTGGACGCAAGACCGGTCGCTCGGGAGGGGAAGCAGTGGCCATCGGCAGCAGTAGCAACGGGGACATGCGGTCAGACCTGTCCGGCAACGCTGGCGATGTCGTCCAGGCCCGCGACATTGCTGGCGGCATCCACTTTCACACCGGCCCAGCCCCCAGCAGCGTAATCCCTCGGCAGTTGCCGGGACGCATACATGGGTTCGTCAACCGCACCGCCGACCTTGCCGGCCTGGACGCAGCGCTGCTGGCAGAGGACGGGCAGAGCATGGCCGCGGCAGTGTGCGTGATCGCGGGCACCGCCGGGGTGGGCAAGACCTCCTTGGCGGTGCACTGGGCCCACCAACATCGCGCGCTGTTCCCAGACGGCCAGCTCTACATCAACCTGCACGGATACGACCCGGGCGACCCAGTCGAGGCCGGACAGGCGCTGACCCGGTTCCTTATCGCGCTGGGTATCGAACCTGGAGCGGTTCCGTCCGAGGTGGAAGTGCGCAGTGCCCTGTACCGGTCCCTGCTAGCCGAGCGGCGCGTACTGGTAGTACTCGACAACGCCGCCACAGTCGGGCAGGTACGACCCCTGCTGCCCGGAGCCCATGGCTGTCTGGTAGTGGTCACCTCCCGCTCCCGCCTATCCGGTTTGGTCGCCCGCGACGGTGCACACCGCGCAACCCTAGAGGTGTTCCCCGAGGCCGAGGCCGTCCACCTGCTGCAGGCGACTACCGCCCCCTACCGGGCCAAGGACAGCGACGAGGAGGTCGCCGAACTGGCCCGGCTGTGCGCCAGACTGCCGCTGGCGCTGCGCATTGCTGCCGAACGTGCCGCAGCTCGTCCCAAGATGCCATTATCTGATCTAATCCATGACTTGTGTGATGAATCCTCCCTGTGGGACGCACTCTCCTCGCAGGACGACGACGAGGCCGACGCGGTACGCACCGTATTCGCCTGGTCCTACCGTGCTCTGTCCCCCACTGCTGCCCGCATGTTCCGGCTGCTTGGCCTGTGTCCCGGGGCCAGCTTCACTCCACATGCAGCCGCCGCCTTGGCTGAGGTCTCCCTGCGCCAGGCGCAGCAGGACCTGGATGCGCTCGCCGGCGCCCACCTACTCGAGCACTCGGACCAGGGGCGGTACCAGTTCCACGACCTGCTACGCGCCTACGCCCAGGGCCAGGCCGCGCACCTAGAAGATCCAAAGGACCGCCACGACGCGCTCGCCCGCCTTGGCCACTGGTACCTGCAGTGCATGGTTGCGGCTATCGACCGCTTGAAGACGCACGATCCGGGCTTCGACCCACAGGCGTGGGGTGTGGTTTTGGAGTCTCCAGTCGCCGACCCGGTGGTGTCCTTCGCAGACGGTGCCGAGGCCACTGCGTGGCTCGATCGGGAAACCGGCAATCTCGTGGCCACCGCCTGTGCTGCGGCAACCTCAGGATTCGACGCGATCGCCTGGGCGCTGCTGGCGGCCTTGTGGCGGCCATTCATCGAGACGAACCCCGTAACGGCGTGGCTAGCCCTCGGACAAATCGAACTCGACTGTGCACGCCGGCTCGGTGACCTCAGCGCAGCGAGTCATGCCCTGCAGGGACAGGGTATCGAGCTGCGGCTAGCCCACCGCATCGACGAAGCAATTGAGATCCACCGAGAAGCGCTGGAGGCGGCCCGAGCTGCTGGATCCACGATCCAGAACGCCGCGGCGCTATTTACGCTGGGGGCCGCATACTTGCGCGGGCGCAGGCTGCGTGAGGCACGAGATTGCTTTGAACAAGTAATCGCCGCAGCGCCGCAGGCGACTCGGCGGTGGAGCGATGCCTCCCGGAATGGTCTTGTACATGTTCTGTACGATGCCGGGCTTCTTGCCGAAGCTAGAGCCGCATGCGCCGACTGCCTGAGTGACAGCGAATTCGACGCATCTGCACGCATCGAAGTGTTGCTGATACTGGCCCTGACTGAGAGCGAAACGGGACGAACCGAGGAAGCACTCGATCACATTACCGAGGCGAACGATCACCTCCAGCGCGCGCACTACTCGCAAACCGAAGGTCGTTGGGCTGGCGTGTGCAAAGGTCGGGTGCTGCTTGCCACGGACCAGCCTGAGGAGGCCCTCACAATACTGCAATCTACGGCTGCGGCCAGTCGGCAGTCCGGCGACCGGCTACGAGAAGTATTCGCCTTCGATGCTACTGGGCAGGCGTACCACGCGCTGGGACGGTTCGACGAGGCGGCCGACTTTCACCGCGCGGCCCTGACCCTTTGCAGGGACCTGCACGACCCTTGGCCGCAAGCGGTGATCCTTGACCATCTGGCTGCAGCGCTGTCGGCCCTCGGGCAAAGCGCAGCCGCCTCCGAGGCGTGGCTCGAGGCCCGCGATCTGCTGACCGACTTCAACGACCCTCGGGCACAACGGCTACGCGTCGACGTGAATGCCGCTATCGCCTTGCCCTAGCTCTAGACCGGCGGCAGCCCCCAAGTCCTGAATCAACGTACGGGATAATGGCCCATTATCCCGTACATCAGCCCTCTCGGGGCGACGCCGAGCAGCCAGGACCCTGATCGCCGGACTGCGCGGAACCCGCACGTTATCCGGTACATCGGGAGGTGACCGTCACCATCCACGCAATCGACGGCACGAAGTCGATGACGATCCGCACGGCCGTCGACCGGTTCCTGTCCTCGCCGCGATGCGCCAACCCGAACACCCGCCGCGCCTACGCGTCCGTCCTGGATCGCGTCGCCGAGCGGCTCGGAGCCCACCGGCAGCTCGCCGGCGTCTCCGGCGACCGGCTCGCCGCGGTCTTGGAGGAGCTGTGGGGCGCGGCGATGCCGGCGACCTGGAACCGCAACCGCGCCGCCGTCGCTGCGTTCCTCATGTGGTGCGCCAGGAACTCGATCGCCGCCCCGGCGCTTCCGGCCTCGGCCGAGCGGCGCCGCGAGCACGTCGACGAGACCAAGGCCCTGAGCCGCGCCGAGATCGAGCGGCTGCTGACCCGCCGGGACGTGCCGCTGCGGGAGAAGACGTTGTGGCGGATGCTGTACGAGACCGCCGCCCGCGCGAGCGAGATCCTCGCACTCGACGTCGAGAACCTGGACCTGGACGCGCGACGCGCCGCCGTGGTCTCCAAAGGAGGCACGGTCGAATACGTCTACTGGGCGTCCGGCACAGCCCGGCTGCTCCCACGGCTGATCGCCGGACGCACCCGCGGCCCGCTGTTCCTGTCAGAACGCCGTCCCGGCTCCGCCCGACGTCCGCCGGCCAAAGACCTCTGCCCGACCACCGGCCGCGCCCGCCTCGGCTACGACCGGGCCAGAGTCCTGCTCGACCAGTACACGAGTCCCGGCGACGGTCGACCCGGCTGGGACCTGCACCAACTCCGGCACTCCGCAGCCACCCATCTCGGAGAGCAGCAGATCGGCCTTGGCCTGCTCATGGCCAAGACCCGCCACCGCAACCCGCGCACCGCCATGCGCTACCTCAAACCCGGAGCCGAAGCCGTCACAGAGGTCACCGCGCTCCTCGACATCGCCCCGCCTCGCCAGGGCTGAGCTGCGGACTCAGCGCAGCTGAGCCCCCAAGATCCTTCTCACCGATAACTACGGTTCCTGCGTTCCTCGACCCCGGTTATGGGGCGTCGGAAGGTTTCCATGAAACCCTCGCCTCCGGCTCTTCGCTGGCGGCGCGGGGCATCGGCGGGATACTTTGGACCTAATGATGTACAATTTAGACGTAGCAACGTCCGAAAACGACTTGAGGATGTCATTATGATCTACGGCTTCTGGAACAATAAGGGCGGCACCGGCAAGACCAGCCTGGCCTTCCAGGCGGCCTGCGCCTACGCGGATCAGCACGCCAACGAACGGGTGCTGATCATCGACGTCTGTCCGCAGGCGAACCTGTCCGAGCTGTTCCTCGGCGGCCTGACCAACAACGGCAGCCAGCACCTTCTGGCCCGGCAAGGCGAAACCCTCCGCGCCACAATCGGCGGCTACTTCCAGCTCCGCCTGCCGTCGCCCTACAGCCCGCCCACCTTCGACCCGGCTGACTTCATCACCCATCCACGCACCTTCAACCAGTCAATCCCGGACAACATCGACCTGGTCTGCGGCGATCCTCTCCTTGAGCTTCAGTCGAACGCGATGTCCACCCTGGCGAACACACAGATTCCCGGCACTGACGCATGGCTGGCCGTGATCAACTGGCTTTCGGACTTCCTCGCGCCGATCCGCGACAGCTACGACGTCATCTTCGTCGACGCCAACCCGAGCTTCTCGATCTACACCCAGATCGCTCTGTCGAGCACCGACCGGCTCGTCCTTCCCGTGATGGCCGACGACTCCTCGCGACGAGCGATCCAGAACGCCTTCTCGCTGATCTACGGCTTGAAGCTCCCCTCGGACATCTACGCGTCCTACGCCTTCGCCACCAGGCTCAAGGAAGCGGGACGCGAACTGCCGAAGGTCCATGCGATTGCCAAGAACCGTCTTACTCAGTACATGGGTCCCTCGTCCGCCTACGCCACCGTGCTCGGCTCGATCGACGAGGACATCACCAAGCTCCTCAAGTCCAATGGCAGCATCTTCACCTTCGACAAGATCGACCAGGGTGTCGTCGACATCCGCGACTTCCAGACCACGGGAGTGGTCGCCTTCGCCCGAGGCTGCCCCTTCTACAAGCTGGCCTCCGGCAAACTCGATGTCTTGGGGCAACGAATCCAGGTCAACGAGTCCTACCGCCAGAATTGCATCGAGGCGATCAACCAGCTGGTCAGCCACTTCTGATCACATTGCGGCCCCGAGTTGCCACGTGACACCTCGGGCCCGTGACAGCTGGCGATCACCAACGTCGTCGGACGGGCGAGGACCCGGGACAGACGCGTGACGCCTGCCGTGCAACTCAACACACCCACAGCCTACGACAGCCGCTCGGCAGTATCCGCAGGTCAAGCTATACGAGCATCCTCGTTTGGTCTGGTGACACGGTTGTTAGCGGCACCCCAAGCAAAGCGCGCGTTCTCGTCACAGGGGGTTACTTGCCACTTGGCCGTTGCTAGACAAGAACACGGACTATGAATGCCCGGTCACCGATGTGGCGGCCGGGCATTGGGGCGCGCAAGACGTCAGGCGTTAGCACGCTCCAGGCTCCTGCTGATGTGCTGGCCGATTACGGCGGCGGCGCCCTCCCAGGCGGTGCGGCCGTTAGCCAGCTTGCCAGTCCCGGGGTCGATCAGGGTTCCGGCCAGCGGGGTGTCGGCGGTGGTGATGCGCTCGGTCTTGGGGGTTCGGGAGAAGTTGAAGTCGTCCAGAGTGCGGACGGCGGCAGTGATGGTGCCTCGGGTGTCCGGGGCCGACGAGGCGAATGCCCACACCGCGGTGGCGATGCCATAGAGGACGCCCGCAGATGTGAGGTAGGTACCCTCGCGCAGGTCGGTGGCGGAGGTGCCGCCGTTGATCACATTGCCGTAGCCGGGGAGCTCGCCGAGCGCGGTCCAGAACTCGCTCAGAGAGGCGCGACCCTCGCTGGTGGTGGCGGCATCGTTGACGCGTTTGTCCATCGTGGTCTGGGTACGGAAGGCGTTGCCGACCAGCGCCAGGCCGGAGGTGTAGCGGATGGTTTTGAAGCTGAACAGGTGCTTGGACAACTTGCCGGGGTTGTCCTTTAGGAAGTCGACGCGGCCGATAAAAATGGGGCAGGTGTCGAACAGGTCGTTCAGGACGCGAGTGATGGGCTGCCGGCGGTCCATGGACAGGCCAAGCGAGGCGACCATGGGCTTGACGTTCTGCTGGAGGTCGGCGAAGTCCTGTGCGCGGCGACGCGGGTCGTCCTCCACGACGATGATGAGTGGCTGGCCGGACTCGCGCAGTCGTGTCATTACTGGGTCGTCGCCGTCTGAGTTCCGGAGCACGTGCTCGTATGCGCCGATACGGTGCTGGCCATCGCCGATGTCGAACTGTGCCGACAGGTCGATAGTGAGGGTGCCGATGGTCGCGGCGTCGCTGTCGGCAGTGACGCCCTCAATCTGGGCGGAGCGGAAGCTGACTTCCTTCTCGGTGATGTAGAGGACGGCGGCGCCGACGACAAAGTGGGTCTCCTCTTTGATGTAGGTCACGATCCCATTCAGGTGCGGCTTGTCCAGGGGGCGGTTGCCGTGTTCGTCGGCGTTGGAGCCCCACGCCTTCGGCTGGCGCACCATCTGGACGACGTCGGCCGGTGACATAGCGGTGGCGAACATCTGGCGTCCGCCCTGCTGATACGCAATGACGGGGAGCTGGATTTTGGGCATGCCGAATCTGCCTCTCGGTGGTCTGGTTCGGGAAGTGTCGTGCGTGGCCCGCCGTTGTGGTGCATGGGGGCGACAGCTCCAGACCCTACGCAGGATCCTGAGTCAGGACAATTGATTCTGGCGCGTTAAGGGTGGCGAATTCGGCGTAATGGATCGTAGATCTTGCGTATCTGGGCGCTGGGAAACGGCAGGGCCCTGCTGCTACGGGCTGGCTCTTGGGGCGCGTGGCCGTCTTGTGTGGACAGGAGGGCGAAGGCGTAGCTGCCCGGCGACCATGATCAGCGTTTCTGTACTTGGTGGCACGTTCGTTAACGGCACCCCGATTTCTGCGCTGGCAGGTGGCGGAGATTCAGGAGGCTGAACGCGTTCCCGAGACGATCGCCTGACCTGCCGGAGCGGCGCAATCACGCCGCCAGCCACGCCTCGGTCTGGCACCCGACCTCGAAATGCCACCGGCCTTCCTCCCGGCCACGAATCAACAGGGCTTTGATGCCGGCGAAGTCCGATCCGGTCGGGACGTCGAACGCCACCAACGGGAACTCGTCGCTGAACACCTCGCCGCCCAGGCCGAAGGGGAGGAAGCGCTCGTGGACGGCGTGCGGGCTGCGTCCGAGCGGGCCGCTCGGGATCGAGATCACGCGAACGGTGCAGTTGCCGGAGGCCTCCGCGCGTCCGGTCGCCCAATGCAAGCCGTCGGCGTCGGTGACGAAGCGAACGACATCGCCCTGGGCAATACCGTCCTGCAGGAACGGAACGTTCGCGATCCGCGCCAGGTCCTCACCGAGCCTCGTCGCCCACAGCCCTTCGGTGTCACGGGGCAGCCAACCCTCACGAGGCACGAACCGAAACCAGATCTTCAGCCGGTTGGACCCCATCGAGGACCGGAGGCACACCAGCGGGAGCGGCAGCCATGGACAGATCATCGCACCGCACCAAGGCGGGTCGGTCCCGCTCCCCCTGACCAACAATCGGGAGACGTTCGCTCCCCAGCCGTCATGGCGAGCGAGACAGCCAGCAGGATGGACGGGACAGCGTCACCTGACTGAAGCCTTCGCGCTCGGGGCCGCAGCAAGAGCATCGAACAGTTCCTCGGCGCGGCCGACGGATCGGAACGAGCCGGCATCCGTTGGGTCGAGATCGTGCCGACCGCGTCCGGGTTCCGTGTAGTGCTTCAAGCCGCCGAGGACACCGGCAGCGAGCACTTCTGCAACCTCGCCGAGTTTCCTCTCCTTGGTCCCGGTGCCGAGAAGTCGAGCCCCGAGCCCGGCCCGAGCAGTGGTCGCATCATCGAAGATGACCAGCACGTCGTCGGTCCCCAGGTGGATCCGGCCGTCGGGCGGATAGGTGGCCGAACGGCCGGCCGCGATCCAGACCTGGCCCGTGGCCGTCTGCAGGTGAACAGCATCCGGCACTGGCGTTGGAGCGCCGTGCTCTTCGCCGCACCAGTGAATACGGCACGACTCGATGGGCGTGGAGACGATCCCGGCCCACAGTCGGTGACCTGAGGCCGCGATGCGCGCGGACCCGCTCGGCTGGCCGATGGAGGACAGGAAGTCGCTCATCGGAGCCGGGTAGAGCTCAAGTCCGTAGTAGTCGAACGCGTGGCCCCAGGTCGCCGAGTACATGCTTCAGTCATCCATTGCCAATTCGACGCCCATGGTGGGCTCGTGCCAGGCACCGTAGTCCCATTCATCTGGATCTGTGCCTTCTTCGCCACCCATGAGCACGAAGTAGTCGACCGCGACGATCACTCGTCCGCGAAGATCGGCGACCAGTCACTCATAGCTCTCGGCGGTCAGCGCCGGAGGGGCGGTCACCGCTCCATGGTGGCAGCCGAGCCCATTACCGCAGCCGCGAAGCAGATAACAGCAGCTCAGCGGCCCGAACGACGGCAAGATCGTTCTCAGTATGGCGTTTCCACAAGACCGGACCCGCCACCTGCTGATTGCACAGCTCCCGTGATCTCGCACGCCGCGACAGCCTCAGCCTCAGGACTCCGGCGCGCGCCGGAGTCAGGCAGTGCAAAGAGAACAGCGAACCCGGCTACGACATAGCAGACGCCCTGGACAGCGATGACCGGGATGATGCCGAGAACCTGACCCAAATAGCCTGCCGCGAAGGTGGCGGCGAGTTGGCAGACCCCTTCCAAACTGGCGAGCGCTCCGAAGACACGTCCTCGATAGTCATCCGTGGTGTGCTGCTGGAAGAGGGTGTACAAGCCGGCGATCGTCAGGGCGCCGGGCAGCCCGGCAAGGACCATGCAGACGGCGACGGGCCACAGGGCGGTGTAGCCGAGAGGGTAGAGGAAGATCGCCAGATCGACGGCGCCGAACGTGACGGCGCCGAAGGCGAGCATCCGCTGGGGCGGGATCCGTTGGCCGAGGGATGCGACGGCGAGGCCGCCGAGGATCCCGCCGATCGCCTGGACGGCGGCGATCAGACCGTATGCCTGGCTGTCGCCGTGCAGGACATGCCGCACGAACGGCGCGAACAGGGTACCCATGACGCCTTCGCCGATACTGCTCAGGAGCACGAAGACCATGAGAGTGCGGAGGGCGTTCCGCCGCGCGACGAATCGCAGTCCGTCGGCCAGCTCTTGGACGACATCTCTGACGTGGCGCGAAAGGTGCTGCTCGACCTGGCCGGTGGCGTGCACGAACCTGATCAGGACGGCGGCGACGGCGAAGCTCCCAGCGTCGGCGAGCGCCACGGCGCCGATGCCGCCCGCCGCGGCGATCACGCCGCCGGCCGCGGCGCCGACGAGTCGGGAGAGGTCGCGGGACTGTCCGACCAGGGCGTTGGCGGTTATCAGCTCACTGTCGTCAACCAACCGCGGAAGCAATGCCTGTTCGGCCGGGGCGAAGAACTGGCGCACGGCGCCTTCCCAGACCAGCACCGCCACGACGATCCACACCTGGTTCGCGTGCCGAACCGCCATCAGCGGGAGCAGCCCCAGCGCCAACAGCACATTGGTGGTCACCATGGTCCGTTTGCGGCCCCAACGATCCGCGAAGACGCCGGCTATCGGGCCGAGCAGCACCTGGGGTGCGAACGTCGCCATGACCGCCACCGCTGAGGCGACCGTGGAGCCGGTCAGCGCATATACGGAGTAGCCGAGGCCGGTCACCAGGATCCAGTCGCCCGCGGTCGACACCAGCCCCGCCGTCAGCACCAGGCGCAAGTCGCGGCGATGTGCCAACACCTGTCGCAGCCCGGGCATGTCAGCGGTCCTCCGGCGGCTGTGCCAGAGGCACCGTGATCGTCGTGATGCTGACCGGGACGGATCCTGGTGGGCGGGACGTCAGATCGTCGATCGGCCGCTCGTTGACGTACCGCAGGAGCAGATCGTCGATGGCGCCGCTCAGCTCGGCCAGTTCCTCGAACGTCAGGTAGACGTTCGTCCGCCCCAGCCCGGCCTGCTCGTTCCAGCCCTCCGGCCAGTCACGGCGACGCCGCTGCCAGTCGATGAACTGTGCCACCGCCTGCTCGGCGGAGATCCGTTCCAACACATCGGCAGCGTCGGCGACCTCGGGATCGGTCCCCGCGCCCTGGATCCGTTGCGAGGTGAACACCAACCGCCAGGGGCGTTCCCGGTTGTCCTTGCCCTCGGTCTGCTCGACGAATCCGTACTTCGCCAACTGACGTAGGTGGTGGGAGGCAAGACCGTGGCTGATCCCCAGCTCACGGGCCGCGTCCGCAGTGGTCAGCCGGCCCTCCCGCCCGATCAGGCCCATGAGCTCCAGGCGCACCGGATGCGCCATCGCCCGGATCACAGTCGCGTCGTCCAGGACCAGCCAGCGCTGGCCGGAGGGTTGGGGTGCTTCACTCGACGATTCCAAGGACATGCTTGGAATCGTGGATGAGGACTTGCCTTATGTCAAGGATCTGCTTGGAATGTGGTGTGACGTGGGGATCCTAGACCCACAGGTCCACAGGGGAAGACCTCACATCGCCGCGATAGCCGCACGCGCGAGACTCACCACCTCCTCATCCTCTGCGATTCCTCGCCAGCCGCCGCTGTAGAGCAGGCGCTCCTGGCTGGCCATCGTCTGTTCCAGCAGCGGACGGAAGGCTGCCGCTGCGGAACCCAGCTCCGGGAGGTACCGGAGGGCTTGGCGGGAGATCGGAAGCAGCCTGCCGTGGCGGAGTGGGTCGAGGGCGGCGTCGAAGACGTCCAGGCACAGGGTCGGGTCGCTGGTGATTCGCCAGTGGGCGTGGGCTGCCTCGACGCCGGGCCAGGACTGCCAGTACGAGCGCTTGGCGTTCAGTATCGTGGCGAAGCGCTCGGCCAGCTCTGTTCCGTGGGGGCCGAGGTCGGCGGCCTGGCGGAACTGGGGAGCCGAGCGGATCAGGTCAGGGTCGACGTCGGCGCCGCGGAGGAACAGTTCGGGGTCGCCGGTGATCCGGAGGTAGGCCCAGGCCGCGGTGGCGGCGTCCTGGTGCGATGAAGCGCCGATGCCGTGAAGCTCTTCGGCAGCCTCGGCGGCGTCCGGCCCGAGGTTGCCGAGGACGTTGCACGCCAGCCTCACGTCCGCACCGGCCAGCAGGGCCCTCAGCTCCGGCAGGGCAGCGGCAGCGGCGGGGCCGTAGGCGGCGAGGACCTCGGTCAGGTGGTACAGACCGGGGGTGGTGGTCTCCCGGGCGAGGCGCCGGCGCAATGCCGGGATGAGCGCGTCGGCGTGCGGTCTCATCGGAGTCAGGACGTCGGCCAGGCCGGGCACGTCGGTCAGCATGAACCCCAAGGTGTCAGCTTGGTAGTGGTTTTCGGAAAAGGCGAACCGCGCTGGGGCACCGTCGATCGCCTCGACAAGGTCCGGAATGACTCGTGGGTCCCCCAGGTGTGCCAGGGCCCAGATCCCCCTGGTGGCGACCGCGTCGTCGGGGTCATGTGCCACATCCAGAAGAAGGTCGGCATAGGGCTGCGCGGATTGGCCGGCGGCGGCCAGAAGGTGGGCGGCAGCAGTACGAGTCTCAGCTGCCTGCTGCCGGTCGAGCAGCTGCGCGATGTCCGGCAGCAGCGCGGACGCTGCCACCCGCGATCGCAGCAACACGCCCCCGACCTGCCTGAACACCGGCGCTCCGCTCGCACGGATCTCCTCGTTCCGCAAACCCCAGGTCGCGAGCCGCAGCTGGAAGCCGCCGTCGTCGATGTAGCGGACGAGCCATCGGACCAACCCGCCAGCGCTCTCCGCCTTGACGAAGTAGTCGTTCGCGACCAGCGCAGGGTCGGCGAGCGCCGCGAAGACGGCATCGGCGTCCACTGCGCTGTCCGGTGTCAACCGGTGCCGCGCGATCAGTCCCGCGAGCCGCGCGCGGCCGTCGGTCTCGCTGGCCTCGACCGCCCACGTCGCAAGGCCGGGGCGGACATCGGCTGAAAGCTCGGCGGACAGTTCGCCGAGGCACAGCAGAAGCGTGACACGAACGGGGTAGTCGGTCTCGATCTGGAAGCGACGACGCAGCGCCTCGGCAATCTGGTCGGCGTCGGAGTCGTAGACCGCGACGAGACCTGCCGCCATCCTTCGCACGCCAGGATCGGCATCGTCCAGAAGCTCGATGAACCGAGGAAGGGCGATCCGCATAGTCGCGCGCAGCTCCAGGGCCGCCGCATAGGTTCGCCAGGGCTCGTTGATGTCACGGAGCAGACGGGCGAACTTCGTCAGGATGCCCAGGACCCGCCGCCGATGAACGACAGCCGACTCACAGGCCATGTCGATCAGGATCGGTACCGCCGCAGCACCCGCTGAGTAGACACACCCTCCCTGGTGGTACAGCGACATGCCGAGTTTGCTGACGGCGTCGGAATCGCCGGCCAGCGCTGCCCGCAGGTATCCGGCGGTGTCGGTTGCCGGGCCGTACGCGTGAGCCAGTGTCGGCCAGTCGACGGCCTCTATCGCAGCGATCATCTGTTCCACGGTCGGCCACGCTACGGAGCCGAGCAGGGTAAGCGCCACCCTGAACGAGGCCGTGCCGGGCCTCTATCAGGCCGGCGCCTATGCTGGTGCGTCCACTGCGTCCACGCCTACGGAGGCTGACAATCTCCGCCAGAAGTGATCGACACCAACGCTCCACAAGGGGGGACCGTGACCACCGAGCGAAAATTCGCCGACGCCGAGAGCCTGGCCCCGGCGATCCGGGAGGTCTTCGGCACCGACCGCCGCATCGCCGCCGTCGACCGCCTGCTTAACGGCACCAAGAAGGGCGTCTACCGCGTCACGCTGGACGACGCCACCAGCACCATCGTCTACGTCTGGAACGCCGACGAGGACTACTGGGCCGGGCTGCTCCCCGACGGCCACGACGACCCGTCCGACCCCTTCGCCCACGCCTCCGGCATCGACTTCTTCGAAGGCGCCACCCGCCGCCTGGAGGCGGTCGGAGTCCGTTCGCCGCGGCTGCTGCTCGCCGACCGCAGCCGGAACCTGTACCCGGCCGACATCGCCGTGGCCGAAGACATCCGCGGCGGGACGCTGGAGGCGCTACTCGAGCGCGACCCGCAAGCTGGCCAACGCACGCTCACCCAGCTCGCGGACATGCTCCCGCGCATGCACACCCACCGCGGGCCGGCGTTCGGGCGCGTGGCCTGGATCGACGGCGGCGGCGCGTCCCCGGACATGACCTGCGAGCAGGCGTACCTGGAACGCAGCCTGGTGAACATCGCCACCGCCGTCCCCCGCGACACCCGCGCAGCGGCCGGCGAGGCGATGCTGGAGGAGAAGCTGCGCACCCTGCACGCCGCACTCGAACCCCGCGCAGAGCACGGCGTCGTCCACGGCGAACTCTGCGCCGAACACACACTCGTCGGCCCGGACGGCGAGCCCGTCCTCATCGACATCGAAGGCCTGATGTACACCGACATCGAGGTCGAGCACTGCTGGATGCGCATGCGCTTCGGCCCGCACTACGAGGCGCTCCGCAACCCGGACCTCGACCCCCAGCGCATGCAGTACTACCAGTACGTCATGCACCTGGACCTGGTCGGCGGCCCGCTGCGCATCGCCGAGGGCGACTTCCCGGACCGGCAGTGGATGCTCGACATCGCAGACTTCCACCTGCAGAAGTCGCTCGCCTACGAAGCCTGAGTACCAGCGGCTGCGCCGATTGACCGGCCGGCGCGGGATACACGATCACCGCCGCCGCAGCACCCCGCCGCACCCCCGCACCACTACCACCACTGCGTGACAAATCCCTACCGCAGTGTATTCTTTGCGTTAATCAAGGCTCTTATTTGCAAGATTCGGTCCCCCACCCGGCACCAGGAGTCAAAGATGCCCCACCATCTCCTCCGACGCCTAGCCGCCACCGCCGCCGTCCTCGCAGCCCCGGCGCTCGCCCTCACCGCCGCGCCCACCACGCCGGCGCGCGCCGCGGCCGCGAATCCCACCAGCGGCTACTGGACCGGCACGTGGGCCAGCGCGCCGCAGGCCGGGGGTGACAGCTTCAGCGGTCAGACGATCCGGCAGGTCGTCCACACCAGCATCGGTGGGAACAGCGCGCGCCTGCAGGTGTCCAACGCCTTCGGCAGCGCGCCCCTGACCGTCAGCGACGTGCACATCGCGCAGGCCGGGTCGGGTTCGGCGGTGGTCGGCGGCACCGACCACACGGTGACCTTCGGCGGCTCCGCGACGGTCACCATCCCGGCCGGAGGCACCGGTATCAGCGACAGCATCGCCTACGCCGTCCCGGCCGCGACGAACCTTGCGATCAGCTTCTACCTGCCGGGCAACACCGGCGCCTCCACGTTCCACCAGTTCTCGATGTCCACCAGCTACGTGGCCGGAGGCGACGTCAGCGGCGCCGCCAGCCTGTCGGGCGCGCAGACGCAGAACAACTACTACTTCCTGTCCAGTCTGGACGTGCAGAACCCGAACTCGGCCGGCGCCGTCGTCACGCTCGGCGCCTCCATCACCGACGGCTACGCCTCCAGCATCGACGCGAACAACCGCTGGCCCGACGTCCTCGCCTCGCGCCTGAAGGCCGCCGGCGACACCATCGGCGTCCTGAACGAGGGCATCAGCGGAAACAAGCTGCTAGCCGACGGCGCGGGCCAGAGCGCGGTGAACCGCTTCGCGCGCGACGTGCTCGCCCAACCCGGCGTCCGCTGGGTCGTCTTCTCCGACGATCCCATCAACGATCTCGGCTCGACCAGCCCGCAACCGACCGCCGCGCAGCTCATTTCGGGCCTGCAGCAGCTGATCGCCGCAACGCACCAGAACGGCATCACGTTCATCTGCTCGACCCTCACCCCCTACCAGGGCGCCGGCTACTGGAACGCCTCGGGAGAAACGGCCCGCGAGGCCATCGACAGCTACGTCCGCAGCTCCGGCAGCGGCTGCGACGGCGTCATCGACCAGGACGCCGCCACCCACGACCCGTCGAACCCGACCTGGTACCTGCTCGCCGACGACAGCGGCGACCACCTGCACCCGAGCAACGCCGGCTACCAAGCCATCGGCAATGCCGTCAACCTGGGCCTGTTCACCCAGCCCAACCTGCCGGTGATCAGCCTGCGCGCGCACGCTAATGGCGACTACGTCACCGCGGACAACGGCGGCGGCTCGCCTCTGATCGCCAACCGCACGGCGATCGGATTCTGGGAGCAGTTCGACGAGATCGACCAGGGCAACGGCGCCATCGCGCTGCGCTCCCATGCCAACGGCCTGATCGTCACCGCCGACAACGCCGGCGCGCAACCGCTCATCGCCAATCGCACCGCCGTCGGCGCCTGGGAAACTTTCCAGCTCATCCACAACCCCGACGGCAGCGTCAGCCTCAAAGCCGACGCGAACGGCGACTACGTCACCGCCGAGAACGCCGGAGCCCAGCCGCTGATCGCCAACCGCACCGCGATCGGCGCCTGGGAGGAGTTCGACCTCATCCGGGACAACTGAAACAGCTATCCAACACAGCAACCCATCGCAACGCAGCACACCAACGCAGGAAACCAGTCCAGGACAGCACTCCAGAAACGACCGACAACTTCACCGTCGGCCCCGGCGACCGGATCGGTCTGGTCGGGCCGAACGGCGTCGAAGCCCTGGCCGAGTACGGCGACGTCCAGGACCGTTGAGGCGCTGCGGGAGTTCGCCGGCACGCTGGTGATGGTCACCCATGACGCGTCCTTCGCCGACCGGGTCGGGTTCACCCGCACCTGGGAGGTCCGCGGAGGCACGATCACCGAGACCACCGAGACGGCTCAGCTCCCGGCCTGACCACCAGCGGCGACAAGCAGCCGCCGCCGCAAGAAGACCGCAAGAAGCCTCCGCAAGAGGCCCCTACAACCACCCGCGCCGTCCGGCCTTGAGTCCGGCGTCGAACCGGCTGGTCGCCCCCAGCCGGTCCATCAGGTCGGCGATCCGCCGCCGCACGGTCCGCAGTGACACGCCGAGCCGGTTGGCGGCGGCTTCGTCGGTGACTCCGGCGGCCATGAGCTTGAGCAGTTCGTGGTCGGCGTCGGTGGGGCCGTCCTCCGGCTTCGGATCGGCGGCCGGCGCGTCCAGCGGGACGGCGCGTTCCCACGCGTGCTCGAACAGCGCCACCAGCGCCGTGACCACGCCGGGTTCGGCGACCTGCACCGCGCCCTTGCTAGTGTCGGCGGGGTCCAGCGGCACCATCGCGCAGGCCCGATCGACGATCACCATCCGCGGCGGCAGCACCGGGGAGGTCCGGATCTGGGCGCCGCCTTCGATCATCCATCGCGAGTAGGCGACGGTGTGCGGGCTGGTTCGCATCGAGTCCTGCGCCAGCGTCCGCATCCGCACGCCCCGCCGCAGCAGTCCGCTGTCCAGATCGCGGGACGCCTCCAGGGTCTCGCGACGCTGTCCGGCGCCGGGCACCACCGACAGCAGCTCGGTTTTCGCGCCGACGGCCAGGGCCTCCAGCCGGGACTGGATGGCGTCGAGGCCGACGAGGCGCTCGGCGTCGGGGTAGGCGGCCGGGTCGGGGGCGGCGGTGACGTCGGCGAGCAGCGCCGCGACGGCGGCCTGGCCGGCGGCTATCTCCTGGCGGCGCCGGGCCAGCTCGGCTTCCTGCCGGCTGACCAGCACGGCCAGCCCGATCTCGGGGTTCACCGGCCGCAGCGTCCCCGGGGCCTCCCGGGACGCGCGCAGCAGCGTGAGCGCGGCGAGCTGGTCCAGGGCGTCGCGGACCTCGGTTTCGGACAGGCCGGTGCCGGCGACGAGCTCGGTCACGCCCCACTCGGGATGCTGAAGCATCTCGCGGTAGATGAGCTCGCTGACCGCTTCCAGTCCCAGAACCTCAAGCACGACGTCCTACTTCCCCACGCTTGGCGGGCGCCGTCCCGTGCCGAACGCCCTACCTCGGAGAATACGTCAACCCGACATACCGGTAGCAACTATCAGCAAATATCACCGACGGTGCCCGGATGATCACTGGCATTCCGTGGCCAGGGCCAGATGGTGCCAGTCACAACCCCTTCTCATTGCCCCGACCTGCTGAAATGCTCGCTGCATGCCCTCGGTCGACCCGGTGTCGACCGCACTGTCACCGCCACACATCTGGAGCCGCATCAGCATGTCGCCTCTCGCCAAATTCGCCGCCGTCGCGGCCGTCGTGACCGCCGCCGTGGGAACGGTGGCCGCCCCGGCCGGCGCCGCAGCAGCGCCGGCCGCCTCCACCCGCATCTCGGCCGCCGCCACCACCCACTCGGCCTCGACGACGTCCGCCGGCTCGGCCGCCTCCGCCGCGACCGTGACCACGCCGCTGCCGGCGAGCTCGCCCATCGCGGCGTGCGGCGCCTGCTGGGAGTAGCCATGCGCACCGCGATCGTCAGCCTCGACGCCCCGAGCCTCGATGTGCCCGGCACCGGCCGCCCCGCCAGGCCGGCGGCCACCGCGATCGTCGACACGCTGTGGCTGTCCGTCCTGGGCAGCGACCGGGTCGAGCACATCCACGTCGCGACCCGCCCCGAGGGCGCGGACGCCCTGTTCTTCCTCGCCCGCGACGCCGACCCCGACCGCGTACTGGCCGTGTGCCGCCGTGCCATCGCCGGAACGCCCTGGCTGGCCGGCTGGACCGCGGGCTTCGAAATGGCCGCCGCCGGCTGGTGAGCCCCGCACCGAGAAAGGACGATCGTGGTCACCGACAGCTCCTCACCCGCAGCCCTGGCACTGCCGCTTCCGGCGCACGCGCACACCGCGGCCCGCGAACTGGCCCGCGTCCACGGCGTGTCGCTGCGCGCGGTCCTGCTGGCCGCCAGCATGTACGCGGGTCAGGAGACCGGCCTGGAGGGCCGCAGGCCGCTGGACAAGGGCCGGCTGGTCCGCGACGCCGAGACGTTCCTTTCCCACGCCGGATTCGGCACCTCGCATCTGCAGCGATACACCAGCGACAGCGGCGACATCCTGATCCGGGTCGCCGAGGACCCGGTGCGCCACACGTTCCGCGTGGAGCTCACACCGCTGTCGGCGCGGATCCCCGCCGACCGGCAGTGGCGGCTGTGGAACCGGTTCGTCACCTTTCTGCAAGCGCCGCGCTCGGACCTCACCGCGCTGGCCCGGATGCTGGCGACCCGGTCCCCGGACACCGTCGCCATCGAAGACGACCACGACCGGTTCACCTACCGCGACCTGGCACACCTGGCCGACAACGCCGCCGCGCTCAGCACACCCGACACTCCCGACACACTCGGCGCCCCGGGCCCGGGCAGCGTCATCGGCGTCCTGGGCTCGGCCGGGGCACGATTCTGGGCCACGGTGTTCGCGCTCTACGACGCCGGCCTCACCTACGTGCCCCTGGACACGCGCCACCCGGCGCAGCGGTTGCAATCGATGGCGCGAACCGCCGGCTGCACCCTGATCGTCGACACCACCGCCAGCGCCGACCTGCCGCGCTCGGCCAGATCCCCGCTCGCGACCAGCCTGAAAGCTGTGGCGCGCGTCGTCTCGTGGAAGCATCTCAACGAACTTCGACCGGCGACCCATGCCGCGTCCGATACCGAACGCCGCCGCGAACCGTCGCCCGAGGACGTCGCCTGCATCATGTTCACCGGCGAAACCGGCGCCACGCCCCGGGGTGTTCAGGTGCCGCGCGGCGCGCTGGCGCACCTGGCGACGTGGGCGGCCGCCGAGATGGGTCTGGCTCGCGGGACGATCGTCAGCCAGGGCGCGGCGGTCGGGGTCGACGCGGCGGCGTGGGAGGTGTGGCCGGCGCTGTTCGCCGGCGCGCCGGTGTTGGTCGCCCCCGACGACGTCCGTGACGATCCGGCCGCGTTCGTCGGCTGGCTGCTGTCCCGCAACGTCGAGGTGGCGCTCGCCCCGGCGCCGATCGCCGAGCTGCTGATCGGTATGACCTGGCCCACGGGCACCGACCTGCGGGTCCTGGCATCCGGCGGGGAGCAGCTGGCCCCGATCCCGCCGGGGCTGCCGTTCCGGGTCCTGGGCCTGTACGGGCCCACCGAGTGCACGGTCGTGTCGGCGGCGGCGTGGGTCGAGCCGGGCGACCGGACGCCGCCGATCGGGCACGTCGTGCCGCACCTGTACCACCGCGTCGTCGACGACAACGGCACCCCTGTGGCCCCCGGCACGCCGGGAGAGCTGTGGCTCGGCGGCCCCGGCCTGGCCCTGGGCTACGCGGGCCTGCCGAACGAGACCGCCGAGCGGTTCATCCCCGACCCGCACGCCGCCTCCGCGCAGCGTGTGTTCCGCACCGGCGACCTGGTCCGCGAACGTCCCGACGGCCAGCTCGACTTCCTCGGCCGCCGCGGCGCGCGCCAGGACCGTCACGACGGCCCGGTGAAGGTCGCCGGGGCGCGCGTCGAGCACGACATCGAGCACGACGTCGAGCAGGGTGGGGCTGAGGTCGGCGGGGGCCGTATCCCCGGCGTTCGTTCGGCGGCGCCCTCGACGGAGTCTGTACGATAAGGGCTCTGATGCGCGCTGCGGCGCCGTCGTTTCTGTATGTGGGGAGACCGGTGGTCATGGCGGACGGAACCGGTGCGGAGTTGGCGCCCTGGCCGGCGTTGTTCGCGCCGGAGGAGCGGCTGGGGTGGTCGTTCAGCGATCGGGACCAGTTCCGCCGGGCTTTCACCGAGCCCCGGCCCCCCGAGGCCGGGCCGCCTGTCGAGGTCGACAACGATCGGTTGCAGGCCGCGCGGCGGAAGCTGCCGGGACGGCTGGCCTGGACGTGGCGGTTCGCCTTCGTCGGCACGGTGGCGGCCTGGGCGGTGCTGGTGCGGCACGACCGGCAGCCGGGCCACCACCTGTCGCCGGCACCGGTGCTGATCTACGGCGGTGTCGGCGCGGCCGTGGCCGGTGGGCTGTGGCTGGGTTTGGTGCTGACGCATCTGCGGCTGGCCCGCCGGTCTGGGACGCGCCGCCAAAGCGTTCAGGTGCGTCGTCAGGGTGCTGCGTTGCAGGCGTGGTCGGCGCGTCGGGCGGCGTTCGAGGAGCAGGAGACGCAGCGGTTGTCGTCGCTGCCGCAGTGGGTGTCGGCTCCGGCGCCGGGGCATCGGCGGATCGATGTGGTCGGCGGGAATCTGTGGGGCTGGGAGGCGTTCCTGACCGTGTTCGGCGCCTCGGCGCTGGCCTCGCGCGGCCCGATGGTGGTCCTGGACTTGTCGGGCGAGCAGATCGTCGGGGAGTTGGCGCGCGGCGCGGTGGCCTCGGGCCTGGACGTCGACGTGCAGGCGCTGCCCGGCGAGCTGGCCGACAGCGATCTGTTGGCCGGTCTGGACGTGCCGGCGCTGGTGGAGATCTTCGTGGAGTCGCTGCACGGCGGCGACAGCAAAGCCACGCGCGGCGAGCGGGTGCTGGACGCCCGGCTGCTGGGTGCACTGTGTGACAGGCTCGCCGCTGGCGGCTTGACGATGCCGCGGATCGCCGCCGGTGCCAGGGTGCTGCTGAACGAGCCCTACGACGGCCAAGAGCTGTCGGAGTCCGAGCGCGCGGACCTTGCCGGGCAGGTGTTCTCCGCGTCCTACCGCGAGCAGTCCTCAGGGTCGTTGCGTGTCATCGAGGCACTGGCCGATTCCCTCGGCGGCCTCGGCCTGCGCACGCACCAGCGGCCGCCGGCGGATCTGCGGTGCGTGTCGATGGCGGCGACGTGGCGCAGCGGCGCCGGGGACTTCCTGGCCGATCTGGTCGTGGCCTGGGCCGCACGGCAGATCGCCGCCGATGCCGGTTCCGGTTCGAACGTGGCGACGCTGGTCCTGGCCGGCGCGGACGAGTTGGCGCCGCGGCACCTGGAGCGGCTGTCGGACCTGTGCAACCGGCGCGGGACCCGCCTGGTGGTGATGTTCCGGCACCTGCGCGAGACCTCGTTCCAGATGCTCGGGGCCGGGCCGGTGGCGTTCATGAACCTGGGCAACCCGCAGGAGGCGGCGCGCGCCGCGGACTTCATCGGCCGCGAGCACCGCTTCGAGATATCCGGGCTGACCCGCACGGTCGGCGGCCACCAGACCCACAGCGTCTCCGACAGCGACGGCGGATCCGAAGGCCTGTCGCAGAGCGCCGGCAAGCAACGCGGAACCACCTCCGCAGGCCTGTCCCACGCGCCGACCCGCAGCTGGGGACGCTCCTGGTCGCAGACCCGCAACACCGACCGCAACTGGGCCCACAGCACGACGGACTCCAACACCGACACCTGGTCCGACGCGCAGACCACGCAGCGCGTCTACGAGTACGCGGTGGAGCCGCGGGTACTGCAGCAGCTCCCGGACTACGCGATGGTCCTGGTCGAACACGCCCCGACCGGCGTCCAGGTGAAGGCCGTCGAGATCAACCCCGACATCCCGCTGCTTCAGCCCACTGACGACACCGGCGCCGGTGCCGACCAGGCGCCGCAGATCGCCTCGGCGAACGCCGGCGCGCGCCAAGCCCTGGATGAGCCTGTCACCGACGATGTGATCGGGCCGTGGCCGAACCTCGCTGATCACGAAGCTGTTCCGGATCGGCGTTTCCCGCAAGAATGATCACCATGGTGATCACCTGGTGGCCGAACGGCAGGGCCGGGCTCCTCACGAAGCCCGGCCCTGGCCAAGTGCGAGTGCTACTGCTCAGCTGCGAGTGGCTGCTAGTGCTCAGCCGGTGAAGGCCGCGAGACCGTTGGGCGTGCCCCAGCCGGTCGGGCCGTCGTAGCCGGTGCGGGCAGCGCACAGGTACGACGGCGTGCAGCTCGCGGTCGCGCCACTGGTGACGTCGTTCAGCGCTGAGGTGTGGCTGTAGATGTCCGCGGCCGGTACCGCGGCCTTCGGCGTGCCGGCGTCGGCGTACACGGCGGCGATCAGCGGGGAGGCGACGGACGTGCCGCCATACACGGCCCATCCGGACCCGCCGTAAGTCTGGTACACCGCGACGCCGGTGGCCGGGTCGGCGACCGCGGAGACGTCAGCGACGGTGCGCTTGGCGCAGCCGGTGTCCTTCTGCCAGGTGGGCTTGGGCTCGTAGGCGGAGCAGCCGGAGCCGGCGCCCTCGGTGGCGTTGGTGGACCAGACCGATTCGGTCCAGCCGCGCGCGGAGCTGTCCTTCTTCAGCGCGGTGCCGCCGACAGCGGTGACGTACGGCGAGGCCGCCGGGTACTCCACGCCGTAGCCGCCGTCGCCGGAGGAGGCGGTGATGGCGACGCCGCTGTGCTTGAAGTAGCTGCTGTCGTAGCTGGTGTCGGCGCTGGACTCGCCGCCGCCGTAGCTGTTGGAGACGAACTTCGCGCCCAGCTTGACGGCGGTGTTGACCGAGGTGCCGAGGTTGGCCATGGACGGCGTGGTGGCCTCGACGAGGATGATGTGCGCGTTCGGCGCGATGGCGGAGACCATGTCCAGGTCCAGGGAGATCTCCCCGGCCCAGCCGGTGTCGCCCTTGGGCAGTTTGCTGCCGCCGGTCTGGTTGACCTGCTTGAAGCAGCCGGAGGCGACGGTGCACGCCGGCAGGCCGAACTGGGCGCGGTAGGTGTTCATGTCGGCTGCGGCGTTGGGGTCGTTGTAGGCGTCGACGATCGCGACAGTCTGCCCGGCGCCGCCGCCGGCCGGCAGGTTGTAAGCCGAGCGCAGGTCGGCCGGGCCGAAGCCGGAGGGCGTGGCGTTGGGGGTGACGCCGGTGGCGCGGATGTGCTCGGCGACGTTGTTGACGTGCAGCGCGTCGCAGGCGGCCAGGCCGGGGGCGGGGATGTCGCAGGCCCGGGTCCAGGCGGGGCCGGAGGCGCTCTTGTTGGGGGCGCTGTTGTTGGCGGCGTCGGCGCGCGCCCCGGCGACGGTGGTCGCGGTGCCGGTGTGGGGACCGGTGGCGTTGGCGGCGGTGGCGAGGGCCGCTGCGGAGCCGCCGAGGATCGCGACGGCGGCCAGGGATATCGCGGCGCGGCGGCGGGCCGGGCGCAGGATGGATCGCAAGCTTCTGCCTCCAGATCGAGGGTGCGGCAAGCGGTCCCGGGCAGCGGTGTGCCCGGGACCGGACGAGAAGACTCGTGGTGGCGCCGCCCCGCGGTGGCAGCGTGTTCGAAGCTAGCTACCGCTCATCTGGTGGACAAGGGCCGTGGCGATCCTTTGCTGTTTCATGACCTTGATAAGGCCGGAACGTTAAGAGCCGATGATGGCGGTCGGTTTCTGCCGCCGTTGCCGCACGATCGCGTACACCGCGACCAGGATCAGGACCGCCTCGCCGATGAGGATGAGGCGCAGGCGCGGGTCCAGGCCGGTGCTTTGCCAGTCCGGGTAGTGGTTGGCGTCCAGGGCGCGTTGGATACCGGCGATGCCGCCGACGACCGCAGCTGCCACGGCCCATTCGGCCCGCCGCCATCCGCGCAGCGCGGCGACCGCCGCCACCGCCGCGGCGACGGCGACCAGCGGTCCGGTCTCGGCCGGGTGCCCGTAGGTTCCGCGTCCGTACCAGGCCACGACGACGACGATCGCGGCCACCGCTGCCAGTGCGGCGAACCACCGTCGCAGGTGCTGGGCCGGGGCGATCTCCTTGGTGCCGGTGGCGATGACCGCGGCGGCGACGATCAGCGGCGGTACCGTGGCGAGCGCCGTGTATGCGCCGGTGACCTGCGAGGCGGCCAGGACGACCAGCATCCACCCGAGGATCTGCACGAACCGTTGCCGGCCGAGCAGCATCGCCGCGAACGCCCCGAGCCACAGCAGCCCGGCGACTTGCAAGAGCGCCATCTGGGCGAAGGTGTGGTGGTGTCCGTCGAGGTCGGAGTAGTTGATGTCGCTGCCGTAGATGCCCCAGTTCCACCGCAGCCCCAGGAATTGACCGACGGCCACCAGGAAGCTGAGGTAGAGCGTCCCGAGCAGTGCCACGGCCCGCATCAGCGGCCGCACGGCCTGCGACGGCAGCGCTTGGGCGCCCACGCCGCTGCGGACCCGGACGCTGTGCGTGGCCAGGCTGAGTACTTCGCTGAGCTTGGGCCACCGCTGCTGCTCGGGTGCGCTGTCCATGAGGACGCCGAGCATCTCCTCGCCGCGCTGGGCCCGGTAGGCGCGCGGCAGCAGCATCAGTGCTCGGCGATACCGCCGCTGGAGCACCGCCGCCGCGTCTCGCGGGCCGTCCGGGACGCCGGGCGCGCCCGACTGGTCTGCAGACTCAGCTACCTCCGCGCTCGCCGGTCCGCCGCCGCTGTCGCTGTCGCTGCCACTGCCCGCGACGTTCCCGGACCCTGACTCCGCGCTCGACTCGGCCGCGGACTCTGCCCTCGCCTCGAACCCGGACTCGAACCCGGACTCGGGCCTTGATTCGGGCCCTGATTCGGATTCAAGCCCGGACTCAGCCGCGCCGCCGTCCCCGCCGATCCCCGCCCCGCTCATGCCATCCCCTCCGAAGTCGCGCCGCGCGCCACACCCATCCCCGTACCCCGTGCACGCAGCCTGGCCAAGGCCACCGACGCCTGCGCGGCCATCCGTTCCGCGTCCTCGGCGAGGACCTGTGCGGCGGCGTCGGTGAGCCGGTAGTAGCGGCGCAGGCGCCCGTTGACCGTCTCCTCGCGGTCGAGCACCAGGAGCCCTTCCCCGCTGAGTCGGTCCAGTGCCCCGTAGAGCGTGCCGACCTTCAGCTGGGTGCGTCCGCCGGAGAGCTGCGCGACTTCCTGGATGATGCCGTAGCCGTGTAAGGGCCCGTCGACGAGCGCGGTGAGGATCTGGAACGTTTGTTCCGTCCGACTACCCGATGAATTCACACTCGATATATATCGGCTAGCAAGGTATGGGGTCAACCGTCAGCGCCGGCGCGACGAGCGTTAATCGAGCGGCGTCAGTCGAGCGGGGTCAGCACCACGACCGGGATCTGCCGTTCGGTCTTGCGCGCATACTCCTCATACAGCGGGAAGATCCCCGCCATCATCTCCCACAGCGCCGGGCGTTCGGCGTCGGTCGCCTCCCGCGCTCGGTGCGGCGGTTCTTGTGGTGCCTTGTTGTCGCGCCCTGTTGTGGCGCTCTCTTGTGGTGCGTGTTGTTACGTCTTGCCTCATTTGCTGCGGCCGGGCGCGCGGCTTGTATCGTCACTGCGGTGATGAGCGAGCCTTTCTACCGCCGGGCCGAAGGCGCCGTGTTCGAGCCGTCGCAGGCCACTGAAAGCCCCTGGGACACGTCGTTGCAGCATGGCGGTCCGCCGTCGGCGCTGCTGATCGGCGAGATCGAGAAGGTGACGGCCACGCACGGCCGGATCGCGGAGGCGCACGTCGACTTCCTGGGGGTGATTCCGCGCAAGCCCGGGGTGGTGGAGGTGCGGACGTTGCGTCCGGGCCGGCGGGTGCGTCTGGATGCCGCGACACTCACGATCGAGGGCCGTGTCGTGGCCGAGGCCAGGTGTTGGACCATCGCCACCAGCGCCGGCGCGGACAAGCGTGTGGAGCACCGGGCCTCGCCGCTGCCTGCGATCCCGCCGGCGACCGCGGAATCGCCGTTCCCCGACTTCCCGGATTCCTGGCACTATCCGCACGCGATCGAGTGGCGTCCGGTGCGCGGCCACGGCGGGGAGTTGGGTCCGGCGGCGATCTGGACGCGGGTGCGGGTGCCGGTGGTCGACGGCGAGGCGGCGACGCCGTTGCAGCGTCTGGCGGTGGTGGCCGATTCGGGCAACGGCATCTCGAACGAGTTGCCGTTGGATGACTTCCTGTTCGTGCCGACGGCGTTGCAGCTGAGTCTGCACCGGCATCCGGTCGGCGACTGGGTTCTGCTGGACGCGCGGACCTCGCTGGCCGGCGACGGTATCGGCGCGACCGTGACCGAGCTGCACGACGAGTCCGGGAGCATCGGCACCGGCACGCAGCCGCTACTCGTCCAACCACGCGGACCTGTTCAGCCGCCGAACGGCGCCTAGAGCCGGCCGGATCTCCCAGCGCCTTGTCTTCCCCGGCGCGTGCAAGATTCCATCAACATCGCGCAAGAAGCCAAGCAGAACCGGAAGATCATCGATGATCTTCTGAAATCAAGGCACAGAAGTATTGCTTCCGGGTTTCCCGCCCTCTACGGTCCTGTCATGCCCACACCCACCAAACCCCTGGCCGCGGCCTTCGCCGCGGTCCTGGGCCTGAGCACTCTCATCGCCGCCGGCCCGGCCGGCGCGTCCACGGCCGCGCCGACGAAGGTCACGCGGGCCGCGCTGGATCCGTCGTTGGTCGCCGGACGCGGCGCCGATCTGGGGTTCGTCGAGCAGGAGGCGGAGAACGCCGTCACCGACGGCACCGTCATCGGCCCGAGCACCGATGCGTACTCGCTGGCGGCGGAGGCGTCCGGCCGTTCGGCGGTGACGTTGAAACCGGGGCAGTACGTGCAGTTCACACTGCCGGCGGCGACGAACGCGATCACCGTCCGGTACAGCATCCCGGACGCCCCGGCCGGCGGCGGCGTCACCGCGCCGCTGGACGTGTCGGTCAACGGCCACGAGCACCGGACTATGACGCTAACGTCGCAGTACGCGTGGCTGTACAACGAGTACCCGTTCAGCAACGACCCGGCGGCCGGGCCGCTGCACCCGGACTGGTGGACCACCGAGTGCGGCTGCGTGCCGAATC
The DNA here is from genome assembly GCF_015356825.1 of Catenulispora rubra. Taxonomy (GTDB): domain Bacteria; phylum Actinomycetota; class Actinomycetes; order Streptomycetales; family Catenulisporaceae; genus Catenulispora; species Catenulispora rubra. Next base: position 11,926 of record NZ_JAACYW010000056.1, on the reverse strand, counting down.
AGACCACGCCGGCGCCGGTGTTCCCCACGCCGTTCCGTCCCAACCACTTCTACGACGAGCAGCGGCTGCTGCTGGGCCGCACCTACCGGGCCGGCGACGTCATCCGGCTGACCGCGCCGGCCGGCTCGGCGGCGTCCGGCACCACCATCGACCTGATGGACTCCCAGCAGGTGGCGCCGCCGAAGATCGACCTGGTGGCGGCGAACGTGCTGCTGTTCGGCGCCGACCCGACGGGGCGGCACGACTCGGCCGACGCCATCGACCGGGCCATCGCCTTCGCCAAGCTGGTGCACCTGCCGGTGTACCTGCCGCCGGGCACGTACCAGGTGAACCGGCACATCATCGTCGACGACGTCACCATCGAGGGCGCCGGCAGCTGGTACACCGTCGTCAAGGGCCACCAGGTGACGCTGTCGTCGCCGGCCCCCGACGGCTCGGTCCACACCGGGGTCGGCTTCTACGGCAAGGACGCCTCGGTCGGCGGGTCGCACAACGTGCACCTGTCCGGCTTCGCCATCGAGGGCGACGTGCGCGAACGCATCGACACCGACCAGGTCAACGGCATCGGCGGCGCGCTGAGCGACTCCACCATCGAAGGTCTCTACATCCACCACACCAAGGTCGGGATCTGGCTTGACGGCCCGATGACCGACCTGACGATCACCGGCAACCAGATCGCCGACCAGATCGCCGACGGCATCAACTTCCACACCGGCGTGACGAACTCGGTGGTGCGGAACAACTTCGTCCGCAACACCGGCGACGACGGCCTGGCGGCCTGGTCGGAGAAGACCGCTGACTCCGGCGACGTCTTCGACCACAACACGGTGCAGACGCCGGTGCTGGCCAACGGCATCGCCCTGTACGGCGGCAGCGACCTGACGGTGTCGGACAACCTGATCGCCGACCCGATCCGCGAAGGTTCGGCACTCCAGATCGGCAGCCGCTTCGGCGCGGTGCCGTTCGCCGGCACCATCACCGTCGCGGACAACACCACGGTCCGCGCCGGCACGTTCGAACTGAACTGGAAGATCGGCCTCGGCGCCATCTGGATCTACGCACTCGAGCACAGCATCGACGCGAACATCCAGGTCACCGGCGACAACTTCCTGGACAACACCTACAACGCGATCATGCTGGTGTCGGACTTCCCGGTGAAGGACCTCTACTCGATCACGAACGTCCACTTCGCCAACATCAAGGTCGACGGCACGGGCACCTCCGTGCTCTCGGCCCGCTCCGCCGGCGGCGCGACGTTCCAGAACGTGGTCGCGCGCAACGTCGGCGCCGTCGGCGTCAACAACTGCGGCTCGTTCCACTTCACCCCGGCAGGCTCGGAGTTCGCCGTGACCGACCTCGGCGGCAACACCGGCGGCGGCACCACGGGTCCGTGGCTGGCGTCGTGGGAGCTGCCGAACACCATCACCTGCAACGACCGCCCGGCAGTGGTTCCGCCGGCGACGCCTTCGCCGTGGCCGGCGAGCTGAGGTAGCAGGAGGCGGGGCTAGGAGTGGCGCAAGGTACGACAAGGCAGGGCTAGGTGAACACGGGGCGTCGCGGCCGTCCGAGGGTGGACGGCGGCGGCGCCCCGCTCCACGTGCCGGCCCGCGATCAATTCCCGACGAACCAGGCAGGGCCCTGCCTCACCGCACCCCCGGACCCCCGACCGCCTCCGGAGCGCTCCAGCTGGCCAGCATCTGCAACGCCTGTGCGCTGTCCGACCCCGGCGACACCGTGTAGACGCACAGCATCTGCTCGGTGTCGCCGGGGACCTGGAACGACTCGTACGAGAACTGAAGCTCCCCCACCACCGGGTGGCGGTAGCTCTTCGCGCCGTGGGTGCGGCGCAGGACGCGGTGGTCGCCCCACCAGTGGGTGAACTCCGGGCAGTGGACGGTCAGCTCTCCGATCAGGTCGGCCAGCTGGCGGTCGTGGGGGTAGCGGCCGGCTTCGAAGCGCAGCATCGCCACGGTTTCGGCGGCGATGCGGTCCCACTCGCCGACGCGTTCGCGGGCTTGGGGGTCCAGCAGCATGTAGCGGGCCAGGTTGCGGCGCGGGGCCGGGATGGCGTCGAAGTCGGTGATCACGACGCGGGCCAGGAGGTTCGCCGCCAGGATGTCGGTGCGGCGGCCCATGACGAACGCCGGGACGTGCTCCAGCGCCTCCAGCATCAGATACAGCCCGGGCCGCACCTTCTGTACCCGGCTGCGGTTCGGCGCGCGCCGCTGCGCCGCCGACGACCCGGCCGCGGCCGAGCGGGCCGCGGGGGCGAGCAGGTCGGTCAGGTGCTCGCGTTCGGTGTCGTCCAGGCGCAGCGCGTCGGCGACGGCGGCGACCACCTCCGGCGAGGGGTTGCCGGCCCGGCCCTGCTCCAGCCGCGTGTAGTACTCGCTGCTGACGCCGGCCAGCCGCGCGACCTCGTCACGGCGCAGCCCCGGCACCCGCCGCACCCGGCCGTCGAACGGCAGCCCGGCCTGGTCGGGGGCGATTCCGGCGCGCCGGGAGCGCAGGAAGTCGGCGATCTCGGTGGCGCGGTCCATGTCTTCCAGTGTGGTCCATGGCGGCGCCGGTTCGCTGGCGCAAGGTAGCCCTGCCAGTACCTGCCTGGTCAGGGTCAGTTATGGCGGTCCGGAGGGGCCCGACGGCTGGTGTTCTGGATGTGAGGCCGGAACCGATCGGCCGCACAGTCCCCACCTGATCTGCTTGTGGAAGGTACGCATCATGTCCACGAACACCACCGCCGCCACCGCCGCCAGCACCCGCAAGGCCCCGCTGGCCGGCCGCGTCGCCGTCATCACCGGAGCCTCCAGCGGCATCGGCGAGGCCAGCGCCGTCGAGCTCGCCGCCCTCGGCGCCCGCGTCGTCGTCCTGGCCCGCCGCGCCGACCGGCTGGCCGAGCTGGTCGCCCGCATCGAGAAGGACGGCGGCCAGGCGCTCGCGATCACCGCCGACGTCACCGACCGGGCCGCGGTCCAGGCCGCCGCCGACCGCGTCGCGGCCGAGTTCGGCGGCGCCGACCTGCTGTTCAACAACGCCGGGGTGATGCTGCCGGCACCGATCGAGCAGGTCGCGACCGACCAGTGGCAGCACCAGATCGACCTGAACATCACCGGCCTGATGAACGTCATCGGCGCCTTCACCCCGCAGCTGGTGGCCGCCGCGGCCGAACGCGGCGTCGCCGACCTGATCAACACCTCCTCGATCGCCGCGCAGAACATCTTCCCCGGCTTCGCCGTCTACTGCGGCACCAAGGCCTACGTGACCCACATGTCCCGGCAGCTGCGCGCCGAACTCGGCGCGAAGAACGTGCGCGTGGCGGCGATCGAGCCGGGCATCGTCGGCACCGAACTCCAGAACCACGTCACCGACCCCGGCGCCCAGGCCTGGCTGGAAGGCGCCGCGCAGGCCATGGAGTTCCTGACACCCCGCGACATCGCCCAGACCGTCGGCTTCCTGGCCTCCCTGCCGCCGCGGGTCAACCTGCAGCAGGTCACGATCATGCCGACCGGCCAGCCCAGCTAACGCATTGAAAGCCATTGATTGAAAGCCATTGGTCGACAGACATCGGTCGGCGCCGGCGGTGCAACATCAGCCGCCGGCGCTCGCCGCTACCGCCAATTGCTTCAGCCATCGTCGTCAGCCGCTCCCGCGTGAAGCACCTCGACCCCGTTGTGCCCGAGCTGCGCAATAGTCGGGTCGGCAGAATCGACGTCAGTGACCACCGCGGTGACCGCCTCCCATGGCAGCACCGTGTACCGCGACGCCGCCCCGACCTTCTCCGCACTGGCCAGCACATACGTCTCAGCGGCGCGCGCAGCCAAAGCCCGCTTCATCGCAGCCTCGTCAGCGTCGGCGGTGGTCAACCCGGCAGTGGGGTGCACGCCGGTCACACCGAGCAGGAACACGTCCGCACTGATCTGCGCCGCGGCCTCAGCCGCAGCAGCGCCGCAGGTCACCGCCGAATGCTTGAACAACCGCCCGCCCAACAGGAACACCTCAGCCTGGTGGTCCAGCAACGCTGCAGCGATCGTGGGGCTGTGCGTGATCACCGTGCAGTCCAGAGTCTTCGGCAGCGCGTCGACCACGGCGCGAGTAGTGGTGCCGCCGTCAAGGATCACCGTCGAGCCGGGCTGGATGAGTGCGGCGGCGCGCGCCGCAACGCGGCGCTTGCTGTCGGGCGCGACGGCATCGCGCGCGGCATAGGCGACGACCGCCGGTGAGGCGGGCAACGCCCCGCCATAGACCCGCACGGCCAGCCCGGCAGCGTCAAGGTCCCGCAGGTCACGCCGCACACTGTCCGGCGAGATGCCGAGTTCGGCGGCGACGTCCTTGGCCACGACGCGTCCGTCCCGACGCAGTCGCTCCAGCAGCAAATCCTTGCGCGAAGCGGCCAGCATGCCGACTCCTTCCGAATCTGTCCCGAATCTCTTCCGACTCTTTCACGTTCCTGCACGTTCTTGCCGTATCCTACACGCCATGACGAAACCACTGCTGATCCTGATAGCCGGCCCCTACGCCTCCGGCACCAACGGCGACCCGGACCTGATGGCACGCAACCTGAAGCGCCTGGAAGCCGCGGCCTGGCCGATCTTCCAAGCCGGACACGTCCCGATGATCGGCGAATGGGTCGCCCTGCCAGTCCTGGAAAGCGCCGGCGCGTCCGGCCCGAACGACCCACTGGCCGAGCACGTGATGTACCCGACGGCCCAACGGCTGCTCGCACATTGCGACGCGGTACTGCGGCTGCCCGGGGAGTCCCGGGGCGCCGATCAGGACGTGGCGATCGCCCGCGAACGCGGCATCCCCGTCTACACCTCGCTGGAGGAGATCCCGCGCTGACGCCCCGCACCCCTAAGCGCACCCCGAGACGTCAGCGCACTGAGCGGACCTTCTCGTAGCGCCGCGCGGCGCGCACCCTGTTGCCGCAGGTCACCGAGCACCATTCGCGCCGCGGATGCGTCTTGACGAAGTACAGCACGCATCCCGGCGCGCGGCAGGCCCGCAGCATGTCGGCGTCGGGGCCGCCGAGCAGCGCGATCGACTCGGCGGCGACGCGCGCCAAGGCGCCGGTGACCGCGCTGCCCGGTGCGCTGGTCGTGCACTGGAGAACGCCGTCGGCGAGCATGATGCGCGGGCCCGGCAGGTGCGCGGCGACCTCGTTGAGGTCTCGCACAGCGGCCCGCGCGTCGCCGGTCGCCGAGCGTGCGGCCTCCCGGTCATCGCCGGTGACCTGCGCCGCGAGGCGGCGGACGGCGTCCCGGAGACGCCGCGCGAGATCGAGTTCGGCCGAAGTGCAGCCCTGCCCCGAGCGGTCCACGGCTGTCGCGTCGAGCCAGGCGTCCAGGTCATCGGCGGTGCACAGGTCGTCGTGGACGCCTGCGACATCGGCCCAGATGGTCGCCATCAGGCGGATCGGCACAGCCTCCTCCGCCAGCATCCACTCCCGTGCGGTCGCATCCTCCGGCATGCGCCGAGGTTATCACGGATGATTCGCCTTGCATCCGTGAGAATCCGATGGTAGACCTGGCGCCATGACCGAATCCCGACCCCCGTTCCCGCCGTTCGACATGGATTCGGCACTGCAGAAAGTGCAGGCCGCCGAAGACGCGTGGAACACCCGCGACCCGCACAAGGTCAGCCTGGCCTACACACCGGACTCGGTATGGCGCAACCGCGACGTGCACCTGGTCGGCCGTGCGGCGATCGTGGAGTTCCTGACCGCCAAGTGGGACCGCGAACTGGACTACGCGCTGCGCAAGGCCCTGTGGGGCTTCCGCGGCAACCGCATGGCCGTGCGCTTCCAGTACGAGTGGCACGACGCGCAGGGCCAGTGGTGGCGCAGCTACGGCAACGAGCTGTGGGAGTTCGACGCGGCGGGCTTGATGAGCCGCCGCGAGGCCTCGATCAACGACCGCCGCATCACCGCCTCGGAGCGGCGGGTGTTCGGCCCGCGCCCCGAATCAGAGCACGGGATCGAACTCCCCGTGTGGTGAGGTGTGGGTGGGCAGCATGCTGCCCACCCCCGCCGAACACCGCCTGCCATCTGCATCTGCCATCTATCTCCCGCCTACTGCAGAACAGCTTCCTTAGCGGCCGCGGCGAGCCCCGGCTGCAACCGGCGCGCGACGTCCACATGATCGCCGGTCCAGATGACCCGCACCGCGGTGGCCGTGGCCTGCCCGTCCTGGTCGACGAGGTCGGTGCGGACCGCGTCGACCAGGCGTGCGGCGGCTTCCGGCCGCAGCGGCACCGGCGCCGGTATGGGTGTGCCGTTGTGGTCGCCGAGGCTGTCGGCCAGGGCCCGGTACCAGTCGGTGACCTTGTCGGCGCCTTCCAGGATGGCGTCGTGGGCGGCGCTCTGGTCGGCGGTGAGTTTGGTGCGGCCGCTGTTCTCCCATAGCGCGACCACGGAGTCCGCGGCCAGCCGCAGCCCCACAACGCCGGTGACCAAGGTAGTGGTGTCGGCCAGCGACAGCGGCTTGGCGCCACGTTCGGCCAGGTAGGTACGGTAGGCGTCATCCAGGCGCCGAGCGGATGCGGCGGCGTCACGACTGGCCGCCTCCGGAGCCTCTGGTGCCGCTGCGGCCGGCGCGTCAGGATTGTTGGTGCAGTGCCCGAGAGCGTAGGTGACAGCCCCCGAGAGGTACCGCGCGCTGTCGGTGTACGCCTTGGCCAGAGCCTTGTCGACCGCGGCCGCAGCACCACGAGGCCAGAAGAACAACGCGACCACGAGACTGACCCCACAGCCCAGCGCGATGTCCTGAATCCGCAGCAGCACGATGTGCCAGTCCGGGTTCTGCCCGATGTTGAACAGAATCACCAGCGTCACAGTGAACGCGGCCTGCCCGGCAGTGAAGGAGATCGCCGCCGGGGCGATACCGGCGATGAGGATCGCCACCGGCAACAGCATCCACAACACATTCCCGTGATGCCCGATCACCTGCAGCAACCCGGCACCGATGATCGACCCCAGTACCGTCCCCAACACGGCACGCATCGCGTTCTGCCCGGTGTTCAAGGCATTGGACCGCAGTACCGACAACGTGCCCAGCAGCACCCAGAACGAATGCTGAACACTGGTCAGGTCGGCGAGCAGCACCGCGATCGCCAGACCGATGGCGCCACGGACACTGTTGTGCAGCCACACCGAGTTCCAGCCCAGATGCGCACCCGCGCGCTCACGGGCCGAGGCCAGGGGCTTGGCCAGCGCACCGGGCTCACGCCCCAACAGCCGGTCAGGCCAGCTGCGCTGCCACGCCTTCGCCGCCAACTCGACGTTCCCGGCGATCTGCTCCACAGCGAACCCCAACTCCAGCGCCCGGAAGGAGAAGTCGAGCGTGGAGATGAACATGAACGCCTCGTCAGGGCTCTCACCGACAGGCTGATCCACCGGCAACCGCGCGGTAGAGCTGTCCTCCATCGCCGCCATCGCCGACTGCAGCTCCTTCCCGGCAGCTTGCAGCGCACTGATGTCGCTACGCAGGTCGGTCAGCACATCGGCAGCCCGGTCCAGGACGTCCGCGGCAGCCAGCCGCGCGGTACGGGCAGCCGGATCGCAGGCCGGCGGCTGCTCGTCGTAGTTGGGCCGGTCGGTGACGATGGTCACCAGCCAGGTCAGCTCGTCGACCAGCCGCACCAAGGTCCGAGATGACGTCGACAACCCGGTCGGCCGATACGGCGTCGCGTCGAACATCCGACGTAGATCGTTGTTCGCGGCAGTGGTCTCATCAGCCGCGATCTGACAGGCACCGATGTTGAACGTCCGATGCCCACCGGTGGCGCGCGCATCAGCACGCAACAACGCCGCAGCAGCCCGACACACCCGCGCCGCCGGCTTGGCCAACGGGTCAGCAGCCGGACGCGGCCACAACAACGTCACCGCCGGCAACGCCGCCGCGGCAGCCAACCCCGCACCGGCCAACCGATACTGCAACTGGTCCAACGGCACCGGCGTCGCCACCGGCAACACGAACGCCAACAACAAAGCCGTAGCGCTGCCGGCCAGCACCGAACTGACCACCCCGGAGAACAACACCGCGAACGCCACGACGACCGTCGCCGCCACCGACACCCACGTCACCCGCGCGACCAGCGTGCCCACACAAATCAGCACCGCCCACGCGAAGGCCAGCGCCAACTGCGCACGCAACCGCTGAATCAGAGTCCCGCTGTAATCGACCAGCAGCAGCATCGAGAACGACCCGAACGCCGCGAAACTCGCCATCGTCGGCGAGTGGAACACCTGCGTGCACAACGCGAACAACGCCGGCATCACCACCGCCGTACGCGCCGCCCGCCGCGTCGCCGCCAACGCCGGATCGTGCGAACGCAACCACCCGGTAAACGCCGACCAGTCGATCACCGATCCGCGCCGCTCCAGCAAGGCCCCTGACGACATCCACACCTCCGGCAGAGAACGTCGGCGGGGCCAGGCGCCACACCGCGCTCAATTGTGTATCACCCCGGCGCGCTCCGGCTCGGATCAGCGGCGAGATCTTGCGTACCGAGAACGGACAGCAGTTCCAGTTTCTCCACGGCGTCCGTACCAGGCACCGGACTGAACCACAGCAGCCGCTGGCTGCCGTCCTCAGTGAGCAGGTTCAGACAGTTGACGTCGATCAGGCCGAGGGCCGGATGCACGATGCGCTTGGTGTCCATCAGGTGCACCGCCACGTCGTGCCGGTCCCAGATGCGGGCGAACTCCTCGCTGCGCTCGAGCAGCTCGGCGACCATGCCCCTGGTCTCCGTGTCATGTTTGCCGCGCCGGGCCGCGGCGGCGCGCAGGTCCGCGACGAAAGTCAGCGCGTGCCGCTCGTGATCCTCCGGCGGATACAAGGCGCGCGCCGCCGGCTCGGTGAACCACCGGTACACGAACCCGGCCCGCGGCCCGGTCCCCGGCGGCACCGGCCCGAGCAGCGCCTCGGCCAGAGGGTTCTGCACCAACACCACGTGCAGGTCCGTGATGACCCGCGCCGGAGTACCGACCAGGCGGTCCATCAGGTCCATCATGCCCGGGCTGACGTGCGCGGCAGCGCCACCGGCCGGTGGGAGGGGACGCCCGGCCAGGTGATACAGGTGATCGCGTTCATCCCGGTTCAGCCGCAGCGCCCGCGCCAGCGCGGCGAGCATCTGCTCCGAGGGCTGGGCGCCGCCGCGTTCCAGCTCGATGTAGTAGTCGACGGAGGCGCCAGCCAGCTGCGCCACCTCATCACGGCGCAGCCCCGGCACCCGGCGCCGCGGACCGGTGGGCAGCCCCACCTCGCGCGGACGTATCCGGTCACGCCGGGATTTCAAGAAGCCTCCGAGTTCAGCCAGATCCACCTCCCCAGTCTCCGTCACCTCCGCGCCCGGAGCCAGGGGGCGCCGACCCCTGGGTAAACGGCAACTGGTTACCGGCCCTGGCCAGGCACAAAGTGGTGGTGTCACCGAGAAACGGAGCAGATCATGAGCACTGAGAACACCACCGCGGCCGGCACGACCGCCCCTTCCGACGCGGCGGACGCGGTTGCCGCAGCTGCCGAGGCCGGCGCCGCCGGTTCGGCGCAGCGACGCGTGGCCATCGTCACCGGCGCCTCCCGCGGCATCGGCCGGGCCGTCGCGCTCCGCCTGGCCGCCGACGGCCACGCCGTCGTGATCGTCTACGCCGGCCGCACCGACCTGGCCGAGCAGGTCCTCGCCGAGATCGAGGCCGCCGGCGGGCAGGGGCTCGCGGTACAGGCCGACATCGCCGACGAGAAGGCCATGGCCGCCGTGTTCGACCAGACCGAGCAGCAGTTCGGCGGCGTCGACGCCGTCGTGAACGCCGCCGGCCGGATGGCGCTGTCGCCGCTGGTCGACCTGGACCTGACCGTCCTGGACGAACTGCACCGCACCAACATCCGCGGCACCTTCGTCGTCGCGCAGCAGGCGGCGCGGCGGCTGCGGCCCGGCGGCGCACTGGTCACGTTCTCCACCTCGGTCCTGGGCACCTCCTTCCCCACCTACGGCGCCTACGTCGCCAGCAAGGGCGCGGTGGAGGCGCTGACGCTGGTCCTGGCCCGCGAGCTGCGCGGCCGCGACGTCACCGTCAACACCGTCGCACCCGGACCCACCGCCACCGACCTGTTCCTCGACGGCAAGGACGACGAACTCATCGCCCACCTGGCCGCGCAGGCCCCGCTGGAACGCCTCGGCACCCCGGAAGACATCGCCGAAGTCGTGGCGTTCCTGGCCGGCCCGGCCGGCCACTGGGTCAACGGACAGGTGCTGCGCGCCAACGGCGGCCTGGTCTGAGCACACCACCACCACACACAACGAGGGAAGAAGAGCCATGAGCGAGAACACCGCGAAAGCCACAGACAGCGCCGCAGACAGCAAGGTCATCGTCGTCACCGGCGCCTCATCAGGCTTCGGCAACCTGGCCGCCCGAGCCCTGGCCGCCGCCGGACACACCGTCTACGCCGGAATGCGTGAAACCGCCGGCCGCAACGCGGCGCACGTCGCAGAGCTGGCGCAGCTGTCCGCCGACAACGGCGTGGACGTGCGCGGCATCGAGATGGACGTGCAGGACCAGAGCTCCGTGGATGCCGCCATCGCCCAAATCGCCGCCGAGCAGGGAAACCTGGACGTGGTCGTGCACAACGCCGGACACATGGTGCTCGGCCCAGCCGAGGCGTTCACCCCCGAGCAACTGGCCCAGCTGTACGACATCAACGTGCTCAGCACGCAGCGCGTCAACCGCGCCGCACTGCCCCTGATGCGGCGCGCCGGCACCGGGCTGCTGGTGTGGGTCGGCAGCTCCAGCACCCGCGGCGGACACCCGCCGTTCCTGGCGCCGTACTTCGCCGCGAAAGCCGGCATGGACGCCATGGCCGAAAGCTACGCCGCCGAAGTCATCCGCTACGGCATCGACACCGTGATCGTGGTACCCGGCGCCTACCCCAGCGGCACCAACCACTTTGCCCACGCCGGACTCCCCGCCGACACCGAACGCGCCGCCGCCTACGACGCCGCCTACGGACAGCTGCGCGACGAGATGGCCGGCCGCCTGGCCGAGCTGTTCCCGGCCGGCCGCACCGTCGACGAAGTCGCCGAGGCCATCGTGGACGTCGTCGACCTGCCCGCCGGACAGCGTCCGTTCCGAGTCCACGTCGACCCCAGCCGCGACGGCAGCGACGTCGTGTCCACCGTCGCCGACCGGATCCGCAGCGAGTTCTACCACCGCATCGGAATCGCCGACCTGCTCCCCGAGCACGCCAGCCGCTGACCACCCGGAACCAGAACAGGAACCCACCCATGCCATTCGCGAACTTCAAGGTCCCCGCCGGCACCCTCGACGCCGAACAGAAGGAGAAGATCGTCCACCGCGCCACCGAGCTCTACGTGGAGATCTACGGCGAACGGGCCCGCGGCGGCACGATGGTGCTAGTCGAAGAGGTCGCCGACGGCGGCTGGGGCATCGGCGACCACGTGCTGACGCTCGCCGCACTCCAGCAAGGCGGCGACAGCGCCCCGGCGCAGGAGCCTGCGCCTGCGTCTGCGTCTGCGACGGATCCTGACACGCCTGACCTAGCCGCGTAACAGGGCTTCACACCGCCGAAGCCGCATCGGCGAGCACGACCCCCGGCGCCGCGCTCCACCAGCGCGGCGCCGTAAAACCCTGCGATAGAGTCGGTCGGCATGACCGCTCCCGGACCCGGCACCTGGCCACCCGCACCGATCCACACCAAGCGGCTGGTGCTGCGCGAATCCCAGGCCCGGGACCGACCCGCGATCATCGACCTGTTCGCATCCGAGGAAGTCGGCACCTACGTCGGCGGAGCCCAACCCCGCGAAGACCTCGAACGCACCGTGGCCCCGACACCCGGACGACGATTCGGCTTCTTCATCGTCGAACTCGACACCGCGATGATCGGCCTGATCACCCTCGACCCGCACACCGCCACCC
>NZ_JAACYW010000559.1 GCF_015356825.1 Catenulispora rubra | reverse complement strand
GGCTGGGGGCAAAGGCGGATCTTGAGGTGAAGTCCGCGGTAGCGGTCACGCCGCCGCCGGATCCGGGCAGGGTCAGGAAGCTCACTCCGCGCGTGCTGTCGACCCCCACCCCGGGCCCGAACCTGCCGCTGCCGCGCGAGGTCTCCGTCCAGACCACGGCGCGTCCGCCGACCGCGGCGAACGCCCGCAGGCGCCCGTCCGGGCCGGCGCCGAGCCAGTCGGTGGTGCCGACGTGCCGCAGGTTCGTGCTCTGCGACCAGCCGGGGCGGGCCGCGTCGCCGCCGACCGTGCTGTCGCCGCAGCCGACCGGGTCGTCGCACTTGCGCCGGTCAGCCCAGCCGTAGACGCCGAGCAGGCGCAGCTTCTCGCGGGCGCTGGAGCCGCCGAGGTTGTGGCGCCAGCGGGCGTTGCCGTAGCCGACGTAGGAGTCCAGGCGGACGGCCGAGGGGCCGCGCCGGGCCCGGTGGTCGGCGTACGCCGCATAGGTGAACCAGGCGGTCGCGGTGTGGTCCTCGTTGTCGGTGTGGACGCCGGAGTCGGTGAGCCAGGCCCGCTCCTTCGGGCCGGCGCCGCGGCGCTCCGGGTCGGGGTCCATGGTGCGCACGACGGTCGGCTGGTAGCGGTCCATCAGGTCGGTGAGGGTGCCGACCAGCTGGTCGCGGGTGTAGACGCCGCCGGTGATGGCCGTCTCGGTGGGCTGCAAGACGGGGCGGGTGGTCTCGGTGCCGTGGAAGAGGGCGGCCAGCGGAGTGTGGTTCGTGTCGCCCGGGGTGGAGCCGGTGTAGGCGCCCATCGAGATGTCGAGGAAGACCAGCCGGACTCGCGCGTCGGCGGCCAGCTCGCACAGCTCCGCTTCACCCCCACGGGTGACCAGCACGCTGCGCCGCCACGGCGCGTCGTCCTCCGCCCCGGCCATGCGCGCGTAGGCGGAGCGCAGACCGTGCTGCCGCGCCGCCGCGAAGGAAGCACCGCCGCCTGCCTCGGCGGAGGTCAGCACGATGGTGGTCACCTCGCCCCCGGTGCGCACGGAGTCGGCGATGTCCGGGTTCATGAAGTAGAGGTCGTCGTCCGGATGGGCGACGACCTGCAGAAACGCGACCCGGCTGGCAAGCCGGGCCGGACGCCCGACCAGGTCGGACTCGACGGTGGTGACCCCGGTGTCGGCGCCGAACGCGCCGATCGCCAGTGCCCCCATCCCGAACAGCCCGAGCTCGCGCCGAGACAAGTTAGGCACCCTGACTCCTGTGTGGCTGAATTCCCCGCAAACCATAATCGGGACGCGGGGGACAGCCCGGAGGTTGTCTCCGGAGTCAGACCGGGTTGTCCTGGAAGTCACTCGTCACGGTCAGGTTTCGCCCGCACACACAGCGGCGCCCCCGATCCGTGGTTGGATCGGGGGCGCTTTTTACGCCTTTTCTTGCCTTCTTGTCGTGTCTCGCCTCGGGCGGCGTCAGACCTGTCTTGCGTGAAGCCTCTGCGGCCTCAGACCTCTTCGGCCTCAGACCTGGCCGGCCTTCTCCAGCGCGGTGCAGCAGGTGTCGACGATGAGCCGGGTCACGACGTACGGGTCGACGTTCGCGTTCGGCCGCCGGTCCTCGATGTAGCCCTTCTTGTCCACCTCGACCTGCCACGGGATGCGCACCGAGGCGCCGCGGTTCGAGACGCCGTAGCTGTACTCGCTCCACGGGGCGGTCTCGTGCTGTCCGGTGAGGCGCTCCTCGATCCCGGAGCCGTAGGCGCGCACGTGCTCGGCGGGCTTGTCGCCCTCGCCCAGCGCCTCGCACGCGGTGATGATCGGATCGTACGACTCCCGCATCGCCCTGGTGGAGAAGTTGGTGTGCGCCCCGGCCCCGTTCCAGTCCCCCTTGGCAGGCTTGGCGTCGAACGACACCGACACCCCGAACTCCTCAGCGACCCGCAGCAGCAGGTAGCGCGCCACCCACATGTGGTCGGCGACCTCCACCGGCCCCGCCGGCCCCACCTGGAACTCCCACTGCCCCGGCATGACCTCGGCGTTGATCCCCGAGATCGTCAGACCGGCGGCGAGGCAGTAGTCCAGATGCCGCTCCACCAACTCCCGCCCGAAAACAGCGCCGCCACCAACCCCGCAGTAATACGGACCCTGCGGCGCCGGAAACCCACCACCCTCCGGGAACCCCAGAGGCCGCCCACCCCGGAAGAGCGTGTACTCCTGCTCGATCCCGAACCAGGCCTCCTGCCCAGCGAACCGCTCCGCGACCTCCCGAGCCGCCGCCCGCGTGTTGGACTCATGCGGCGTGAAGTCGATGCCCTCCACCTCACACAAAACAAGCACATGCGCCCCGCAGCAGGCAGGCCTGCCCGCCTACGGCGGCGCCAACCGGCGCGTCGCGGGTCTGCGCCGCGAGGAGGTCGCCATGCTGGCCGGCGTCAGTGTGGAGTACTACGCGCGTCTGGAGCGCGGCCA
>NZ_JAACYW010000558.1 GCF_015356825.1 Catenulispora rubra | reverse complement strand
ACCAGCAGCAGGCCCCCGGCGCCGCCCCCCGCGGCCGCAAGGCCCGCCTGCGCGTGGCGAAGGTCGACCCCTGGTCGGTGATGAAGACGACGTTCGTCCTGTCGATCGCCTTCGCCGTCGTGTCAGTCGTCGCGGCAGCCCTCCTGTGGTCAGCCCTGAACGCCCTCGGAGTCTTCGACTCCATCAACCGCACCCTGGCCTCAGTAGCCCCCGCGAACCAGCCCAACAGCGTCACCCTCACCTCAGTCCTGTCCTTCGGCAAGGTGATGAGCTTCACAGCCCTGGTCAGCGTGGTGAACATCGTCCTGTTCACAGCCCTGGCCACCCTCGCCGCCTACCTCTACAACATGTGCTCCTCCCTCGTCGGCGGAATAGAGGTCACCCTCGCCGACGACACTGCCTCCTGAAGCGCGAGGCCCCTACAAAGCGGTTTTGGGGCACCGCCCCCGGTACGGTAAGCTTCTCGACGTTACCAACCGGGGCCTATGGCACAGTTGGTTAGCGCGCCGCCCTGATAAGGCGGAGGTCGGTGGTTCAAGTCCACCTAGGCCCACCCCGGTAGCGAAAGCCCCGGACCTGCTATGGTCCGGGGTTTTTGTATTGGAGTTATACGAAGTTAACGGACATCGTGTGGAAGAAAAAGGACCGACTTCCTCAACGATTTTCAGACGCAGGACACTAGGATCTGACGCGCACCGGCGCTCGTGTCGGAACGCCACCGGTTACTGGGGAGACTGACCCACGGCTGAAACCACGGGGTATCTGATGTCGGCATCGACCAGGCGGGACACCGGTTGGACCGCGGAAGTCACCTCGGGAGCCGACGCACTCGACACTCTGGGAACCGAGTGGGACCGGCTGTTCAGGCGGTGCTCGGCGGCGACTCCGTTCCAGTCGAGGATCTGGCTCTCGTCGTGGTGCCGGTGGTATGGGTCGGCGAACGGCCGCCTGTGTCTGGTCTGTGTGCGGTACCAGGGTGTTCTGGTCGCCGCCGCGGTGCTCGTCCTCACCCGGCAGCGGCTGTGGCGGGTGCTTCGGCCGGCGGGCGTCGAGCAGTCGGACTTCTGCGACGTCCTCGTCGACGACTCGGGCGACGGCGTGCCGGACGCGCGGACCATCGTCGGACGGCTGGCCGCGGCGATTAGGGGCGAGCTGCGCTTCGACCTCCTTGATTTCCCCGACGTGCGGCCCGGCGGTGTCATGACCCGGGTGCGCGACGACTGGCCGAGCGGGGGGATGGAGATCCTCGGCGAGGTGTGCTTGTCGCTTCCCGGGGTGCCGATGGAGGAGCACGTCGAGGCGATCGAGGCGACCAAGACCCGGCAGCAGTTGCGCAGGAGACTGCGCGAACTCGACAGGGTCGGCCTGGAGGTCCGCCTGGTTTCGGCGGCCGAGTCCGAGGACGCGGTGGCCAGGTTCCTCGACCTGCACCGGCGGCAGTGGGCCGACCGCTCGGTCAACTCGGACCATCTGACGGAGCGTTTCAGGGGGCATCTCACGGCGGTGCTGCGAGGGTCGACCGAGGCCGGTGAGACCGCCGGTTTCCAGATCGTTCTCGCGGAGTTCTCACTGAAGAACAAAGAGACGCTCGAGGTGGAACACGTCGCCTCGGACCTCCTGATCGTCGGCCGGTCCATGGTCGGCGCTTACCTGTACAGCTATCTGCCGAGCCTGCGGTCCCGCGTCGACGTGTCCGTCGCCCTCACGCGCGCCGCGATGGCGCTGGCCGCCGAACGAGGCGTTCCGGAGTTGTCGCTGCTCCGTGGCACCGAGCCGAACAAGTACCAGCTGTCCCCGAACCAGGTGCAGAGCGTCCGGATCCTCCTGGCGGACGGGGTCTGGGGAACCGTCGGACTCTGGGCGATCCGGTGGCGGCGGTCGACCTCGAAGGCCGTCAAGCGCCTGAACACGGCGGTGGTGCGCCGGGTGCGGCGTCCAGCGCCACGGCCCTAGCTCTGTGACCTGAGTACCAGGGTTCGAGTAATCAGCAAGAAGGTCCACCCGATGGGTGAGAGTCGGGAGCTCCCGAGAAGGTCATTCGAGCATGCGGCCGCGGGCCTGGTATTCGGCAACCTTCGCGTAGGCCATCGAGGCCAGTGCGCGGAAATCAGCGACAGTCAGTCAAGCAAGGCACGCTTAGAGCGACCGAGGATAGGCGTGGAGTGCGTTGTTGGTATCTCAGGGATTTGACAGGCAGGCACGGGCCTGATGGTTTCGGAGTTCTCTACGCTTCGTAACCGTCGGAGGGCCCGTGCCTGCCATGCCATCATCTCTTCTCGACCCCCTGTGGGACCAGTTCTCGGCGCTGCTGCCCGAGCGGCCCGAATTCGATCCGAACCACCCTCTGGGCTGCCACAAGCGTCGGATACCTGATGAGATGGTGTTCCGGCTGGTCGTCGAGGCCTTGGTGCACGGCTCGGGCTACGAGCGGATCGCCGTCGAGGGCTGCTCGG
>NZ_JAACYW010000557.1 GCF_015356825.1 Catenulispora rubra | reverse complement strand
GCTTTTTCGGCGCTGAGTGCGCGGGGGCGGCGGGGGGCTTTTCTGCTGTGCAATCCGCAGAATCCGACTGGCGCGGTGCATACGCGGGAGGAGTTGGAGCGGGTCGCGGGGTTGGCGGCGGAGTTCGGGGTGCGGGTCGTTGCCGATGAGATTCATGCGCCGCTGGTTGCGGTGGGGGAGAAGTTCACCCCGTACCTGAGTGTGGCGGGCGCCGAGGATGGGTTGTCGCTCATGTCGGCGTCGAAGGGGTGGAATCTGGCGGGGCTGAAGGCGGCCATGGCGATCGCGGGGCCGGCGTCGGCGGCGGATCTGGCGCGGATGCCGGAGGAGGTTGGGCACGGGCCGAGCCATCTGGGGGTCATCGCGCACGTTGCGGCGTTGCGTGAGGGTGGGGAGTGGCTGGACGCGCTCCTGGCAGGCCTCGATGAGAACCGGACGTTGCTGGGGCGGTTGTTAGCCGAGTACTTGCCGGGCGTCGAGTGGCGGCCGGGTGCGGGGACGTATTTGCAGTGGCTCGATTGTCGGGGCCTGGGGTTGGGTGA
Organism: Catenulispora rubra; assembly: GCF_015356825.1. GTDB lineage: Bacteria > Actinomycetota > Actinomycetes > Streptomycetales > Catenulisporaceae > Catenulispora > Catenulispora rubra. Next base: position 1,925 of record NZ_JAACYW010000557.1, on the reverse strand, counting down.
CGATCCGGCGCGGGTCTTCCTTGAGCGTGGGCGGGTGGCGGTGAACTCGGGGATTCCGTTCGGGACGGGTGGTGCGGGGCATGTGCGGATCAACATTGCGACGTCGCCGGCGATCTTGACGGAGGCGGTGGAGAGGATGGCGGTCGCGGTGGGTTGAGGGGAGAGATGGAGAGATAAGTGCGGGGAGGGGTAGGGCATTTGGAACAGCACGAACGGCGGCGTTTGGGGCGGTGAGGTCGCTGGTGTCCGGGGCGTGATCGAAAAGTGGGGCGTGATCGAAGAGGGCTGCGGTTTGGAGCTGAGTCGCTGTTGATGTCGCGCGCTGAGCTGGCGGAAGAGTTCTCAGCTGACTGTGCTGTTGCCGACGCGGAGGGGCCGTAGAGCTATGGAAATTGGAATGCGGGAAGCGGTCATTGTTGTGCTGCGTGCTTGAAGATCTCGTAAGCGTTGGCATCGAAGAGTACGAAGCGGACTTCTTCGACGTCGGTGACTGTGGCGTGGACCGTTGCGATCGCGATTCGTGCGGCGTCGGCCAGGGGCCAGCCGAAGATGCCTGTGGAGATGGCGGGGAAGGCGACGGTTTTTGCGCTGAGGGTGTCGGCGACGTGCAGGGAGTTCGTGTGGCAGGCGGCTAGGAGGGCGGAGCGGTCTTCGTGCTGGGAGTAGACCGGGCCGACGGTGTGGATGACCCAGTGTGCGGGGAGGCGGCCAGCGGTGGCGGCTACGGCTTCGCCGGTGGGGAGGCCGCGGCCGTAGTGCGACGCGCGTAGTGCGCGGCAGGCGTCGAGGATCTGCGGGCCGCCTGCGCGGTGGATGGCGCCGTCTACTCCGCCGCCGCCGAGGAGGGAGGAGTTGGCCGCGTTCACGATCGCGTCCACGGCCTGCTGGGTGATGTCGCCGCGGAGCAGGGTGATGCGGGGAATGGACATGGCGCGATGCTGCCAAGGGGAACCTGGGGCCGCAACCGGATAGCCAGAGCACAGAAACCAGAGCACAGAGCACAGAGCACAGAGCACAGAGCACAGAGCACAGAGCACAGAGCACAGAGCACAGAGCACAGAGCACAGAGCACAGAGCCCAAGAATCCGGAACCCCAGAAGCGAAACCCAAGACTCGGAACCCAAGAAGCGGAATGCAGGAACTGGAGCACAGGAACCGGAGCGCAGGAAACCGAGCGGAGAGCGCAGGAGTGGATAGAACCGGCAGGGGAAGCCTGAAGTTGATGAGTGATGGCCGGATGCTTCGTCGTCCGGCTCGGGCGAAAGCTTGGTGGCTGGCGGAGTGGCCAGCCAACCGACTACAGGCTCAAAGAAGAAGACACCCACATGCTCGCCGGGTGCTCGTTGCGGGCTACCCACAGGAAGGGCTGCTGGTCCCGCTTCTCCGGATCGGCGCCCTCTTCCCAGGGGAAGCGGCCTTCGCGGTCCGGCCAGACTGCCTGGAGCATTGGCCAGGGTGGGGTCTGGAAGAAGTCCAGGCCGGCGCCGAACATGGCCGGGTACCAGCTCGGGTGGACTGGGCGGGTGGCGACTTCGTAGCCGTCGATTACGTCCAGGCGGCGCTTTTCTGCGCCGAGGGCGCGGCCTTCGAGGACTTGTTGGGCGATCTTGGAGACTAGGGCCATCGCGTTCTCGACCGGCAGTCCTGTTATGCAGATGTCGTAGCCGCCGTGGGTGTGCCACATGCCGATGGAGTAGGCCCAGTCGGGGGTGTCATAGCCGGTCACGCCCATGGTGTGCCAGCCGTACTCGCGGACGTTCCGCGCGATCTCGCGGTCGCGTAGGTCCCACTGCGCCTCGTCGGCGATGGCGGGCTGGCACAGCAGGCAGCGGCACGGGGTCGGTTCTATGTCCACGTGCTGAAGGTTACCGGGTGTCAGGCTCCTTGCGGGGTGGGGTCGGAGCAGGGGCCTGTCTCTTATACAC
>NZ_JAACYW010000556.1 GCF_015356825.1 Catenulispora rubra | reverse complement strand
GAGTGGGGCGAGGTGCCGGAGTGGGAGTCGTGGGTGGCGTAGAGGGCCAGCGGGACGAGGACGGCGGCTGCGGCGAGTCCGGCGAGGGCGGGCTTGAGCCACTTGTTGGAGCTGGTGCGGCCGGCTTCGGTGTGACTGCCCGGGCTGATCACGACGGGGGCGCTCGGCGGGTTACCGAGGTGCGTGCCGGGCGAAGCGGGTGCGGCTGAAGACTCTGCGGCGGAGTTCGGCTCGCGATGTGCGCTCGGCGGGGGCTCGCTGTCAGGCTGCACCTCGGCGGCGCTTGATGCCGCAGTTTCCGCGCGTCCCGTTCCGGCCTCGGCCCGTCGCTCGGCGTCGGCGAGGAGCCACAGCCGGTGCAGCGCCAGCACCTCCTCCGGCGTCGCGCCGCACGCCCGGGCGAAGCGCTCCGCCGGGGCGAACTCGGCGGGGACGGTGGTGCCGTTGCAGTAGCGGTGGAGGGTCGAGGTGCTGGTGTGGAGGCGTTGGGCCAGGGCGCCGTAGCTGCGTCCGGAACGGTCCTTCAGTTGCCGCAGTCGTGCCGCGAAATCGTCGGTGCGCCCAGCCAAGATCTGCTCCTCCCCGTTCCTCGCCGCCGTTCCAGGAACGGGTGACGTCGCAGCTCAGGGTACCTGGAATCGTTCCAGCGTCCCGCATCGGCGTTGAGGGCTGGCGGGTGGGACGGCGGGGGCGGCACGGTGGTGGCCATGAAGAAGATCACGCTCTCGTCCGCCGTCGTCGTCGCGCTGTGCGGTGCCGTCTCGCTCAGTGCCTGCGCGTCCTCGAAGTCCGCCGCGTCCGGGGCGGGCCCGGCCGCCGGGAGCAGTTCGACGTCGGCGGCCGTGGGTGCTCCGTCGGACACGCCTTCGTCGGGGATCGGGACGGCTGGGAGCACGGCGTCGACGTCTGCGTCATCGCCGGCGTCGGCTCCGACCAAGGCCTCGAACAGCGGGAAGCCGCCGACCAGCGCCCCGTCGGCCCCGTCCACTCCGTCCGCCCCGCACAACGACGACAGCTACGCCTACACGCACCGCTGCGCCGCCTCGCAGGTGACGCTCCAGGTCTCGCGCATGACCGATGTGCCGACGCGCCGCCTGATCGCGGTGCACAACAACGGCGCCACCTCCTGCGGTCTGAGCTACTTCCCGCTGGTGAGCCTGGGCAACGCGCAGTCCGCGGACCACAGCAAGGACCTGAAGCCGCTGATCCCCGGAGGACTCGGCGGCCCGCCGGCCTACGTGCTCTACGCGGGCAAGACCGCCTACGCCGTCCTGGACCTCAACCCCGCCGGCTCCGGCACGGGCACCCCCACGACCCTCGACGAGATCAACGTCCTGCCTGCGGACACCATGCCGAACGCGGCCACGAAGAACTTCCCGCTCGGCGGCGGCTCCGTCGGCAAGCCGAAGTTGGGGCTCTACGAGGCCGGCGTCGCGGACGCGGTCGCCTCGATGCAGGGCGCCAACACGCCGCAGTAGCGCGGGGGACGAGCGCGGGGCCCGACTCTGCAGGGGTGAGCCGGGCCCCGCGCTGTTGTGCTGAACAGCTTTTAGTACTCAACCGCCAACCGCGGCTTTGGGGGCTGCGACTCCTGAGCGGTATGCGGCTGCTGCTTAAAGCCGCTTCGCTACTGCTACTGCTTGGCCCACTTCTCGTTCGGCCCACCGTTGCACGGCCACGCCGTCACGTTCGCCCCCGCGTGGATCGGCACCGGCCCCGCGGCGTCCAGGCACAGCCCGGTATTCGCCATCGGCGAGACCGTGCCGTTGGCGTTCCAGACCCAGTCCTGGTTCGGGCCGCCGTGGCAGGTCCAGGCCGAGACCTGCGCGGCGTTCAGGACCTTGCCGCTCGGGGCGGCCGCGTCGAGGCACAGGTTCGCGACGGCCATGGAGTGGATCGTGCCGTCCGGCTGGAGCTGCCACGCCTGGTTCGGGCTGCCGTGGCAGTTCGTGGCGGTGACCTTCGCGCCGGATTGGACGCCGCCGGCGCCGGAGGCCGCGTCCAGGCACAGGGTCATCGACACGAGCGTGGTCGGCTTCGCGGCCGTCGGGGTGGGGGTCGGTGTCGGGGTGCTGATGGTCGCGGACGGTGTCGTCGGGCCCGAGGTGGCCGCGGCCGCGGCCGGGATGGTCGGCACCGACGTCGAGCTGGTCGGCACGCCGGGGACGGTCGAGACGCTGTTGTCCGTCCGGTGCCACGGCTTGGTCACCCCGAGCGTGACCCCGCCGATCAGCACCACCGCTGCGACGACGCCGCCGACGACCAGCGGCTTGCGTCGCGTCGGGGGATCGGCCTCGTAGGCCGGATAGCCGGAAGCGCCGTAGTCCGACCGGCCGGGAGGCACCGGCGGCGAGGCGAACGCGGCACCGGGACCAGTCGCGCCTGCCGGGCTGACAGGACTGACCGCGGGTCCGGCGGGTTCAGCCGGCACTGGCGGCAGCAGCGAAGTGTCATCCGAAGCTTTGTCATCCCCACCGACCCCGGCCTGCCC
>NZ_JAACYW010000555.1 GCF_015356825.1 Catenulispora rubra | reverse complement strand
CGGCGGTGTGATCAAGGCCGTGATGGCGATGCGCGCCGGGGTCTTGCCCAGGACCCTGCACGTCGACGCCCCCAGCCCGCACGTGGACTGGGCCGGCAGCGGGGTGAGCCTGCTGACAGAGGCCAGGCCGTGGCCCGAGACCGGACGCCCACGCCGAGCCGGAGTGTCCTCCTTCGGTATGAGCGGCACTAACGCCCATGTGGTTTTGGAGCAGGCCCCCGAGCCGGCGTCTGTCGATGTTGTCGATGTTGTCGATGAGGACGTTCTTGGCATGTGGGCGGTGTCGGGGCGTTCGGTGGAGGCGTTGCGGGCTCAGGGCGGTCGGCTGGCCGAGGTGTTGGGCCGGGCGGATGGCGTCGATGTGGCCGGGGTCGGTCGTGCGTTGGCGGCTCGGGCTCGTCTGGAGCATCGCGCGGTGTTGTGCGGGTCCGGGACGGAGTTGGTAGCGGGTCTGCAGGCATTGTCCGAGGGTCGTGAGCACGAGGGTCTGACTCTCGGCTTTGCCGGTGCAGGTCGGCCACGGTGTGTGTTCGTATATCCAGGCCAGGGTTCGCAATGGCCGGGCATGGCCGCAGCTCTTTACAGTTCGAGTCCGGCGTTCGCAACGCGGTTGCGGGAGTGTGCTGAGGCGTTGCAGCCGTTTGTCGATTGGCCGGTGCTGGAAACTCTGACATCAGGTTCTGGGGAATGGTCCCGGACCGATGTCGTGCAGCCGGCGTTGTTCGCGGTGATGTTGGGGATCACTGCTGCCTGGCAGGACCTGGGTGTTGTCCCGGATGCGGTGGTCGGGCATTCGCAGGGTGAGATCGCGGCAGCTGTTGCTGCCGGTGCGCTGTCGCTAGAAGACGGCGCCCGATTGTGTGCACTACGCGCCCGGGCACTGTCCGGGCTCTCGGGTACAGGCGCCATGGCTTCGGTGCCGCTGCCCGCCGCTGATTTGCCTCCGGGGCTGGAGATCGCAGCAATAAATGGCCCCTCACACACCGTGGTCGCAGGACCGACTGCTACGGTGGCCGAGTTTGTGGCGCAATATCAGGCGCGTGATGTTCGTGCCCGGCTGATTGATGTCGACTACGCCTCACACAGCGTTCATATCGAGAGTCTGCACTCTGTGCTGGCGGAGCTGAAAATCAGCCCGCGCCAGGCACGGATCCCGTTCTATTCCACGGTCACCGCCGCACGCATCACCGATACCACTGTGCTCGATGCCGAATATTGGTGGCAGAACCTACGGCAGCCGGTCCGGTTCCACGACACCGTTCAGGCTTTGCGTGTCGATGGCTTCGGCATGTTCATCGAGTCCAGCCCGCACCCGGTGCTGGTCCCCGCCTTGGAACACAGCTTCGAGGGCTTCGAGACAGTGGTCATCGGCTCGTTGCGCCGTGACCACGACGGCTTGCGGCAGTTGCTGGGCAACGCCGCCCGAGCCCACGTCCACGGCGCACCCTTGACCCCGCCCGGCAGCACCGACCAGAACCCTGACCTGCTGCCGGACCTCCCGACCTACCCCTTCCAACACACCCGCTACTGGCTACTCCCGGCCGCTTCAGGTAGTGCCGGGGCGTTGGGCCTGGATCCTGGTGGGCATCCGTTGCTGGACGCGGTGGTCGCGCACCCCGATGGTGGCATCACCGGTACCGCGGTGCTGACCGCGGATCGATGCGCATGGATCCGTGATCACGCGGTCTACGACATGATCGTGCTTCCGGGTGCTGCGCTCTTGGAGCTGGTCCTGCACATCGCGGCCGGCACCGGCCATCCCCATCTGCAAGAGCTCACGTTGCAGGCCCCGCTGGTCCTGGCTGAGGATGACCAGCTTCACCTGAACATCACCTACCGACCCGACGGCACAGTCACCATCCACACCCGCCCCGCCGACTCCGACGAGCCGCCGACCTGGACGCATCACGCCACGGCCATCCTCACCACCGACCCCGCCCCGGAGCCGGACCCGATACCCGTGCCCCAGCCCGACGCCACAGCAACCGCACCCACAGTCCTCTACGCCGAACTTCACGACCGCGGCTACCATTACGGCCCGACCTTCCAAGGCCTCACCGACATCCGACACCACGGTCACCAGGCCTGGGCCACCGCGACCCTGCCCGCAGTTGCCGCCGTCGACGGGTTCCTGCTGCATCCCGCGCTCATGGATGCCGCGCTGCACACCGTCTTCCTCACCGCCGACACCGACCAGCCTGCCGCCCGGCAGCTCCCGTTCACCTTCACCGACACCACAATCCACCGACGCCCGGCCCCCACCACCATTGGCATCTACACCACGACCGAGGGCCCGGCCCACACCATCACCATCACGGGCCCGGACAACGCACCCATCCTGACCACCCACCTCACCACCCGCGCCCTGAACCCCCAGGACTTCGCCGCGCCGATCGACCAGTCAGTGTTCGAACTGAACTGGACCCAGATCCCAGCCCCGGTCACCCCGCCGCCCGCCGCAGACGTGCCCCGCACCTGGGCCGCCCTCGGCC
>NZ_JAACYW010000554.1 GCF_015356825.1 Catenulispora rubra | reverse complement strand
CGCCACCCCCACCGGCATCGTCCCCGGCCTCCTCGCCGAAGGCCTCACCGACGCCGAGTTCGAAAACATGTTCTTCCTCTTCGCGGTAGCCGGCAACGAAACCCTCCGCAACGGCATCCCCGGCGCCCTCCTGACCCTCCTCCAGCACCGCGACCAGCTCGCCGACCTCCGCCGCGACACCGAGGCCCGCCTCGACACCGCCGTCGACGAACTGCTCCGCTACTGGCCGCCGGTCATGCAGTTCCGCCGCACCGCGACCTGCGACGTCACCCTCGGCGGCCGTGCCATCCGGGCCGGCGACAAGGTCGTCGTCTACCACGCCTCCGCGAACCGCGACGAGACCGTCTTCCCCGACCCCGACCGCCTCGACCTCACCCGCAGCCCGAACGACCACGTCAGCTTCGGCTTCGGTCCGCACTACTGCCTCGGCGCGCACCTGGCCAAGACCCAGATGCGCGCGATGCTCGGCCAGGTCCTGACCCGGATGCCGCGGATCCGTCCCGACGGCGATCCGGTCCGCCTGACCTCCAACTTCCAGAACGGCCTCAAGCACCTGCCGGTCCGCTGGGACTAGTCGGCGACAAGTCGGCGGGGACCGGCGGGCTTCAGCCGCCAAAAAAAGCCAGCTCAGTGCTCGGAGTTCTCCGCGAGCCACGCCGCCAGCCGATCGACGAAAGCAGCCTGCGCGCTGTTGACCTTCTCCCGCGCGGCCTCCACCCCGAACCACTCCCCGCGGTCCACCTCCGGGTACTCCCGCCGCACCCCCGACCGCGGCGGCCATTCGAGCTCGAACAGGTTGCTCACCAGCGTCGTCACGTCGAAGTCCGCCTCGACGCCCCACGCGGTGACCACCTTCCCGCTCTTCTGTCGCACCGACCCGAGCTCCACCAGACGGTCCCGCGCAGCGTCGACCTCCGCGCCGGTCTCCTCGCGCAGCTCGCGCACCGCCGCCGCCAACGCGTCCTCGTCGTCGGCGTACTCACCCTTGGGGATCGACCACCATCCCGCATCACGCTTCGTGAACAGCGGCCCGCCGGGGTGCACGAGCAGCACCCGCAGCTCCCCGTCCTCGATCTTGTACATCAGGATGCCCGCGCTCTGCTTCACCGCGGCACCTCGCCGGATGCGATCTCGCTCAGGCTCACCACGCCACCCTTCCGACTCCGACGCCGGGCTCAGTCGAGACAGAACTCGTTGCCCTCAATGTCCTGCATCGCCATGCACGACTCGTTCTCCTCGTCGGCGAGCAGCAGCTGCACCTTCGACGCCCCGAGCGCGACCAGCCGCTCGCACTCGGCTTCGAGCACCGCGACCCGCTCCGCGCCCACGAGCCCGGTCGCGGCCCGCACGTCGAGGTGGACCCGGTTCTTGACGACCCGGCCCTCCGGCACGCGCTGGAAGTACAGGCGCGGGCCCACCCCCGAGGGGTCGACGCACGCGGCCCACGCACCGCGCTTCTCCGGCGGCAGCGTGAGCTCGTACTCGGCCAACGTGGCGAAGCCCTCCGGCGCCGGGGGGAGGACGTACCCCAGCACCTCGCACCAGAATTGCGCGACGCGCTGCGGGTCGGCGCAGTCGAAGGTCACCTGGAAATGCTTGATCGACGGCATCGGGCCAGCATTTCACACGCGGTGCGGTGATGTCGGTGTAGGCATGGGCCAAGCCACCGAAACGGAGTGAACCACCGTGGAAATCAGAGCAATCCGCGCCGACGAGGGCGACGAGGTCGCCGAACTGTGGGACCGCATGTGCCGCGAGACCCCCGACGGCGGCCCGCTGACCCCCGACGGCAAGCGCAACCTGGCCCGCATGCTCGGCATGTCCGCCTGGCACCGCGACGCCTTCTGCCTCGTCGCCGAGCAGCAGCACGACGCACAGCAGCACGACACCCGACTGGTCGGCTTCGTCAACGGCCGCCTGAGCATCGGCGACGGCCTGCTGCCCGGGGTGATCGGCGAGATCGACTCGCTGTACGTCGTCCCGGAGATACGGCACGAGGGCGTGGGCCGGAAGCTGGCGGAAGCCGCGATCGGCCACCTGCGCGGCCAAGGCGCCGGCGTCCTGCGCTACCTGTCCTGCATCGACGCTGAGCAGGCGCACGAATTCTGGCGCAGTCTGGGCTTCGTAGCCGACATGGTGTGCCTGTCCAACTATTCGGACCAGCACGCCTGACCACAGGCACATCGGCTGTCCTGACCGCCGGATAGGCTGCGCGCCGTGTGGGATCGGAAAGCCGCGGCCGTGACCAAGGTGCGCGCAGCCCATCGCGGCAACGTGTCCATCGGGCCCGCCGACGCGGATCCGGACCTGCTCCTCGACGTCTCCGCCGCGCGCATCGCCGACCTGGCCATCGGCCACGGCGACCTCCCGGTCACCGTCTCGGGCGTCACCGGCGGCCACATCAGGACACTGACTTTCATCGGCGAGCCATCAGCGTTGACCGTTCTTCGGACACCAGAACCGACGCCAGAACCGTTGCCCCGCATCACGCTCCGCCTGCCCCGCACCC
>NZ_JAACYW010000553.1 GCF_015356825.1 Catenulispora rubra | reverse complement strand
GTAGGGGCGGCGGGTCCCATGGGCGCTGTGGGCGCCGCGGGCGGTGCCGCAGCTGGCGGGCCCGGCGCCCCGGCGTAGGCCGGAGCCTGCCTCTGAGCCCGCTCCCACGCCGCCCGGTAGGCCGCCTCGGCCGCCCGCATCTGCCGTACCCGGCGTTCGGCCGTGACCGCCGCCAGGTACGCCCAGGGCGGCGTCCCGGCCGGCGGCATCGCGACGTAGCGGACGACTTCGGTCGCGACCTCGTGGCCCATGCGCGCGGCGACGTCCGGGCGCATCTCGTGCATGCGGGTCAGGTACTGGCGCGCGGACAGGGCCACGTCGTCCGGAAGTGCCGACAGGTCCAGCTGTTGCGCCCAGCCGAGCAACGGATACGGCATCGCCAGCGCCGCCATCCCGGCCGGGCTCACCCCGGCGTCCGGCGCGCGGTCGCGGACCACGACCGTCCCGGCCAGCCAGTCACCGGTGCGGCGCCCCTGCTTCGAGCAGAACGAGGTCACCACCGCCAGCACACCGACCGTGGCGTAGAGGTCGAAGATGCCCGAGAGAGCGCGCACCAACCCGTGCCGGAACCGCACCGGGCCGCCGTCGGTGCGCACCACGCGCAGCCCGAGCGCCATCTTGCCCAGCGTGCGTCCGCGGGCGACGGTCTCCAGCAGCGCCGGGTACCCGACCACCACCGCGACGGTCATGACGATCATGAGCCCGGCCATCACCGCGTCGTCGACCGCGCCGGCCGACGCCACCACTCCGAGCACGGCGGCGAGCACACCCAGCAGGCCGGCCTGGACGAGCAGGTCCAGCAGCCGGGCCAGGGCGCGGCTCGGCAGCTTGGCGAGCCGGAGATCCAGGGCCACGCCCTCGCCGATGACCAGGTCGCTCAAGGTCGTTGTCTCCACTCCGGGCTGACGTTGTTGCGGCAACGGTAGACCGCTCATACCGTGGGCGCACAGTTTCTCACCACAGACTTTCCATAGAGCGCTGGCTTCTCACAGAGGCGGGGTCTTCCCACACGTGGACATCGACGCATACGCAGCGGCCCATCGCGCGGAGTGGGCCCGCCTCGCGCAGTTGTCGAACCGGAGCCGGGCTCTGGACGGCGGCGAGGCGGACGAACTCGTTGCGCTCTACCAGAACGTCGCTACGCATCTGTCTGTAGTGAGGTCCGCGGCGCCGGACGCTGTAGTGGTGGGTCACCTGTCGTCTCTCCTGGCGACGGCGCGAGGGGCTATCGCCGGGCCGCGTGTTCCGGCCTGGAGAGAGATCCTCTACTTCTTCACCGACGGCTTTCCAGCGGCTCTCTATAGAGCGCGACGCTGGTGGATCGCTACTGCGGTGATCTCACTTGTAGCCGCGTTCTTCATGGGCTGGTACATCGCGGCGAATCCGCGGGTGCAGGGGGAACTGGCCTCTCCGGATCTCGTGAACGGGGTGTTCCGGCCCGGCGGGCAGTTCGAGACGTACTACACGGAGTTCAGTCCGGGGTCGTTCGGCTTCAAGGTGTGGGTGAACAACGCCTGGGTGTCCGCACTGGCGCTGTTCGGAGGGGTGACGCTGGTCTTCCCGTTCGTCGCCATGTACATGAACACCGCGAACCTGGCGATCGACGGTGGATTCATGGCGGCGCATGGACGCTTCGGCACCTTCCTGTCGCTCGTCGCCCCGCACGGCATGTTGGAACTCAGCGCGGTGTTCGTCGCCGGCGGTTGCGGGATGCGCATCGCGTGGACGCTTCTCTCGCCGGGGCCGCGGACCCGCGGCGAGGCGCTGGGGGAGCAGGGGCGGGTGCTCGGGACGATGGCGCTCGGGCTGGCGTGCGTGTTGTTGGTGTCGGGCTCGATCGAGGGGTTCGTGACCGGGCACACGTCCGCTCCGGTGCGGCTCACGATCGGTTTCACGGTGGAGACGCTGTTTCTCGTATACGTGTTCTTCGTTGGTCGCAGGGCTGCGCTGCGAGGCGAGACAGGCGACGTGAGCAGGGCCGACAGGGCGGACGTGGTACCCACGAGGGCTTAGTCGGATCCCCGGATCCGATCAGCGAACGGATGGTTTCAGCCCTCTGAGTGATGGGTAGACACCGCCGATTCGTCTGCGGCCTCAGACGTGTGCCATACTTACAGGGTTCCCCTCAATGAACCGGCGAAGGCCATCAGGTTGACGCATGTGTTCGGGGAGCGTAAGTTAGAGGGGTTGCTGTCAAGCAGGAGCGGCGGGCGAGAGCCCAAAGAAACCATGCTAGAGTAACCAAGCCGCCGGGGCAAGGGTTCGAAAAAGAATCCCGAACCGGCAATCGCAATCAAAACGGCTGTGCTTGATTTTAAAGGCTCAGTGAAATTGCGAAGAACGCGGAGGATCTGCTAAGATCTAAAGCGAAGCAAGGTAAGAAAGACAAAAGAAAAACAGCAAGACCTGACAACGCCGGGTCGCAGCCGATCGGAACGGAAGTTCTGAGACGAGTGGTTCGGGCGTCTGTTTCTTGAGAACTCAACAGTGTGTGACGAATTGTGATGCCATGCGACCTCG
>NZ_JAACYW010000552.1 GCF_015356825.1 Catenulispora rubra | reverse complement strand
CCCCCGCCCTGCCGCGGCAGCTGGTCGCCGCCGTACCCGGCGGTGAACTGCTCCTCGTCCGGCGCCCAAGCGGTCTGGCCGGTGGTGTGCTCGCTCAACGGTCCCCCGTTCGTACCTTGTGACAGGCCATCTGCGGTGTGTGCCCCTCGGGCCAGTCGTCGCCGTGCTCGGTGATCAGCCAGATCCACTTGTCGGGCTCGGCCGGTGTGATGTGCGGGGCGATGCCGTCGGTCACCATGATGACGGCGTCCAGCGTCTCGTCGAACGGCTCCCCGGTCCGGGCCGACGGCGCGCGGCCCTCCAGGTAGTCGGCGACCGCCTGGAAGCTGGTCCCGCCGCCGCCGACCAGCGGGTCGCCCGGGGCGAACGGCACCACCTCGGCGTCGAAGGACAGCCAGTGCGCCTCGACCCCGTCCAGCTGCCCGACCAGCGAGGCGACCCAGTCCACCACCGGCGGCGGCATCGACCCGGAGGCGTCCACGGCGATCGCCACCACCCGCTGCCGCTCCGGCCCGCGCCGGGACAGCATCGGGTCCTCGCCGAGCGCGGCCAGCACCGCGCCGCGCTTCTTCGGGTAGACCAGGCGCTCGCCCTCGGCCAGCTTGGAGGCCAGCACGTCCACCAGCCAGCGCTGCCACCAGTCCACCCGCCGGGTCTTCTGCGTCTGGCCCCTGATCATCCCGGCGCCCAGGTCGCCCCAGAGCTTGGCGAGCCGGTCGGTGGCGCCGTCGGTGCGGTCGATGAGGTCCAGCAGCTCCGAGCGCGCCGCGCGCACCCCGCGCTTGGCGGCCAGCAGCACGTTCGCCAGCACCTCGTTGCCGATCCGCTCGATGGTCTCGGCGTCGGCGAGCTCGTCCTGGAGCTCCTGCAGGATCTCGTGGATGCAGACCGGCGGCGGGCTCGGCGGGTGCTTCATCCGGCGCAGCTCGGTGTAGCAGCCCATGTCGGTGCGGATGAACTCCTCGTAGGGGAACGGGTTCAGGCCCTGCGCGGTCAGGTCCGCGTGGTAGCTCGCGAAGATCTTGCGCGGGTCGACGCCGGTCGGCTTGCCGTCCACCACCGGCAGCGCGTCACGCCGCAGCCGGGTTAGCGCGACGTGGTTGATGGTGCTCTCGATGGCGATGTCGAAGACCGGGTCCTCGCGCAGCTCCGGCTCGGTGAACAGGTGCCGCTGGATCAGGTGCCGCGCCTCGTGGAAGAGCACGAACTTCACCCCGTCCAGCCCCAGCTCGACGAAGAAGTCCGGGTTGAACAGCAGCAGGCAGGTGCCGTCCCCGGCGGCCATCACCGCCGCGGTGTCGATGGCGGTGGTGGGTATCTGGTGCGTGCACTTGGAGTAGATCCACCCGGCCACCGCCGAGGACTCCATGCCGAAGTCGACGAGCGCCGCCTCCTTCAGCCGCACGGCCTCGGCGATCGTCGCCGGCTCGGCCGGGTGCCACGCCGCCAGCGCCTTGCGGTCGGTGGCGCTGACCGGCAGGCGCCGCGAGCGGCGGCCCGACTCGTGGGTCTTCATGCGGCGTCCTCCTGCGCGGTACGGCGGCCTGACCCAAGTCTTCTATGTCGCGGCCCGCCGGTCGAACCGGTTGGCCGGTTGCCCATTGCCGGAGCACGAGTCGGGGCGTTCACGCGGTGGGTGCTGTATCGGAGCTCTGACGTGGCTGCGGCAGATGCCGGCCGGCGCCTTCGGATCCGGTGCTCTCGGACCCGGCAGCCTCGAACTCGGCGCTCTGGAACTCCGCGAGCAGGCCGTGCAGCGTGGTCCCGTCCTCGGAGAGGCGCGTCCAGCGCTCGGGGCGGCCGTCGAGGTGCCTGCGGACCAGGTCGGCGGTGTCCGGGCGCGTGGGCTGGAAGCCGGCGTCCCACAGCGCGGTCACGCGCTCCGGATCCGGCCGTGCGATGCCGGTGGCCGCCGCGCGCAGGGGCTCGTCGCTGTGCTCGCTCATCGAGGCGCGGACCGCCTCGTGCATCTTCTCCAGGCTCCCGGCACGCTCCAGCTCCAGCGCCCACACCGGCTCCGGCCCGGCGGCCGCGGCCAGGCGCGCGTAGGCGACGATGCGCCGGTCGGTCTGCAGCGAGCGGTTGCTGCGCCGCAGGACGGCGTGCAGCAACTCCGGGTCGTGCGACTCCAGGGCCGGTTGCAGCAACGCGGGCTCGGCGTAGCGCGTCACCAGGCGCTGCACGAGCCCGGGGTAGATGCCGCCGGCGGCCTCGGAGCGCACCACCACCGCGATCCGCAGCTCCAGCGACGCGAGCGGGTGCTGATACACCGCCGCCAGCACGCCGGGCTCCGCCGGCTCGCGGTCGGCCAGGCGCCACAGCATGCCGATCGACGCCGCCGGATTCCGCGCCGCGGCCAGCCGCATGGCCGGGGTCCCGTGCGGGCCGACGGCGAGGTCCAGCAGCCAGCGCGGCTCGGGGCCGCGGTCCAGGATGCGGGTGAGGATGCCGATCAGTGCTCGTACTTCGGGGTCTGATGATCGGACTGGCTCGGCGGCCAGCCGGTCGATGCCAGCCTGCGCTTCCGCATCTGCTGCGTGCTTTTCAGGAGTGTCGGATCGGACCGGCTCAGCGATCGCATGTTCTTCAGCAGCACCGAACCCCGCCGCCTCCACCAAAGCCC
>NZ_JAACYW010000551.1 GCF_015356825.1 Catenulispora rubra | reverse complement strand
CCGACGTCCCCGACACCACCCCCACCAACGCGACGCAGACCCCTGAGACCTACCTCGGCGCCGAGCGCGCGAACAGCTTCGCCCCGGGCCAGGCCGGCACGTTCCACTCCGGGACGCAGACCTTCACCTACCCGGCGACCGTCCCCGACGACGAGTTCGCCCTCGCCGGGTCCTGGACGGTGGCCTCGCAATCGCTGACCGCCGGCCAGAACTCCGGCATCCGGCTGAACTTCATGGCCGGCAAGGTGTACCTCGACGTCGGCGGCACCGGCACGATCACCGTCACCGTGGACGGCAAGACCACCAGTTATCCGGTGTCCGGGGCGCCGAACATCTACACGCTCGTCGACCGGTCCGCCCCGGAACGCAGCACCCTGACGGTGACGTTGTCGCCCGGGCTGAGCGCCTACTCGTTCACGTTCGGGTAGCGACGGCGATCACGGCGGTGGCCCGATCACGGCGGTCGCCCGGAGATGTTCTACGCGATCGGGGTGAGTTCGAAGCCGACCGTCTGGCCGGCACTGTTGGAGGCCGTCCCGACGATCACGCCGTTATTGTTGATCCCATCAGCGTTGAGCAGGGTGAACCCGGATCCCGGGGCGATCAGGCCATTGAGATCGGCGGCGTGGCCGTTCTGGTAGACGAACGCGTGGCCGTTGCCCCCGACGCCGACGATCACGCCGCTGTCGTTGATCGCATTCGCCACCGCGTCACCGGCTCCGGTGCCCGGGGCGTTGAGGTCGGTGACCGTGCCGTTGGCGAAGAGCACGGCGTGCGCGTCGGTGTCGGCGGTCTCCACGTCGGCGCCGACGGCCTGTCCGGCCGAGTTGACCGCCAGCGCCTCGGAGGTGAAGCTGCCGGGCAGCATGCCGAGGGCCCTGATGGTGCCGTTCTGCCAGGCGGCGGCCTGGAAGACCGAGGTGCTGGTGTCGGCCTGGCCGACGATCAGGCCCGAGTCGTTGACGGCGATCGGCTCGACGTCGACACCACCGCCCGGCAGCGCCGGCAGCCTGGTGACGGTGCCCCCGCTGATCGTGAAGCCGACGTCGCCCCGGTTGGAGCCGAACCCCGTGATCAGACCGCTGTCGTTGATCGCCGTCAGCGCTGGCGAGGCGACGAGGTTCTGGAGCCCGACCTTCGCCCCCACGTCGGTCGACGTGGCACTATCGGCCCACTCGGCTCGCGCAGAACGGCATCGCCGACGACGCCGCCCGATCCTACGCCGCCCTGGCTCAACGCAGCACCGAGCAACTGGGAGCAGGACACCCGTACACCTTGCACCTGCGCCAGGCCTACGCCGATCAGGTCGGCCTCGGTGGCGATCCGGACAGTGCGGAGCGCCTTTATGAAGTCATCGTCAGAGACTGCCTTCGCCACCTCGGCCCGACCCACGCCACGACTGCCACAGCCCGTCAGGGCCAGGACCACTGGCAGCGCACCGCACACGAATCGCCTGTGGTCTACCCGTCCGTGGCGGCACCCCAGACCCCGTCCAGCACGTGGCCCACGCTGGACGCCTTGCCTCCGTCCGCTGCGAAGCAACTGATGGCCCAGCCCTCACGACAGAGCACCTACGTCGAGTTCGACAACGTCTCCGGCAAGGTGTTGCACGTGTGCTGGATCGACTTCAACGGGCACCCGCAGTTGTACAAGGTGCTGAACCCGAACCAGAAATACGTCCAACAAACCTACGTCGGACATCCGTGGGCCTCGATCGAACCCGACGGGACGATTCACGCCGTCTTCCAACCGTCCGACGCGTCGGCACGCGCTGTACTGCGTTGATCGTGGCCGCAGCGACCAGAGCGGAAGCGGCTCCTAGTCGGGGGCAGGCCTTCAGGCACAGCCGGACATCTACGTCCCCTGCTACACCTCCAGATCAATAAGCAGTCCGTCAAGCACGATCAAGGCCCGCCAGGCCCGCGTCATCCCGAACGTCGCGGTGGCGCGGACGGCGGCCCGGACCTCGTCGGGCGTCACCCCTGCGCCGAGGGCGCGGCCGACGTGGATGCGGAAGCTCTCCTCAAGGGTCTGATAAATGACGTCGACCGTCATGCTGGCGAGCGCGCGCTCGCGGACGCTGATGCGGGACATGTCGGCGCGCATGCGGGACTGGAGGTCCATGTATTCGGCGAAGCCCGGGTCTATGGCGTTCATCTCGGTGCGCAGGGTCGCGGGCATGGGGCTGCCGGTGCCGGCCACGTTCAATTCGTGGCGGTGGCCCGTCGGGCCGGGCAGGCCGTGCTCGCGCTCGACCTCGATCAGGCGCTCCAGGGCGGCGAGCGCCGCCGGGTAGCCGCTGTCGTAGGAGACGAAGCGCAGCAGTTCGCGGAGGTCGTCGGCGTCGAGGCCGTTGTTCAGGGCGGCGCGCACGTGCAGTTCGAACGGCGTCCCGAGAATCTGCTCGCAGACGTCGGCGACGAGGCTGACGATGGTGCGCTCGCGAGGCGTCAGCTGCGCTCCGGACGCGGTCGGCCGGAAGCTCGCCGCCGCCATCTCCGCGAACACCGGGTCGAGTTCTTCCAACGTGCTCTGGGTTGGCAGTGTCATCGTGACCCCCATAAGTGAATATCTGTAGGGCTACAGCTGTAGCTCTACGAGCGTAGCCCTACAGGGCGTCCCATACAATGGGAAATCATGGAAGCGACCG
>NZ_JAACYW010000550.1 GCF_015356825.1 Catenulispora rubra | reverse complement strand
GGGGCTGGCGGGGCGAGGGTCGGCATGGCGCGAAGGCTTCCTGAGTTTCGGTGGCGCGGTCGGTCGGGTCAGTGGTGGGTGATCGCGGCGCAGGCGGCGCGGGCGGAGATCATGGCCTGTTGCAGAAGCCACAGGGCTCGCTCGGCGCGTGCCTGGGCGTAGGCGCGCTCGGCTTCGCGCAGAAACCTGGCCGCGTGTCCGGCGGTGGCCTCGGGGCCACCTTCGCCCGGTTCGGGTTCCGGCGCGGGCCTTGGCGCGGGAGTCGGCCACAGGTCGGCGGCCAAGAGGTCCTTCGTCAGCGCGGCGAACAGGACCTCGTGGTCCGGCGGGGCCGGTGCGGTCGCGACGCGGGCGGCGCTCACCTCGTCCTCGACTTTAGGGTGCCAGGTGAGGTACAGGCGGTCGGCCTCGGAGCGAGTGAGGCGCTCGGCGTAGTAGGTGCGGGATTTGGTCGCGGTGGCGTTCACAGTGACAGGGTCCTTACAGGCTGCTCAGGGCGGCGGCCAGGGCGGGGCGGAAGGCTCCGCGCCGGAAGGTGAGCGGTATGGCCTGCTCGGCCTCGCAACAGACGAAGGCGTCGGCGTCGTAGTGGACTCGTCGGCATTCCGGGCAGCCCAGAGCGCGGTCCTCGCGATCGGCGCACCAGTCCTCGGCCTCGGCCCGGTCGGTCACGACCGTGGCGCCTTCGTCGCTCGTAGCGGTCTGCATCGTCAATCCTCCTTCCGGTATAGCTCGGCGGGGATGGGCTGTGCTCAGCGGTCGAGTTCGAGTCCAGTCGGGTCGGTGAGGGTAGCCAGGAACGAGGCGATCGCCTCGGCGGGTACGTGGTCGCTGAAATGCGCGGTCCAGGAGTTGCGGTTCTTGGTGTAGGGATCGGGATCGGTGTAGGCGACCTCCCACAACACACCTCTGGGCAGAGCGCTGCGGGACTCCGGTGCGAACTCGGCACGCACGCTCCCGTCGGGGCTGCGGTAGGCCACATCACCGATGCCGTTCGCGTACTGGATCCATCCGGCGTCGCGCAGTCGGTCCAAGGCGAGGTCCGGTGCTCCGGCTCCGGCGGCGTAAACCGGAACGGTGACCGGCGGCGGCATGGTCGGCTCGGAGTCCTCGGCGTGCTCGAGGGTGGCGGCCGGCGTGGTTTCAGACATGGGGGTACTCACGTTTCGCGGCAGGGTGTGGTGTGGTGGTGGCTAGGCGGGGGTGGAGATGAAGGCCATGACCGGGGCGATCGGTGCGGATCGGGAGGCGTGCCCGTAGCCATTTGCTGTGTGGCCGCCGCGTCGTAGTTCCCACTCGCGGCGGGGTTGTCCGGACCTGTCGGGGAGGTCGCTGACGCCAGACCAGACCCCGTTTTCCGTGTGGTACCAGGCGCGTTCGGGTTGCCCGGAGTTGTCCGGGGCCTGATGCCAGCCCAGGTGTGTCACGTGTGCGGCCAGGTCGTCGCGGTTCGGCGGTGCGGCGAGGTCGGCAGCGGCGGCCAGAGCGGTAGC
Organism: Catenulispora rubra; assembly: GCF_015356825.1. Taxonomy (GTDB): domain Bacteria; phylum Actinomycetota; class Actinomycetes; order Streptomycetales; family Catenulisporaceae; genus Catenulispora; species Catenulispora rubra. The sequence continues at coordinate 1,222 of NZ_JAACYW010000550.1, read as the reverse complement.
CGGGAAGTTGAGGCCGCCGATGCGCCAGGCCGGTTGGCGGTGCGATCCGGCGTGAGTGCTCACGGCGTACAGCGCGGTGTACACGTGCGACTCGCGGTCGGGGTCATCGAGTTCAGGGTCGGGGTCGTAGCCGTCCATCCAGACTTCGTGGATCACCGCGTAGTACTTGCGGTCCGGGGAGCCGAACACCAGGGCTTCGCCGGTCGGAGGGTTGGGGATTTCGGCCGTCGTCCAGCCGATGGCGGCCAAGGCGCGGCGGTATTCGTCGAGGCGGGTGCCGTCGGTCTCGGTCATGGTGCGTCGGTGCTTTCTGCCGAAGGGTGAGGGTAGGTCGGGGCGGGAGCGGGTCAGTCTTCGTCGAAGAGCCGGGCCTTGTTCCGGTCACCGACATTGAAGGTCATCAGTTCGCTGTGTCCGGTCAGCCGCAGGGTCACGCTGCTCACTCGTATCGTCGAGCGGATCTGAACGCTGCGTTTGGCCTGGTAGATGATCCCGCGTACGGTGATCGGCGTTCCGGCAATACCCAGCCCTTTGGCTTCCGTTTCCGGTGTCACCACTGTCGTGATTTCTACGAAGTGGCCCTGATGCTCGGGGCCGAGATCGGCGCCGGTAGCAACCGGGCGGCTTTCAACATCTCTCACGCTACATTGCCTTTCGCATTCTCGAGGTCATTTTTGACAAGGCTTCGCCTGGATAGAGTTCGCTTTGTGGTTTCCGGAAGTCATTTCCGGGTATCTCTTTCCCGGTATTCCCGGGGTGTTGCTATGACCCTATCTCGATGTCTATTGCGAGTCGAGTCGGTGTTTCTGACTTTCTTTTGTGCCCGGTTCGCGTTTCCCGTCAGTGGGCTTCCCCCCGGGCACATGAAAAATATAGCTCGACCCCCGGTCACATATCCAGTCAAAATGTGGCTCTATATCTGTCGATGTTTCGCAATTCCTCGACAGTTTCCAAGGCGCCACCCGGGTTCCGGCTCTGAAACTATCGAGGCGCACGTCAGGGGCCGAAAACACCCCCGTTCCGGCGCGCCGGTCACCGGTACGCGCGCGGCGTCACGGCGCGCCGTGACCGGTGCCGCGCGCGGTTCGGGGGTACCGGCGCGCGCGGTGTGCCGTGGCGCGGAACCGCCGCACGGGCACGTCAGGGACGGTTTCGGGACCGGCGCGCCGGTCACCGGTTCCGGCCCGGTGTCCAGATTGGGGCAATTCGAGGCATCCGGGGG
>NZ_JAACYW010000055.1 GCF_015356825.1 Catenulispora rubra | reverse complement strand
GGGATTGGGTGGCGCGGGACTCCGAGGTCCTTTGTGGCAGGTCGGAGTCCCGCGGCCCTTGACGCCCCGGCTGGTCCTGGCCCTGGTCAGGAGAACGGCGGGGCGTCCTGGTGGCACACCGTGCCGGGCGCGGGAAGGGCTCCGGTCTGGAGGTAGGTGCTCTCGTAGTCCGTGGCGCAGGTGCTGGGGTTGAGGAGTTCGGTGTGGCCGTAGCCGTCGATCGTGAGCAGGCCGGCGCGGGACAGCTCGTGCGTCATCGCGACCGAGTTCCAGTAGGGGGTGTCGGGGTCGCCGGTGTTGCCGACGATCAGGATCGGGTGGGCCGTGGGATGGTTCCACGGGCCGGTGTAGGTGTCCTCGCTCTTGGGCCAGGTGGCGCAGATCTCGGTCGTCCACGTCCAGGACAGGCCGACCAGGCCGGCCCGGGCCTGCGACATCCGGGCGGCGGCGGTATAGGCGCGGGGGTCGCGAGGGTGGTCGCTGTCGGAGCAGATCGTTGCGATGGTCTGTTCGCCGCCGGTGTAGGGCGTCGGCTCTGTGGTCGGCGCGGAGGCGGCGGCGGGATTCGCGGGGGCGGCGGCGCTGATGGCGCTGGCGAGTCCGGCGGGGCTGGCGACCGTCTGGCCGGTGTGCGCGGCCTGCCAGAGCTGCTGAAGAAAGGACGCCCCGTCCGCCCACTGGCTGACCTGGGTCAGCGGCAGGCTGAAGGTCGCGCAGACGTCGTCGCAGGTCTGTGTGTTGGGCGGAGTGCCGACCGTGACCGGATGCGTGTGCAGGAGCTGCATCAGGGTGCTGTATTTGGCGCGCGTGCCGGCCGGCGTCCCGGCGGAGAAGGCGCACTTGGCGGTCGAAGTCTGGCCGCACAGGTTCAGCAGGCCGTCGAGCGTCCGCGCGCTGGCCACGTCCGCACGCATCGCGACGAACGGCGGCAGCTTCCCGCCGTCGCTGCCGGTCCACACCGCGGGGTCGACGTTCCCGTCCAGGATCATGCGGCCGACCTTGGCGGGGAAGAGGTTGGCGTAGACGGCGCCGAGGCCTGTGCCGTAGGAGCCCGCAACATAGTTCAGCTGGGGCTCCCCCACCGACTGGCGCAGCAGGTCCATGTCCCGGGCCACGTCGGCGGTGCTGGTGTGCTGGAGCAGGCTGCCGTTGGTCCGGGCACACAGCGCGGAGTACCGGGCCATGATCTGGTCCCAAGTCGAGATCTGCGCCGGGGTGACCGGGACGTCGGCGGGGAGTCCCGCCAGGAAGCTGTTCTCCGCCGCCTCGTTGGGGAAGCAGCGTACTGAGGTGCTGTAGCCGAACCCGCGCGGGTCGAAGTTGATGATGTCGTACTGCGCCACCCACGATGCCGGCAGCACGCTGAGATAGCGCGGGAAGTTCGTCAGCTGCTCGTAGGGACCGCCGGAGTTGAAGAACAGTGTCCCTCGGTGGTTCGCAGTGTCAGTGGCCTGATGGCGCATCATCATGATGCTGATCTTCTTGCCGTCCGGATGCCGGTAGTCCAGTGGCACCTTCACCGTCGCGCACTGGAGGCCGTCCTGGCACGCCTGCCAGGCGGCCGGTTCGACCGATGCGACCGATGCGACCGATGTCGTCGTCCCATCGGCCACGGCGACCGTCGGCACCAGGGCCATCACGGCCACCGCCACGACTGCCGCCACGACCGCCGCGATCCGTCGAATACTCACGCGCTGTCCTCTCCGCCCGATCATCAATGCTCGAAGTAGACCACCGGCCGGCACTGAATCGCTTCAGCCTGGAGGCGCGCCGGGGCTTGCGACTTGAGGCGGAGTCCCCTCCGACCTCAGGCGGATGTGCGGGATACTCGGCCGGCGACTCGATGACACCGAATCGATGACACGGCGCGATGCCGCCGACGTGATGCCGGCGATGCGAGGGGAGACGATCGTGCGACTCGACAAGGAAGGTGAGCCGGGCACGACAGCCGGGCTGCTGGCCGCGTTCGGTGCCACCCGTCCGTGGCTCGACGGCGAGCTGACGTTCCTGGACGACGTGGACGGCTTGGAGGCGGCGGAGCAATCCGGGTCGGTGCGGCTCTATCCGGAAGGGCTGTCGACCGACGAGCCGGTGGAGACCGCCGGCGGCCCGTTCATGGCGGTCGTCAACGGAGACCTCGTCACGTCGGACCACGTCCACTTCGGCACGGACGACTACATCCCCGGGCTGATCGTCGTCACCGGCGACCTGCACGCGGAGACGCTGTTCTTCGCGAGCGGCGCCCGCGTGATCGTGGAGGGTTCGGTGCGCGTTGCGCAGGCGTGCTTCGGCCGGTGGGGAGACGAGAACGCCCTGCTCGACGTGCAGGGGGAGCTGGAGACCCCGGTGCTCGTCCTCGACGGCTACACACCGGCGTTCGCACGGCGTGGCGTTCGTACCGTGACCTGCAACAGCCTGGGATGGTGGGATGGGATGACGCCGGACATCCTGCCGACCGCCGAGAAGGACTACTTCCGACCGGAACTGCTAGACCGCCACGGCGACCTCGACTGGGACCTCGCGTACGCGGCGGCGCGGGAAGGCCTGCCCTTGCTACGGCCCGGCGCCGAGGAGTCGTTCCCTCAACGGCTGGAGGCACGGGCGACCGTGAGCGGGTATTGATGGCAGCGGCGGGGACGCCGCGCGATCGCTGACCCTGCGCGCGCCGGACGCGGCGGCGGTGCTGCTGCGGTTGACGGGCCCCGCGCTCGGCGAGTCTTCGCCGGACGGATACGGGCCCGACGGATGGTTCGACTATCCCGTCGGGGTCGAGCATCAGACGCGCAGCCCCGGCGGATGTCTGCTGCTGTTCGTTCACGAGCGGGTGGCGGACGCTTGACGCTGACGGCCGGGCGGTCGCTGCTGAAACGTCCGTAACGTCCGTAGGGACATCCGTGGGTATGGACGCGAGGGCACTTGCGGTTGCCCGAACGAGCGTTGGTGGCGGGACCCTGCGTCCGGGATTCTCAACGCAGCGTTCTACCGTCCCTGACCGGCCCGTAAGGTGTCCGGACAAGGTTGCCCGACCGATGTTCGTAGGCGGGCTCGGGGCGGTGGGCCGGCAGGAAGCAGCGGATCGTGTGGGTTGACCTGAACCCGGTGACGGCGGACGTCGAGCCGGGTGGCGAGGCGACGGTGGCGATCACCGTGCGCAACACCGGCGACATCGTCGAGGAATACCACCTGCAGGCCACCGGCGACCCCGGACAATGGGCCGTGGTCGAACCGCAGACCCTGCGGCTGTACCCCGGTACCACCGGCACCGCGCAGCTGACGTTCACGCCGCCGCGCAGCTCCGAGGCACAGGCCGGGCCACAGCCCTACGCGGTGAAAATCACCCCGCGCGAGGACCGCGAGAACACCTTCGCCATCGAAGGCATCCTGCGCGTCGCAGAATTCGCCGACCTACGCGCAGAACTGGTACCCTCCACCACCCGCGGCTGGCACCGCGGCCGCGTCCGACTGGCCGTCGACAACTACAGCAACGTCGCCACCAGCGCCGCCGTAGCCACCACCTCCAACAACACCAACCTGCACATCGACATCCGCACCCCGGCACTACGGCTACAGCCGGGGCGCGCGCAGTTCAGCAAATTCGCCGTCCGACCGGGGCGGCTGCTGTGGTTCGGCGTCAAAGCCCGGCACCAGTACAACATCACCATCACGCCGTCGGGGTTGGGGCAGCCGGTCAGCCTCCAAGGCACGTATCTGCAATCGGCACTGCTGCCACGCTGGCTTCAACGACTGCTGATGTTCTTCGCCGCAGCCGCGGCAGCGGTTCTGGCGCTGTGGTTCGGGATCCACCCGTCCTTCGCGTCCAGCACGCAGGCTTCACCGCAGCCCTCTGCCACCGGGCCGCAGGTGATCGTCATCCAGCCGACGCCATCCGCGCCGGCCAGCAGTCCGTCGCCATCGCCGTCGCCGACACCGGCGCCGAAGCCGACGTCGTCGTCCAGCGGCGCGCCGCCGGCACCCACATCGGGCGCCACCACGCCGCCACCGCCTCCGGCCTCCAGCTCCAAACCCGCCGCTCCCCCGCCGCCGTCGACCTCCAAGCCGCTGACGACGGCGCAGATCAAGACGACCAACATCCTCAACTACGCGGCCAACGCCTCGGTCGACCTGTACAACGACCACTTCACCGACGGTCAGCAGGTGGAGATCTGGCCCACCCTGCACAACAACGACCAGACCTGGACGGTCTGGCTCTACGCGGGCACCGGCATCGGCGACTACAACCTGGTCATCCAGTCCAACGACCAGCCGGACAGCGCGGGCACGAAGGTCCTGCAGGCGGACCCCGGCAACAACGCCAACGTGACCATCTCCGACGACTGGGGCGGCGTGGCCGGCCTGAAGGCGCACTTGGTGGCCGACTACCAGCAGTGGTCCCTCACCAGCGTTCCCGGCAACGGCACCTACGGGGTGCTGAAGAACAAGCAGACCGGGACCTGCCTGGCCGGCAAGGGCAACCAGCAGTGGCTCACGATGGCGCCGTGCAACACCGGGGACCAGAACCAGTGGTTCTGGCTGTTCGCGCTCTGATTCACCTGTACGGGCTCTGATTCACCTGTACGTGGTTTCTCCTGTTCGCGCTCTGATTCGCCTGCACGGGCTCTGATTCACCTGTACGGGCTCTGATTCACCTGTACGTGGTTTCTCCTGTTCGCGCTCTGATTCGCCTGCACGTTCCCGGCTGAGGAATGCGCGGCGGCCGCGGGCAAGCGCAGGCCCGGGCAGAAGCGGATCAGGCCGAGCCGCCCGACACGTTGTCCGCGAGCAGCCGCAGCAGCCGCTTCGCCTCGTCGAACTGCTCCGGGGTCAGCGCCATCGCCGCGCCGATGGCGGCCGGCACGTCGTCGGCGCGGGTGCGCAGGTCCTCACCCTGCTCCGTGAGGCTGACCTGGACGGTGCGCTCGTCGTCCGCGACGCGTTCGCGGCGGACCAGGCCGTTGGCCTCCAGGCGTTTGATCAGCGGGGTGAGGGTGCCGTAGTCGAGGTGGAGGGCGGCGCCGATGTCCTTGATCGGGACCGCGCCGTGTTCCCACAGCACCAGGAGCACCAGGTACTGCGGGTAGGTCAGGCCCAGGTCGTCGAGCAGGGGGCGGTAGCGCTGGGTCACGGCGCGCGAGGCCGCGTACAGGGCGAAGCAGAGCTGGTCGTCCAGCAGCATCGAGAAGCCCGGGTCGGGGGCGGTCGCGTCGTTCACCGTTCGTGCGGTGTTCATGACCACCAGCATAGCTCTGGAGGCGATCCCCTCGGGAACACCTAGCTTGTGCACGATGTAATCGCACACTAGTCTTCTGGCTGTGAGCTTCCCCGCTCACCCGGCGAGATCGAGAAGCCGGCCGTCGACGAGGAGTGGGTGACCGTCAGCGGCGGGCCGACCGGCACGGTCCGGGCCCGGATCGTCAAGCCGGCCGGGAGCACCGGGGTCCTGCCGGTGATCGTCTACATCCACGGCGCGGGCTGGGTGTTCGGCAACGCCCACACGCACGACCGCCTGGTGCGCGAGCTGGCCGTCGGGGCGCGGGCCGCCGTCGTCTTCCCCGAGTACGACCTGTCGCCGGAGGCGCGCTACCCGGTCGCGATCGAGCAGAACTTCGCCGTGGCGCGGTGGGTCGTCACCGAGGGGGCGGCCAAGGGCCTGGACGCGGCGCGCATCGCGGTCGCGATCGAGCAGAACTTCGCCGTGGCGCGGTGGGTCGTCACCGAGGGGGCGGCCAAGGGCCTGGACGCGGCGCGCATCGCGGTCGCGGGCGACAGCGTCGGGGGCAACATGGCCGCGGCGCTGACGCTGATGGCCAAGGAGCGCGGCGGTGTGCCGCTGGTGCAGCAGGTGCTGTTCTACCCGGTGACCGACGCGAGCTTCGACACCGGGTCCTACCAGCAGTTCGCTGAGGGCTACTTCCTGCGGCGGGACGCGATGCAGTGGTTCTGGGACCAGTACACGACCGACCCGGCGCAGCGTGCGGAGATCACTGCCTCGCCGCTGCGCGCGAGCGTGGAGCAGCTGGCGGGTCTGCCGCCGGCGCTGGTCGTCACCGGGGAGGCCGATGTGCTGCGCGATGAGGGCGAGGCTTACGCGAACAAGCTGCGGGCGGCCGGGGTGGCGGTGACGGCGGTGCGGTATCAGGGCGTCATTCATGACTTCGTCATGCTCAACGCCCTGCGTGGGACGCATGCTGCTTAGGGGGCGATCGGTCAGGCTGTTGGGGTGCTGCGGGCGGCGCTTGGGACTAGCTGAGGTTAAGGGCTGCGGCCATCACGTATGGGACGCATGCGATCGGGTGAGTGCGGCAGCGTTCGATGAGTCGTCGTCTGCCGCCGGCAGTGGCTTCTGGAGGCGTCGTGTGGGGCGGCGCCGCAGAAGCCGCATGCTCATAAGAAGTACGGCTACGGTGCACAGCGCCATCACCGCCGAGAGCAACTCGAACGCATCGGCGTAAGCCTGGGGCCTGAGATATCCGCCGGCGGCGACGCGCGCGGCGAGCGCCGTGTCGTGCAGGTTGGCGGCGATCACTTGGGCGATGCCCGCGCCGAAGCCTGCGATCACGACCGCTTCGCTTCCGAGGCGGAGGAAGTTCATCGCTCCCGCTGCGGTGCCTGACTGGTCGTCAGGGACCGAGCCGATGGCCTCGCGGTCGACCATTCCCATGGGGAGCCCGAATCCGCATCCGAGGAGCAGCATGCCGGGGATGAGGGCTCCTTCTGGCGCTGTCGGTGTTAGGGCTGGGAGCAGGAGCAGGGTCCCCGTAGCCAGTAGTGCCGTCGCGGCGAGCATTAGGCGGGCTGGTCCTCCGAAGGCTTTGGCGAGGCGTGGCGCGATGACCGGGGCCAGGACGGTCGGGACCGTCATCGGCAGCATGATGACGCCCGCTTGATCGGCGGCGATGTTTTTGACGGCGGACAGCGCCACCGGAAGGTAGGTCAGGAGGGCGACGTAGCCGAACGCCCCGGCGACCGGGATCAGGGCGAAGCCGAGGAAGCGGCGGTTGCGGAGGACGACCAGGAGCCCGTCTCGCTTGGCGCCGACGGAAGTCACCTCGTCGGGGGTCTTCAGGAGCATGCTCGCGACCCCCGAAGCGGCTGTCACCACCGCGATGGTGACGAACACGGCTCGCCACCCGCCGACCGTCACGAGCAGACCGCACAGGGCCGGGCCGAATGCAAGACCTGCGCCGAGGACGACGCCGAGTGCAGTGAAGGCTCGGGCGCGGTCGGCGCCGTTGAGGGTCGCGGACAGTAGGGACGTCGTGCCGACGAAGACCGCGGCACAGCCCGCCCCGGCGACGAGGCGCGCGAGGTCGAGGGTGAGGAGCGATACGGCCGAGGCCGCGCCGAGGCTTCCGATGACGACCAGGAGCATCCCGCCGAGGAGGACGCGGCGCCGTCCGAGGCGGTCGGCCAGCGGGCCGCAGGCGAGGGTGGCCGTCGCGAACGCGAAGTTGAACGCGTCGACGACTCCTTGCAGGCCGGCTGGGTTGGTGCCCAGTGTGGCTGCGATTCGTGGCAGCGTGATCGCCGCGCCTGCGATCGACACCGGCGTCGCCAGGAGGGCTACTAGGGCTGCGACGATCCAGCCCCACTCGCGCCGGGCCGTCGGCTTGACGAACTTCTGTCCTGTCACGCTCTCACCTCACGTTCGCTTGGTTACGTGAAGGACCCTAGAAACTAGAGCTTGCTCTAGGTCAATATTGAGGTGGGGCGCCAACGCTCTGGATCGCCATCGATCACCTTCGAGAGGCTTGTCATGACACCGCCGGCAGTCGGACTCACCATCGGACAGGTCGCCTCGGCTACTGGCTTGAGCGTGCACACGCTGCGTTTCTACGAACGCGAGGGCCTGTTCCTGCACGCGCCGACGCGCACCGCCGGCGGCCACCGCGTCTACAGCCCCGATGATCTGCAGTGGCTCCAGCTGTGCAACCGGCTACGCGACACCGGCATGCCACTGGCCCAGATCAAGGAGTTCGCCGACCTCATCCGCACACGCCCCGACGACTACAGCGGCCGACTCCGGATGCTGCGGGAGCACGAGGCGGCGGTGATCGCGAAGCAGCGGGCGCTGGCGGAGAACCTTGAGGCTATTCGGCACAAGATCGGTATCTATGAGGAGCATCAGCGGACTGGTGATAGTACGGGGATTTATACCGACGGGCGGCGGTGATGAGGTTGGGGGGTGGGTCGGCTGCTGAGCTGGGCTCGGTCGGTTGCTGCGTTGGTGCTGGGTTGGTCGCTGGGTTCTGTGCTGAGTCGGCTCATCGCCAGCTCGCATGGCGGGGTGCGGGCCTGTAGGCGTTTCTGGTTTACGTGTGGGTGCTGGTGTCGGGTCGAGTCCGGTTGACCTGGGGGTTTACAGGCGATTTTTACGGCTTCGCCAATGGTTGGATGGCCTCGCAAGGGGACGCAGTTCGGCTGTGCCCCGCAGGTTGCGCTGGCGGCCGGCGGTATTGCTGTACGCGACCACGCATGAGTCCGAGTCACTGCGCATGCGTTTGGTCTGGCGGCTGTCTGCCGCGTTTGGTGGGCACCTTGAGGCCTCCGGCGGGCGCTCCTCGACGAGGGGGCGACCCGCGCGACCTGCTTGATGCCGGCGGCCCGCGACTGTTCGGCTTTCTATCCGCTGTTGCCTGCGCCACGTTGCCCGGTGGCGGTGCTGCTTGTGGTCGCCGGGTTCTGGGTCCCTCGCCGCGTCATCGCCGTAAACGGAACCCAGAACCAACACCCCGCGTGGTCCGGTCGGACCAGCTCAAATGGTCGGGTGCGGCTTTCTGCGGCTGCTGATATGAATGCGGGGGGCGGTGCGGCTGGTTCTGGTGGGGTAGCTTGAGTTCTGGTAACGCAGAGCTCTGATGTAGCCCCTTCACCCGCTGAGGAGACAGAACCGTGACTCTGAACCCTGCTGCTGTCGGCGATGACGCCGCGTTGGCCGGCTCCCTGGGGGCCGGGTTCGTCAGTGACTACGTCACTGTGGATGGGCTGCGCCTGCACTACGTGGCTGGTGGGGAGGGGGCGCCTTTGATCCTGTTGCCGGGGTGGCCGGAGACGTGGTGGGAGTACCGGAAGGTGATGCCGGGGTTGGCTGCGGCTGGGCGTCGGGTGATTGCGCTGGATCTGCGGGGGATGGGGGGTTCGGACAAGCCGGCTGGGGGTTATGACAAGAAGACGATGGCTGGCGATGTGCATGGCTTCATCCGGGCTCTGGGTTACGAGCAGGCGGATGTTGCGGGGCACGACATCGGGTCGATGGTCGCCTTTGCCTTCGCCGTCAACTATCCGGGGGCGGCGCGGCGGGTGGCGATGCTCGACGTCGTGCATCCGAACCCGGGGTACTACCAGATCCCGATGCTGCCGCAGGCCGGTGCGCCGTTCTATCCCTGGTGGTTCGCGTTCAACCAGGTGGCGGGGCTGCCGGAGGAGTTGGTGGCGGGGCGTGCGCGGTACATCGTGGACTGGATGTTCGACAACCTGCTGGTGAATCAGGACTCGGTCACGCCTCTGGACCGCGCTGTCTATGCGCATGCGTACAACACGCCGGATGGCATCCGGGGTGGCAACGGGTGGTACCAGACTTTCGAGCAGGACATCGCCGACCTGGCCGGCTATGGCAAGGTGACAGTCCCGTTGCTCGGGATGGTCAACTCCGTCTTCGCGCCGCAGATGCAGGCGACGCTGCCGACGCAGGGGACTGATGTGGAGGTCGTGGTGGTGCCGGACACCGGGCACTACTTCGTTGAGGAGCAGCCTCAGGCCGTCATCGACCAGTTCAACAAGTTCTTTGTGTGACTGATGGGGTGAGCAGGCGCCCGGCGCTGGAGTGCTGGGCCTCGTTCACTGGCCAACGCTCGCGGTGGCGAGTACTCGGCGGGTCAGGTCGAAGCTGGGCAGTACGCGGAGCGCCTCGTCGTGCAGGGACTGCAGGGCGGGATCGTCGCCGGGGTCGAGGCTCGCGGCCTCGTCCCACAGCGCGCGTTCGGTCGAGCACCATTCCGGACGGTCGCGGACCTCGACGTCGACGAACCCTGCCTGCTTCAGCGCCGACTCGGTGTCGACCACCCGAATCAGCTTCATGACACGCTCGTCGGTGCGGTCGAGGGCTTCCCAGGTCGTGAGGGCGACGCGGCCGCCAGGGGCGAGCACGCGGTGGATCTCCTGGAAGGATGCGACGTCCGACTTGAACTGAATCGAGTCGACGCACACGACGGCGTCGACCGACGCGGCCGGCAAGCCGGTGTCCGCCAGGTCGCCGACCCGGAACTCGGCGTCGATGCCGCGCTGCTGCGCGAGCCCCCTGGCCTGCGTGATCGCCTCGCGGGAGAAGTCGACACCGGTCAGCGTCGCGCCGGTCCGCGCGGCGATCTCCAGGCCGTATCCGCCGCGCCCGCACGCCAGGTCCAGCAGCCGATCCCCCGGTTGCAGGCGCAGGGCCTCGACTACCTCGGCCAGGCCGTCCCAGGCCAGCAGGCTCGACGATAGGACGTGGGCCGGCAGGCCCAGGAACCGCCGCTTGACCTCGTCCCCCGACGACGTGACGGCCATGTTCGCGTACCACTGGTCGAAGTCCTCGGCCGAGGGTGGCCGTCGCTCACTCATCTCAACGTACCTCCATACCTCGGGCCGGTGACGCAAGCAGCCTACGAGGCGGGTGCCGACTGGGCGACCGCGGAACCGGCGTATCGATTTCCGGCTGGTGCGGCGCGCCCAACCCCATTTCGTCCCATATCTCACTAAAGTCGGCGAGGTTGCACCCCAGCACAGCAAGGAGCCACCGCGATGCCCCTGGTCCGCGTCCACAACTTCTCGATCTCTCTGGACGGCTACGGAACCGGCGAGGACCAGACCTTCGAAGCCCCGTTCGGCACCGCCGGCCAGCGGCTGACGAAGTGGCTCCTGGCCACCAGCACCTTCCGTGCCATGTTCGGCCCGCGCGGGGGCGGTCGCGGCGTCGACGACGCTTTCGCCGCCAGGTGGAACGAGGGAATCGGCGCCGAGATCATGGGCCGCGCCAAGTTCGGCCCGCAGACCGGCCCGTGGAAGGACGACGACGACTGGAAGGGCTGGTGGGGCGCCGAGCCGCCGTTCCACACCCCGTGCTTCATCCTGAGCCACCACCCGCACCCGCCGATCACGATGGAAGGCGGCACCACCTTCCACTTCCTCGACGCGAAGCCGGAGGAGGCGCTGCGGGTGGCACAGGAAGCGGCCGGCGATCTGGACGTGCGGATCGGCGGCGGGCCGACCACGGTGCGGGAGTTCCTGGCCGCCGACCTGATCGACGAGATGCACCTGGTGGTCGTGCCGATCGTGCTGGGGCGCGGCGTCCGGCTCTGGGACGGGCTGGAAGGGATCGAGGAGCGGTTCGACGTCGAGACGGTGGCGAGCCCGAGTGGGGTCGTGCATCTGACGTTCCAGCGGCGTCCGAGGGACCAGGCCGCGTAGGGATCAGGCCGCGACCAGCGCCTTCCGCACAACCTCCGCCGGCACTACGTGCACCAGTTCGACGGCGGTCCGCGGCCGCACGCACTGGGTCGCGTGCATCGCCTATTCCCGCCTCGGCATGCCCACCGCCGCCCGCCGCCACCTCGATTTTGGCCCGCACCGGGCTCACCGCAGGCCACGCCCCGCTGACCGAGACCGAACTGGTCCGGGCCAACCTCGTCCGGGCCGAGGCCCTGGCCGCGGTGGACCGGACCAAGGAGGCGCTGGCGCTGCTGCGGCAGACGGCGACATTGTGCGACGAGCTCACGGCGTACGAGTTGGCCGTGCGGGTCTGGAAGCGGATCGACGCGTTGCGGTCCTGAGGCTGACGCCCTGACGCCCCGGCGGCCCCGCACGCGCGCGCCCGCCGCACACGGGGTCTAACAGCCCTCTTAGGGGTGTACTTAGTTACACCGTCAAGACACCACCTAGCCCTATGTCTCGCTGACCTGGTCTTTTCTACCTTTGAGGACGTACCGGTGACCCGCACCGGTGGTCCCGGAGGGGGTAGGAGAGACGATGACTCGCGAACGCAGCGTCGCCGCCGCGCTAGGCGGCTGGAGCGCAAGGCATCGGAAGACGGCCGTGTTCGGCTGGCTCCTTTTCGTGGTTCTGGCGACGGTCGTCGGCGGCGCCGTCGGGCAGCAGGGGCTGACCGACGCGCAGAACGGCGTCGGTTCCTCGGCGCAGGCGCTGCAGATCCTGCAGAACGCCGGGCTGTCCGACCCGGCATCGGAAATGGTGCTGGTGCACAGTGCGTCGCAGACCACTGACGCGGCATCCTTCCGGACGGCCGTGGACGCAGTCGTCTCCGGGGTGCAAAACACCAAGCAGAGCGCGCCGATTCAGAGCCCTTACAGCGCCGGCCTGATCTCGAAGGACAAGCACTCCGCGCTGGTCGTCTTCGACGTCGTCGGGGCCCCCGACAAGGCGTCCGACCACGCGCAGCCGATCCTGGACGCGGTCGCGAAGGTCCGCGCTCAGCACCCTGACATGAAGTTCGACGAGTTCGGCGACGCCTCGGGCCAGAAGTGGCTGAACGAGTCGCTGGGCAGCGACTTCAAGCGCGCCGAGTGGACCGCGGTGCCGCTGGCCTTCGGCATCCTGCTGGCCGCCTTCGGCGCGCTGATCGCCGCCGCGCTCCCGGTGCTGCTGGCGGTGACCGCGTTCGTGGCCGCGCTCGGGCTGCTCGACCTCATCTCGCACGCCATCCCGGTGGCCTCGACCTCGACCTCGGTGATGCTGCTGATGGGCCTGGCGGTCGGCGTCGACTACTGCCTGTTCTACCTGCGCCGGGAACGCCAGGAGCGGGCGGCCGGCCGGAGCCCGCAGGAGGCGCTGAACGTCGCCGCGGCCACCTCCGGGCACTCGATCCTGGTCTCCGGCATCACCGTGATGGTCGCGATGGCCGGGATGTTCCTGACCGGCATGCACATCTTCGACGGCTTCGCCCTCGCCTCCATCCTGGTGGTGGCCATCGCGATGCTCGGCTCGGTCACCGTGCTGCCGGCGCTGCTGTCGATGCTCGGCGACCGGATCGACTGGGGACGGCGCAAGAACCGGCGCCACCGCTCGGCCCGCCAGGCCGGCCCGGCTTACGCAACCGTCCAGAGCTACCCGATCAACCCGGGATACCCGGGCAGCCCGACCAACGCGGCCTACCCGGCGCACCCGGCCCGGCCGGCCCCCGCGAAGACTGATCGCCTCTGGAACGCGACCATGGCCAAGGTCCTCAACCACCCCAAGTTCTTCGCCGCCCTCGCCACCGGCGCCCTGATCGTCCTCGCGATCCCCGCGCTCGGCATGAAGACGCAGTCCCTGAGCGTCAACCAGCTCCTGCCCGCCAACAGCCCGCTGGTCCAGACCTACAACGAGATCAGCGCCGAGTTCCCGGCCAGCCCGTCGCCGGGCATGATCGTGGTGCAGACCCCTGATGTGGCCGCGCCCGCCGTCACCCAGGCCGTGGAGGCGTTCAAGACCCAGGCCGCGGCCGACGGCGCGCTCGGCTCCGGGCCGGTCCAGGTGACACCGTACCCGGCGCAGCACGTCCTGAAGATCCTGTTCCCGGTCGCCGGCCGGGACGCCGACGCCCAGGCCGTCGCGGCGATCACGAAGATCAGCGACACGATCGTCCCGCACACCTTCGGCGCCATCCCGCACACCACCGCGGCGACGGGCGGCTCGCTGGCCCTGAGCACCGACTTCAACCGCCAACTGGACCGCAGCCTGCTGCCGGTGTTCGTGTTCGTGGTCTCCGTGACCTTCCTGCTGATGCTCTTCGCCTTCCGCAGCTGGGTGATCGCGGCCACCGCGATCGTGCTGAACCTGCTGTCCACGGCGGCGGCGTACGGGGTGATGGTCGCGGTCTTCCAACACGGCTGGGGCGCGGGGCTGGTCGGAACCAAGGCCGTCGGCGCGCTGGAGTCCTGGATCCCGCTGTTCGTGTTCGTGGTCCTGTTCGGCCTGAGCATGGACTACCACGTGTTCGTGGTCTCCAGGATCCGCGAGGCGCGCGAGCGCGGCCTGAGCACCAAGGACGCGGTCGCCCACGGCCTGCGCGCCACCGCCGGCGCCATCACCAGCGCCGCGGCGATCATGGTGGCGGTGTTCGCGGTCTTCGGGACGCTCGACATGCAGGACTTCAAGCAGCTCGGCGTGGGGCTCGCGGTCGCGATCCTGCTGGACGCCACGGTGATCCGCGTGGTGCTGCTGCCGACGGTGATGATCCTGCTCGGCGAGCGCAACTGGCGCCGTGGTCGCAAGGGGCGGCAGACGGTGACACCGGGCCCGGCGCTCCAGCCGGAGGTCGTCGGCAGTCCGGTCCGGAACTGAACGCAGAAAGCTGAAGCGCTCGGCTGGGTCATACCCAGCCGAGCGCTCTACGTTTTGGGCGCGGGCGCGGAGTCCCGACCGGTCAGCCGATCCGCCCCAGATAGCCGTTGTTGACCAACCACATCACGTTCAGCTGGCTCGGCGCGCCGGGCACGAGCGTGCTGTCCAGCTGGTACTGGAGGCCGCCGCCGGGCTGGGCGAACCACGCCGCGATGGGACCCGCGTCCACGGTGAACGGCTTCAGCACCTGGTAGTCGTGATAATTGCAGGTGGCGGCCGGATTGCTGACGAGGCTCTGCGGCGGAATGGAGCGCGCCGCGTAGGGAAGGCCCGCAGGCGCCAGGAAGGACCCGTATTCACTGCCGAACCGGTCCATGTCCGTACCGGGCGGCAGCGTCAGGTGGAACTCCAGCGGCTGACCGTTGGGGGCGATCACATAGCCGTTGTCGGGCGGGTAGATCCAGCCGCCCGAGCCGCCGTTGGCCGCCGGGTTGTAGTAGGTCGCAAGGAACTGCGAGGCCGCCAAGCCGCCGGTGCGCTGATAGCCGATCAGCTCGAAGCCGACGGGACCCCACTCGGGCAGCGTGTTCGGCCCCAGGCGCCGATCGCCGTCGAAGAAATCCGAGGAACAGCTGTCGGACAGGTTCGCCGCAGACGTGACGGAGGTGCCGGCGGTGGACGCGGTGGATGCAGTGGACGCGGCGGCGGACGCGGTTGCAGGCACAGCCGCGGCTGCCAAGCCCGCGGCGCCCAGGACAAGTGCCAGAAGGGTTCTACGCATGCGGATCACAGAAGCCTGATACGGCGCGGCCGTCAATGCGAACGGGTCCACGTCACTCGAAAGACGTCATCGCGGCGCACGGCGGCTCGGGGAAAACACCGACGACAGGTCTTGCGACCCGGACACCCCCGATGCAGCATCACCAGTGAAACAGAACCCTGAAGCAAAGCCCTGAAGCAGGATCCTGACTCACACCCCTGGGAGGCCACCATGTCCGCAGCGCACCGCTCGGCGCGCCGCGCCGCCGTACCGCTCGCCGCGCTCCTCACCGCCGCCGCGTTCGGCATCGCCACGCCGGCGCACGCCACCAGCCTGTACGCCTCAGCGGACTGCTCCAGCAGCGGAGGCGGCCACTTCGTCTGCGTCGCCACGGTGACCGGCGGGACGGCACCCTACGCGTACTCCTGGACCCCCATCTACAACGCGGCCATCAGGGGCGGCGCCAACGGCCAGGTCGTGATCGGCGTGTGCGACGTCAACCGCCAGGGGTCGCTGGACCTCACCGTGACCGACAGCACCGGCGCCACATGGGACACCACCGGCGGCCTCGACTGCTCCGGGGAAGCCCCGTAAATGGTCCGTCGGACCCACCGAACCACATGGTCGGCCGGGTAAGCGCGCCGGTGCACTCCGTCGTCGCAGCCTCAACGTTCTGAGCGGCGGCGCGTCCGTTCGTGCGATCCTCTGAGATCCTTTTGTGGTGCAGCAGCATTCAGAGCGTCAGACTTCCCCGGCCCGCCGCACGAACACGCCGCAGATCCGGACGGACACCACTGCACGCCCGGGCCCTGCCACCGCCGATTCGATCCTGGCGCTCCAGCGGTCCGTCGGCAACGCCGCGGTGAATCGGGCCCTCGGTCCCGTGCAGCGTGTGGCGGACGCCAAGGAAGTCCTGACCAACTCCCACTGGCAGGCGCGGGCCGGCAACAACCCGCCGGTGGCCGCCAGCGCCGGCGGAAGCAAGCGGGATCTCGACGACGTCATCAAGAAGGTGGCGCCCGACCTGCTGGAGCGTCTGCGGCGCGAGGGCAGAGGCGCGGCGGGACAGAAGCAGCTGAAGCTGTACCGGACGATGGACTCCGACGAGGCCGAGGCGATCCTGGCCTGGAAGGGCGCCGGCAAGCACGCGGGCACCGAACAGTGGCTGCGGAGCTCGGGAAACAGGTCCGCGACAGCCTTCCACGCGGCCAAGACGGCCCCCGACTCCCAGATCGGCGCCATGCCGGTCAAGAAGCACCTCGGCGACTGGGAGCAGGCGCACCACTACTACAAGCTCAACCACGACCGCAGCTACGACGAGGCGGCCAAGGGCAACACAGGCCGCCGCGTCCCGGAGGCAGCAAGCCGCCCCAGCCAACGCACCCTGGAATTCACCCTCAAGCCCGGCGCCCACGAGGTGTTGTTCAGCCCTGACTACATGGCCCCCGCCAGCGAGGGCGAAGGCCCCGCGAACCTCCGGAGGGCCTTCCCCGGCCGCACGTTCCAGACGGGCTCAGGGAACGAAGGCGGCCTGCCCGGCTACGTCGGAATGAAGTCCGAGCAGCACGGCGACTTCAGCCTGCACGTCGGCTCCAACACCGAGGCGACGCAGCTGCTGTTCCAGATGTTCCTCCAGGACGTCCGCGACGTCACGCCCAAAGCCAGCCGGCAGTGGCACGACACGACGGACAAGTACTGACGAAGAGCCGGTATTCGCTTCCTGCGTCCCGCCCGCGAAACCGAAGTCTTCGACGATCTTCCGGTTCCCCGCCATCTCCGGTTCACGGAAGAGCCTTGATCGCCGCGCCTACTAGAACGCAAAAGTTGTACAGCCAACTTGGGCGCAACGAGATGGCACTCCCATGTCGTGAGCCGGAGTTCTGCCACGCCACGGCTCCCTAGCCGCACCGCCACCCGGCCACCCGACCCCTCGCTCACCACCCTCCGGCAGGTGCCCCGACTGAGCCGGTGACACCTCCCGCCTCCACGAGCGGGTCGGGCCGCGGCAGCCGTTTCTGCGCGTCCAAGTCCTCTGTCAGGAGATTCCATGATCCGCAATCCGAACGCCCCCGACCCCGACTCGACGCTTGGCGCGACGTCCGACGCGACGTCCGACTCGACGCCCGGCAACAGCCCCGAGACCGCCACCGGCGCTACCCGCCGCCGCTTCCTCCAGGGCTCCGGCGTGGTCGCCGGGTCGCTCGTGCTCGGCGGGTTCGCCGGGGCCGGCAGTGCGCAGGCCGCCGCGGCGACGGGCCGGGCCGCTCTGCCGCGCGGGTTCAAGGGCGACATGTCCGACCTGAAGCACGTCGTCATCCTGATGCAGGAGAACCGGTCCCTGGACCACTACTTCGGCGCGTTCCCCGGCGTGCGCGGCTTCAACGACAAGCAGGCGCTGCGCTTCCAGGACGGCACCAGCGTCTTCCAGCAGAAGGGCACCGGCGGCCACGTCGTGACCCCGCAGGTCGACGACGGCGCGTGGGGCAACGATCACGGCGCCTGGGGCGACGTGAACCACCGCAAGTGGGACCTGTGGGTGCAGCACAACGGCGCCAGCTGCATGAACTACCACAGCAGCGCCTACATGGGCTTTTACCACTCGGTCGCGGCGCAGTACACGATCGCCGACCAGAACTTCTGCTCCGAGTTCGGTCCGACCGACCCGAACCGCAAGTACCTGTGGAGCGGCACCTCCAACAGCGAGACCGGCAACACCGACGAGTCCAACTACTCCCGCCCCTGGATCACGGTCGCCGAGCAGCTCCAGCAGGCCGGCATCGACTGGCGCCTCTACTCCGACAACAGCGGCGACGGCCGGCAGGGCTACGTCAGCAGCTGGATCGGCGACTACGGCGACAACGAGCTGAAGTACTTCAAGGGCTTCGAGCCGGCCGGACTGAGCGCCGACGATCCCAAGCTGAAGCCCGGCACCGGCCTGATCTGGCGCGGCAACGCCGCCTACTACTCCGGCACCACCACGCCGAACGACGACTCCGACGTGAACCTCGACGCCGTCCTGAAGGACCTGCACGACGCCTGCCAGCCCGGCGCCGAGCACCCGCTGCCGGCCGTCTCCTGGATCGTCGCGCCCTACGGCTGGTCCGAGCACCCCGGCGCGGACACGATGCACGGCGAGCGCTACACCAAGAAGGTGCTCGACATCCTGCAGAGCAACCCCGACATCTGGAACCACACCCTGTTCATCCTCAACTACGACGAGAACGACGGGAAGTTCGACCACGTGCTCCCGCCGTGGCCGGAGGCGGGCACGGCCCACGAGTACGCCGGCGCCTACCCCCTCGGCTTCGGCCCGCGTGTGCCGATGCTACTGGTGTCGCCGTGGACCCGCGGCGGACACGTCGCCTCGGAGGTCTTCGACCACACCTCGACGATCAGGTTCCTCGAAGTCTGGGCGGCCTCCCTGGGCAAGCCCTTCACCTGCCCCAACATCAGCGACTGGCGGCGCTCCATCGCCGGCGACCTGACCAGCGCCATCGACTTCGCCCACCCGCAGCCGGGCCCGGCCGCCTTCCCGGACCCGCTCGCCGAGAAGCCGGTGTCGATCAGCGCTGACCACATGACGCCGCGCGCGCTGAGCTTCCAGCCGCACGCCACGCTCTCCGAGGACCGCAAGGCCGGCACGGTCACCGCCACGATGACGCTGGCCGGCGGCCCGACTGGCAAGGCTCTGAGTTTCCAGGTCTTCCCGGACAAGTACCAGCCGTTCTCCAGCACCCCGTTCACGGTCACCGAGAAGAAGTCGCGCACGTACGTCTGGGACGCGAAGGCCAACGACGGCAAGTACGCGTTCTCGATCTACGCCAACGACGGCTTCGTCCGCTCCTTCGCCGGTCAGCTCGCGCCCGCCGGCAAGCACGACGGGGGCCTTCCCTGCGTGCAGGCGGACCTGGTCAAGGGCCACGGCAAGAGCCGCGCCGAGGTGAAGTTCACCCTGCACAACGACGGCACCAAGCGGGTCGCGTACACGCTGACCGCCAACGACTACGCCGGCGAAACGCGGCATGTCTCGGTCGCCCCCGGCGAGACGCGGGTCGTGACGTGGCCGACTCTGCAGGGCTACTACGACGTGGTCCTGACGGTCGACAGCGACACGACGTGGACGCAGCGCTACGCCGGCCGGGTGGCCACTTCGGCGAAGCATTCGCACCAGCACGACTAGCCCGACTATTCCCCTAGTCCCCGACGATGCTCAGTCGAAGAGCACCGGACTGAAGCCGCCGACCTTCGCAAAGACACGCGCAGCCTCGGCGGCTTCAGCGACCGTCACGCCGGAGAACGCCAGCCGCAGCGCGGCGATCGGGGTCCGGAACGCGGCCCCCGGTGAGGCCCGGACGCCGGCGTCGGCGAGTCGACGCAGCGCGGTCGGCTCGTCCATGGTCGAGTGCGCGACAGTGAGGTGCGGGGAGTTCCCCTGCCACTCGGGCGTGCCGGTGAGCTGCTGGAGGAAGGCGCGTTTGGCATCGAGCGTGGCCTCGACGATGTCTGATCGCAGGGCATTGATGGTATGCGCGTCCAGGAAGCGGGCCCAGCAACGTTGCCAGGCGGTCGGCGGGCCATCGCTGGTCAGTGGCCGGGCAATCGACGCGGCATCCGGGGCCACGAACCAGCCGAGGCGAACGCCCGGCCCCACGAGCTTTGCGAGAGACGTGACGATCCACGCGCCCTCTGGAACGGGGCCAGGGCGGCCGTACCAGCGGTAGACCTCGTTGATCACGACCGGCACGCCGGCAGCGATGCGGTCGGCCAGGACACTGATCTGCTCCGGCCCGAGGCTGCGACCATCGGGGTTGCGGAACGGGTTGGTCAGCCACAGCGGGACGATCTGCGGCACGGCGCCGAGATTCGACCATGCCCGAGCCTCGACGGAGATCGCGGCGCCCATGATCTCGGGCACATCAGCGAACGTCGGCACCTCTACGACCATCGGAGCCCGTCCAGCTTCGGGTACAGATGCGGGTGCCACCACCGCCCAAACTGTGGCGAACTGCCGTACCCCGCCGGTGACCACCGTCCGTTCCGGCGGTGCGCCGAACAGCTCTGCCAGCCGGTCGCGCAGCTCCGGTTCTCCGAACGGTGCCGGGCCGCGCCACCATTCGGGCGTGCGGAGGGCCTCCTGCTGGCAGTGTGCGAAGCGCTGCGCCAGGCGGGGCGACCAGGGGCGCGGCGGGCCCGTCAGGTCGATCATCCGGTGGACCCGGCGGCCTGGCGGATCACCTCTTCGTCGAGCACGTAGTCCACCGTGCCGATGAAGACCTCGCCGTCGATGCGGAAGTAGGTGCCGGCTGGCGACTCGAAGCGTTCGATGCCGGGGTCGAGGTCCAGCGTCGCGACGCTCGGTGCTGCCGCGCCCCCGCCGCCCCCAAAGCCGCCGCGACCCG
This sequence comes from Catenulispora rubra, assembly GCF_015356825.1. Lineage (GTDB taxonomy): Bacteria > Actinomycetota > Actinomycetes > Streptomycetales > Catenulisporaceae > Catenulispora > Catenulispora rubra. The sequence goes on along the minus strand of NZ_JAACYW010000055.1, from coordinate 30,637 downwards.
CCACCAGCTCCAGCGCCAAGTCCACCGGCACCAGCCGCACGCACGTCCACGGGTTCAGCTCAATCGCCTTCGCCGCCTCGCGCCGCGCCGGCGCCCCCGCCCCAGCCGGAGCCGGAGCCGCTGTCAGCTTCAGCCGCTTCCGGTAGTACGAAAACGCATCCGCCGCCACCCGCACCGCCGACACCACCCCATACTCCCGCCGCGTGGCGAAAGCGTGCACCGTCGTCCCCAAGCACCGCCGGTTCCAGTCCGCGGTGTCGGGCCGGGGCCGCGGCTCCAGCGTCGGCCGGACCGGGATCTCCCGCAGCCGACGCTCCTGCTCCGCAGTCAGCGCCGTCGAGCCGCGCAGCGTCGCGGCGATGAAGCCGAAGAATCCGTCCAGATGCGCCCCCTGCAGCAGATCCGCGAAGCGCGCCGTGTCGAAGCCGGGCAGCGACAGCGCCATCAGCACGTCGTTGGTGTCCTTCGCCGTCACGAAGTAGTCCCCAGCCGCATTGTTCACAATGCACGCCAGGTTCTCCTCCGGCGCCAGCACATGGAACCCGGGCTTGTCCGCCCAAAACGCGTCCGCGATCCCGAGCCGCCCGCAGTGCCGCACCGAATAGTCCCCGAAGTGGATGTCCACGTTCAGCAGATCCGGCCGATCCGGCGGCGCGACCAGCGCGATCTGCCCGTACACCACCCGCTCCCGCGGATCGACCTTGAACCACGGCAACTCATACTGCTGATACCGGTACCCGTGCACGACCCGCAGCTCCGTGGCCACCTTCGCCGCATCGGCACGGTCCCGCAAGAACAGGTCGATGTCATTGAAGTCGCGCACCGACCGGTCCGGATACATCGTGTGCGCGCCGATCCCCTTCCCGCCGAACACCGGAATGCCGAGGTCCAGCGCCATATCCTCGACCCGCCGCAGGTTCGTCTCCAGCACCTCGTGCATGAAGCGCAGCCGCTCGACCTTGCCCGACAGAACACTGACACACTCGCGCACCACAGGGTCCGTCTCGGCAACACCGGCCAACCGCCGCGAGACCAGCGTGCGCATCCGCAGCGCGTCCAGGAACTCGGCCGCCTCGGTAGCGCCAAGCGCCCGGATCGCCTCGACACCGCGCTCCAACGGCTCGCGCGGCTGCATGCTGGACAAGCTTCTCAGGGCCGAAAGATGCTGCTCGCGGCCGTTCTTCCTCGCCATCGGGGTCTCCTCTACTGATCCGCTTGCTGCTCGGCCGACGCCCCCGCACGCTCCAACAGCCCCCACCAACCGCCGATGTCGGCGTTGGTCAGGGACGCGAGCAGATCGTCCGGAATCGTGACGCCGAAGGCCTGCTCCAAATCGAGCAGCAGCCCGACGGTCGCCAACGAGTCCAGCCCGCGCTCGGCCGGGTTCAGCTCAGCCGTCATCTCCTCACCCTCGCCGAGCGTGAGATAGGAGCGGAACAACTTGTCAAAGCTCTGTGGCCAAGGAGCGGCCGGCGCACTGTGCTCAGTCATGGATGCCTTTCATCAAGCAGCTCGCGAATGCGGACGGGCCAGCGGTCCGGCCGAGTGCCGTACCGGCAGAAGAAGGCGAACGCGAAGCGCTCCAAACCGAAGCCGACGCAAGCGCTGTACGCGGTCCCACCATCCGCCAGCGCGATCCCATACGGCTCGCCGAAAGTCGTGCCATGGACGTTGAACGAAGCCGCCGCGACCGTCCGGCCGTCCTCCACCTGCAACCGCAGCTCGTACTTCAACCGCCGCAACCGCTGCGCCAGCATCCGCGTCGGCACCTCAGCCCCGGCAAAGAACGGATCGCTGGCCGGCTCCACATGACCCGCCAGCCCCAACTCCTCGACGAGCGCGCACGCGGCGTCCAGGAACTCCTGCCGCTGCCGGGCCACCGTGGCAGCGTCCCCAAGAAAAACGACCTCCCGAATCGTGAAGTCCCACAACCGTTCCAGCGACCGGCTGTACCGCGACTCGAAGCGAAAGGACTTCCCGCGCGACGTCACCACGGTCGGCTCCGCCGGCAACCGGCGACCGGCGAACTGCAAGTACGTGTGGAAGCACATCGTCGGGGCCAAGCAGTACCCGGCATGCGCACTGCCGCGCTCGAACAGTTCGGCCAAATCTTCGACCCCTGCGACAGCGTCGGCGAACTCCCGATAGACATCCAGATCGGTGGACAGATGGCTCGCAGACAACACGAACTGCGGGAACGACGTCAGATACCCACCGAGACGCAGCGCCGAGGTACTGATCAACGTCGGATACCGGTACTGCACGGCCCCGAAGAGCTCGACGGCGATCCGCCGAACGCGCCGGTCCAAGGCATCCAGGACATCGGTGAACAACGCCCCGGTGGCCACAGCCCCCGGCCCCATCTCCACGACCGCGCCAAGCTCCAGCAACTCGTCATAGACCCCTGACACCGGCACGACCGGATGCGGCGACGTCCACACCGGCTCGGCCACCGTCATCCGCTGCGGCAGCACCTCGGCCCGGCTGACCTGGTCGAGCTTGCGAGCCAGGACGTCACGATCGGCGGCGCCGGCAGTCGTGATCTGCACGCCGGTCACCTGATCGCCGACGTGCACCAAGGTGAACGAGTCGATGTCGACGGCCAGGTAGTAAACGCGCTTGGCGAGTTCATCGGCCAGATGCGCCGGGAGCGGATCGGCGAGGTCGACGAGATAGGTCGGCACAGCGGTTCCCCCTCAGATCAGCGTCACGCCGCGGTCCAGCAGCGACAGCGCGCCGACCCCGACCGTCATGGTGTCGTCGGCGTGGTTCAGGGCGGCCGAGCGCAGGTCGCGGAACAGCCGCTCGATGCCGAGCTCGGAGTCCTTCAGATAGCCCGCGCGCAGCCCGGCGATCTGCATCATCCGGTGCGCGGCCTGGAAACTGAGCTCGGCCGCGGTGATCTTCAGGGTATTGAGTTGCAGCCGGATCCGCGGGTGGTCCAGCCGCGTGCCGTCGACCCGCGCCAGCTCGACCTCCTCGCGGACCCGGCGCAGGTAGGCGCTGAGCAGTTCCAGGTCGATCCGGACGCGCCCCAGCCGCTCGTAGAACAGATCGGTCCGGCTGTCGGCGCCGCGCTTGGCGGCGAACCGGGTGAGCCCTTCGAACGCACCCCGCGCAGCCCCGAGCCAGCACGCAGACCAGCCCAGATGCGACAACGGCACCATGCTCTGCCGCGCGACCTCACCGAACCCGCCGGGCCCGCCGACGAGGTTGGTCGCCGGCACGCGTCCCTTGAGCTCCATGCCGATGCTGTCCGTGGCACGCATCCCCAGCGCGTTCCAGCCGCTCGTGACCTCGCAGACCAGATCGGCACGGTCGGCGTAGACGAAGGAGACCTCTGATTCGGCGGCGTCCTCGGCGGCGCGCATCGTGATCAGGTAGCCGTCGGCGTGGGCTCCGCCGGTGACCACCGGCGCGGAACGCTCGATGAGCAGCGAATCGCCGTCGGCCCGCAGCGGCGACGCGGCGCTGAACAGGTCCGCCTTGCGGCCGCGCTCACTGGTGACCGAGGCGATGTAGCAGCGGCCGTCGGCGACGGCCGGTAGGACGGCCGCAGCCAGTTCGCTCGTGCCGTGGCGCGCGATCGCGTCGACCTGGAAGCAGTGCATAGCCCAGATCTGGCCCGTGGACAGGCATTGCGTGGACAGCTTCTGGGACACCTCGACGAACGCCGCCAGGTCGCCGCCGAGGCCTCCGTACTCATGCGGGACCAGCAGCCCCATCAAGCCGCTCTCCCGCAGAGCAGCCATCGACGCCACCGGAAAGGCCGACTCCTCGTCGCAGAGGGCTGCGTTGGCCCGCAGCACCGGCGCGACCTGCTCGACCATCGCAGAGAACTGGTTCACCAGCCCGCCCCCTCGTCCCGCTTCTCCTGCTCGGCGCGCTCGATGATGCGCCGCAACACCTGCACGGCGTGCACCGGATGGCTGCCGTACCCGGTCTCCCCGGTCAGCATCAGCCCGTCCGCACCGCCGAGGACCGCCGCCACGACGTCGGCGACCTCGGCCCGGGTCGGACGCAGCGCGGTCCGCATCGAATGCAGCAACTGGGTCGCGACGATCGACGTCTTGCCCGCGTACCGGCACTGGTCCAGCACGGCCCGCTGCACGAACGGCACCTCCTCGAACGGCAGCTCGACCGCCAGGTCGCCGCGCGCGACCATGAGCCCGTCGAACTCCGCCGCCAGCTGCGGCAGCCGCTCCGCGGCGGCCTGGTTCTCGACCTTGCCGACGACCGCCTGGTCGCCGGCCAGCGTCCGGACCGCCTCGGCGTCTCCGGGAAGGCACGCGAAGGACAGCGCGATCATCTCGACGCCGAGGTCGACGGCGAACTTCAGATCGTCGGCGTCGCGCTCGGACAGGCCCGGCGGGAAGACGGTGACGCCGGGGATCGTCAGGCCTCGACCATTGGTCAGGACGCCGCCCTCGACAACATCGCAGCGCAGTTCCTCCCGACCTACCTCGACGACCTCCAAGGTCACCGCGCCGTCGTCGATGAGGATCGCCGTGCCCACCGGCGTCGTGTCCGGATCCCACGGGAACGTCATCCACGTCCGCCGCAGCGCCGGCTCCCCGGGCTCGCGCGTGAGCACGACGCGGTCCCCGGCGTCCCACTGCTCCGTGCCGCCAGGCAGCCGGCCGATCCGGTTCTTGCGGCCCTGCAGGTCCGCCAGGAACCGGACCGTGCGGCCTTGTTCGCGCGCGGCCTCGCGGGCCAGCCGGACCGTGGACAGATGGCGTTCCCGCGTGCCGTTGCTCATGCTCAGCCGCACGACGTCCATCCCGGCGGCGACCAGCTCCTGGATCACCGGCCGGCTCTCGCTGACCGGGCCCAGCGTGGCGATGATCGAAGTCCGGCGGCCTTCGGGGCGGGAAGAGTCGGTCATGGATCGCTCCTGGTCGTTCGCTTGACGCTGCACCGATGGAACTCGCGGACGTAGCGCTGCGGGTCGGTGACCACGACCGGCGCGACCCCGTGCAGGATTCCGGCGTCCGGGAAGTTGTTGACGAAGATGATCTGGTCCGGACCCGGCGCACCGAGGTCGATCCCGGCCTCGGCCAGCACCTGCGGCACGTGTTCGGCGCGCAGCACCGGTTTGCTGCCCGGCGTGGGTTCGACCGACCAGTCGAAGAGGTCTGCGAAGCGAAGCCCATGACGCCGCATGAAGCCTCGGACGTCGGCCAGCAGCAGCGCACCGCCGTCGAAGCCCGCGACCGGGCCGTAAAGGTGGGAGAACAGCAGGGCATCGCGATCGCTGTGCAGGTCCTTGAAGCTCCACTCGCTGCCGTAGAGCTCCACAGGGATCGCGCCGTCAGAGGTCGTATTCACCTTGATCCGGTCGTGCCGACCGAACCGCTCAGCACCCAACCGGGACGCGCAGTTCTCCCAGACCTGCCGGAACAGTGCCTCGTGGAAGCTCCGCGCCAGATCGACATCGAGGAAGTCGGACAGCCCCTCGACCACTGCGGCACCGGGACCGGTGGCCCGATCCAGGAGATCGGTCACCGTCTCCACCAGCTTGTCCGGGACAGCGATGCCGTCGAGACCGTAGTCGTGCACGGTGATCGTGGCAGCCGCCAACGACGCCTCCACGACCGAGCCAGCAGGGATATCGGCCATAGCGTCGAACGCCTCGCGGCGCGCCGTCATCATGTCCACGCCGCGCCCCGTCCCGACGACAGCACCGTCTCAAGGTCCTTCTCCACGATCTGCGGATCGCGCAGACCGTCGATCAGGAACAGCCGGCCGGGCTCGTCGAACGAGGCACGGATCGCCGCATCGCAAGCCCGGTAGTCCGCGAGACGTCGGGTCAGTTTGTCGGCAGCATCGTCCTCGCGCGCTCGGACTTCGCCACCGCAATCCGGACAGTCAGGGCCCTTGCTCGCTGGGACGGAGGTTCCACAGCGCGTGCAGATCCCCCGGCCGACCACGCGTTCGCGCGCCGTCGCATCAGGGATGTCGACCACGATCAGCGCAGCCGGCCGCGCCCCGCATCCGTCGAGCGCGGCTGCCAGATCAGTGCACTGGCTCATGCTGCGCGGATAGCCCTCGACGGCCACCGCCCCCGTGCCACCCGGAAGCCGGGCGAGGAAGTGCTCGAACTCCTCGCGGACCTGTGCGTCGGTCAGCAGGTCGCCGCGCAGCAGGCTGTCGCGCACCGCGAGGCCGAGCGGGTCGGACGCCTCAGCCAGGCTCATCCCGTAGTCCCGGACGCCGAACCGGGCCAGCCACGGATGCCGTGCGGCCAACGCGATGAGCGCCGTGGACTTCCCGGCACCCGGTGGACCCGCGACACAGAACACTGACACCCCACGCATCGCCGATGTCACAGCCGCTCAGCCCCGATCCGGGACGGCGACACCCTCGTCGGCGAGCGCACGCCAGGCCCGGTCGATCAGCGCGGCGTCGACCGTGACGCGCTCCTCGGCGAGGTGGATCTCCAGCACGCGGAGCATCGCGTACAGCCGGCGTTCGGGCGTGGTGAGCAGCAGTTCTGTGAGGTGGTAGAGCTGGTTGGTGTCGGAGGCGGCGAGCGGCGCGTCGGGGAACGCGTCCCCCATCAGCGCGGCCAGTGCCTGCGGGCCGTGGTCGACGAGGAAGACCGTGAGCGGGTCGGCGTAGAGGTAGGAGACGGCCGACGGCCAGTCGGGGAAGTCGCGGACGTCGGCGCAGCGCCCGGGGTCGTTGCCCTCCAGGATCCGGGCTTTGCCGTCGTCGTCGATCAGGCAGGCCAGGCCGTCCAGGTGTACGACGGTGGGCCCGTTGTAGGTGCGGGCCGGGACTTGTTCGCCGCCGGCGTTCTCGAAGCGTTTGCCGAACACGTCGGCGCGGGAGGCGGTGGGGACGCTGATCGGCAGCCGGGACAGCTTGCGCTCGTTCATCCGGCCTTCGATGATCAGGTTCTTGTGGTAGGCCAGGACGGTGCGGCCGCCGGGGATCACGATGCGCTGCTGGTAGTCGTCCATCTCGGTCAGGTGCCCGCCGAGTTCCTTGGCGAGGTCGGCCATCGTGGGGTCGTTGTCCAGCAGCACCGAGCGGATGTAGCAGCCGACGTCTTCCAGGCCCGGCTCGCTCAGGATCCTGATGACGCGCGCCGCAGGTCCCACGCCGATCCGCTGCGCGTGGAACCAGTCCAGGCTGATGCGGACGGTGAACCGGGCCTTGGCCAGGTCCGGCGTCCGGTTGCGCCAGGCCTGGACCAGCCGCAGCAGCGCCGCGCGGGCCTCCTCGTCGGTCTCGGCGAAGTGCGCGCTGGTGATGAGCTCGATCTCGTCCAGGTTCGGGGAGTCGATCTCGGCCACGAAGCGCTCGCAGAACTCCGGCTCGACCATCGGCTCGCCGCCGCCGGAGAGCACGGCCTTCCACAGGCCCATGCTGTTCATGGTCCGCAGCACCGGTCCCGGGTCGCGGGCGACGCTGTAGCGGGTCATGCGGTTCAGTGACAGCGGGGAGGCGTAGTTGCAGTGGCCGCAACCGACCGGGCACTCCGAGGACGGCCACACATAACAAGTGGAGGCGTGGGTCGGGCCGTGCGTTCGGTATTCGGGCAGGGAATCCAGGATCTCCTGGCGCAACAAGTCCAGCGGCGAGGATTTCTGGGGAGTCTTGAGCACAGTTTGTCTGAACAGTGAATCAGGCATGAGATCTCCCGGTCCGGCGCAGGTCAGGGCAGATGGACGAGGACAAGTCGGGAATCGCGCGACGGCATCGGGGTACGCCGCGCCGGGTCCGGTGGAAATGCGCCGGACCTGCCCCGTGGCGCCACCAAGGTATCCATCCGGGATATCGGCCGTGTCCGGCTGGTGACCTTCGGATTATCCGCACCGGATTCCAAGCGCCGCAAGGCATTCTGAACGCGTGCTCGCGCCGTCTCGCCGGCGAGACGGCGAGCTGGGCCGACCGCTTGCCCTTGTTGTCAGCAAAGAGCCGTATTACACCGGTTCAGCGAGTCCTGGGAAGCGTTTCCCCGTGCGGACAGTTGCCTGATTTCCAAATTCCGTCTGGTTCTTGCTGACCGTTGTTGGGGGTTTGATGCATACTCGACCCCACGGGGACCACTGCGCCGAACGTCGATCAGAGATCTGATTCACCCGTTCGTCACGGTCCCTTCGGGCGCTGGAAACCGTCGCCTCCGGAAGGGATCGCACCGCGTGAGTGGGCACATGGCGTCGACTAAACCGCATGATCCGGCCGAACCCGCGCCGCCGCCGGATCCGGTGCGGGGCTACGGCATCGGCCTGGAGGCGGTCGCCGTCGTGGACCGCACCCGGCTGCAGCTGCCCGAGGACCTGAACCTGCAGGCCTGGTGCCGGATCGGGACGCGGCTGGTCACCGTGTGCGACTCCTCGGCGTGGTGGATCGGCGACTGGCTGGTCTTCGGCCACGACCGCTACCCGGACCGCTACCGGCGCGCCATGACCGAGACCACGCTGGACTACCAGACGCTGCGGAACTACGCGTGGGTCGCCCGCGCTTTCGTGCCGTCTCGCCGGCGAGACACCCTGACTTTCCAGCACCACATGGAGGTCGCGGCGCTGCCGGAGGTCGAGCAGGACCACTGGTTGGACTTCGCCGTGCGGCTCAAGTGGTCGCGCAACGAGCTGCGCCGGCACGTGAAGGCGAACGCCCGCCGTGCCGGTCGACGCGGCCCGGGGCACAATGTGAGCCTGCAACTGGAGCCGAGCCGCGAGCAGTACCAACGGTGGTTGGAGGCCGCCGAGCGGGAGCAGACCGATCTGCAGGAGTGGATCGTCGGCGAGCTGGACCGGGCCGTGCGCGCCGCTGCCGGATCCGGGCACCGGTGAGGGCGGCGGGAATGTCGGCGGGAATGTCGGCGGAGATACCGGCGAACGAAGTGGCACTACCGTTCCACGGGTCCACGTCCGGCACCGGTCCGCTCACCTGGGGCCAGACCGCGATCTGGGACGTGCTGGCCTGGCTCGGTCCGGACGCAGTCACCCTGAACCGGCTCGCCTGGTGGGAGCTACCGCCGGGGACCGATCTGGACCGCGTGACACGTGCCCTGCCCGCGCTGGTCGAACGCCACGACTCGCTGCGCTCCCGGTACTTCCAGGGCCCGAACGGCCCGCTCCAGGAAGTCGACGCGACCGGAGAGCTGTCGCTTCGTATATATGCGCACGAAGAGGGCAGCCCGGCGCCGTCTCGGGAGAACGTCGGCGAGCAGCTGCGGCAGGAGCCGTTCGACAACGCGCGCGATCTGCCGATCCGGTTCGGACTCGTCACACGGGCCGGCGTGCCCGAGGCGTTGTTCGCGTCGATCTCGCACATGGCGGTCGACGGATCCAGCTTCCCGATCCTGTCGGCGGACCTGTTGGAACTCCTTGCCGGCCAGGAACTCGGGCCGGCCGGCCAGCAGCCGCTGGCGCGGGCCGAGTACGAGGCCTCGGAGACCGGTCTGGCGCGCGAGCGCCGGGCCCTGGCCTTCTGGGCCGACCGGCTCGGCGATCTGCCGGAGCCCATGCTGATGCATGCCGGACGGGCCGATCAGCCCGACTTCCTGTGGGCCCGGATCGACTCCCCCGCCATGGCGTTGGCCGCACGCTCGCTGGCGGCCCGCTTCGGCGTGGAGGCCGGAACGCCGGTCCTGGCCGGTCTGGCGCTGGTGCTCGCCGGATACACCGGCGAGACGGAGACGGCGCTGCGGCTGATCGTCGCCACCCGGTTCCTGCCCGCCTCGCGCAACCTCGTCGGCGCGTTCAATCTCAATGCCCTGTTCCGGGTGAGCGTCCGCGATGAGCCGATTTCGGCTTTTGTGCAGCAAACGGCCGGCGCTCAGCTCTCCGCGCTGCGGAACTGCGAGATCGATCCGCGCAAGCTCGATGCCCTGATGGCGGAGACGGCGCGGAGTCGCGGTCTGGACGGCAGCGAAGGGTACTGCTTCGTCAACGACGTCCGGTTGGAACGGCAGCGGTATGGCGCCGCGGATCCCATCGTGGCATCAGAGCTGGCCGCCGGGATCAAAGCGGCGCTCCCCCGGACGCGAATCAGTGAGCTGCCACCCGGGAACGCGCCGAAGACGGCCAACCTGTTCGTGCACGTCCACAACACCTCCGAGCAGGCCTACCTCCGACTCGGCGGTGAGCGGCGGTTTCTCGGATCGCACGGGCCCGCGGGCTTCCTGCGCGATCTGGAGCAGACCTTGATCCGAGCCGCCGGCAACCCCGACCTGCCCGCCGCCGAGGCGTTTCCGAAGCTGCCCCACACTCCGATATCCAATGTCCGATGACTGAGAAAGGCGGTTCCATGGATCCGGATGCCAAGGCGCTGCGCTCCCTCGCCCTGGGGTACCGGCTCAGCCAGGCCCTGTACGTCTTCGCCGAGCTCGGCATCGCCGACGCGCTGGCCGCCGGCCCCGCCACGGCGGCCGACCTCGCGCTGAAGGCCGGCGCGCACGAGGGCTCGCTGACCCGGCTGCTGCGCCTGTGCCGGGCGATGGAGCTGGTCGACGAGCTGCCCGACGGGACGTTCGAACTCACCGCGCGCGGCACCCTGGTGCGCACCGACGTCCCCGGCTCGCAGTGGCCGCGGGTGCGTGCGGCCGGCGAGGCCTGGCAGTGGGACAGCTGGGGCCGGCTGCTGGAATCGGTGACGACCGGCCGGTCGGCCTTCGAGCAGCACTACGGGTCGAACTCCTTCGAGTATTTCGACAAGACCCCGGGCGTCGGCGAGACCATGATGGGCCGCACCACCGAGGAGGCGCGGCGGCGCGGTGCGGCCATCGCAGAGGCCTTCGATTTCGGCTCGGTGCGGCGCGTCGCCGACATCGGCGGCGGCCGGGGCGCGATCCTCGGCGAGATTCTTAGTCGGAACCAGCACCTCGGCGGAGTCCTGGTCGACCTTCCGTACGCCGTCGCCGGTGCGCAGGAGGTGCTGGCGGGCTACGGCGTCGCAGAACGCTGCGAGGTCGTCGCCGGCGACTTCCGTACCGATCTGCCCGGCGAGGCCGACGTGTGCCTGCTGTCGGCGGTCGTGCACAGCTGGTCCGACGCCGACTCTTCGGCTTTGATCGGCCGCTGCCTGGACCGCTACGGCAAGGTGCTGGTCGTGGACGAGGTCGTGGACACCGTCCAGGCCCCGATCGAGGTCCTGCTGAAGGACTTGCAGCTGATGGTGTTCTCCGACGGCCGGCACCGCTCGCTGGAGGAGTACCGACAGATGTTCGCCGCAGCCGGAGCACGCCTGGCGAGCAGCGCGCCGATCGGCAAGAACGAGCTGCTGATGGAAGGAGTGCCGGCGTCGTGATCGAGCTGCTCCGCCGTTTCGCCCGGCCCTACACCGGCATGATCTGGGCCGTCCTGGTCCTGCAGGCGCTACAGACCGTGGCCCTGCTGATCCTGCCGGCGCTGAACGCGGCCATCATCGACCACGGGGTACTGGGCCACGACAAAGCCCTGATGCTCCGGTACGGCGCGGCGATGGTCGGCGCCGCGATCGCGCAGGGCGCGGCGGCCGTGGCGGCGGTGCTGCTCAGCGCGCGCGTATCGACGGCGATGGGCCGGGACCTGCGCGCGGCGGTGTTCGAGCACGTCCAGGACTTCTCGGCGCCGGAGATGGCCCGACTCCCGGTGTCCTCGCTGGTCACCAGGACCACCAACGACGTGCAGCAGATCCAGATGCTGCTGACGGCGGCGCTCACGGCCGCGGTCACCGCGCCGGTGCTGGCCGTCGGCGGGGTGGCGATGGCGCTGGGCCAGGACGTGGCGCTGTCGGGGCTGCTGGCCGCGCTGGTGCCGGCGCTCGCGCTGATCGTGGCGGCGCTGGTGCGCCGGATGCGGCCGCTGTCGCAGACGCTCCAGGAGCGGATCGACGGTGTGAACCGGGTGCTGCGCGAACAGATCGCGGGGATCCGGGTCACCCGCGCCTTCGTCCGGCAGCCGGCCGAACGGGCCCGGTTCGAGGGCGCGAACCGCGGCCTGGCCGACGTCTCGGCGCGGCTGGGCCGCGTCTCGACGCTGCTGATGCCGCTGGTGGTGAACCTGGTGAACGTCGCCGGGGTGGCCGCGGTGTGGATCGGCTCGAACCGGGTCGGGCACGGGATGCGGATCGGGGCGCTCACGGCGTTCCTCACGTATCTGGTGATGATCCAGGGCGCGCTGCTGTCCGCGGCGTTCTTCGTCATCGGCCTGCCGCGTGCGCAGGTGTGCGCGGTGCGCGTGGCCGAGGTGCTCGACACGGTGCCCGAGGTGGCCTCGCCGCCGGATCCGGTGCGGGAGGTGAGCCGGCCCGGCTGGGTGAAGCTGCACGGCGTCGGCTTCCGCTACCCCGGCGCCGAGGAACACGTGCTGTCCGGCGTCGATCTGGTCGCCGAGCCCGGCACCACGACCGCGATCGTCGGCTCGACCGGCACCGGCAAGACCACGCTGCTGGCGCTGGCCTGCCGCCTGATCGACGCCACCGACGGCCGGATCGAGATCGGCGGGCAGGATGTCAGAGCCCTGGCGCCTGAGACGTTGGCGGCGCACGTGACGCTAGTTCCGCAGGAGCCTTATCTACTGTCGGGGACGATCGCGTCCAACCTGCGCATGGGCCGGCCGGAGGCGACCGACGAGGAGTTGTGGGACGCGGTGCGCACAGCGCAGGCCGAGGACTTCGTCGCCGCCCAGCCCGCCGGGCTCGACGCACCGGTAACGCAGGGCGGTGCCGGCTTCTCTCGCGGACAACGACAACGGCTGGCGATCGCACGAGCTTTGGTGAGGCGGCCTGCCGTGTATCTGTTCGACGATTCCTTCTCAGCCCTCGACTTCGCCACGGAGGCCGCGCTGCGCCGCGCCCTGGCGATCGAGACGGCGGGCTCGACGGTCCTGGTGGTCGCGCAGCGGGCCAGCACGGCGCGGGCCGCGGACCGGATCGTGGTGCTGGACGGCGGGCACGTGGCCGGCATCGGCACCCACGACGAGCTGCTGCGCACCAACGAGGTCTACCGGGACATCGTTCGCTCGCAGCTCGGTGCGGCGGCGACCGAGGCGGAGGTCGGATCGTGACGGAGCAGACGATCGAGGCGCCCACGGACTTCCGCCAGTCCGCCCGCCGGATGTACGGGCTGCTCGGTCCGAAGCGTCGGCTGTCGGGTGTGGCGGCGCTCGGCGTCGGCAGCATCGCCCTGAACGTGAGCGGGCCCTGGCTGCTCGGGCATGCCACCGACCTGGTGTTCCACGGCGAGCACGGAAGCGACCTGGCCTGGACGCTGGTCGCGGCGGTGCTGGCGTACGCGGGGTCCGGCGCGTGCTGGATCCTGCAGGGGCGGCTCACCACGCGCGTCGTGCAGAAGGCGATGTTCTCGCTGCGCGCCGAGGTCGCCGACAAGCTCACCCGGCTTCCGTTGTCCTACCTGGACGGCCGGACGCGCGGCGAAGTGCTGAGCCGCACTACGAACGACATCGACAACGTCGCGCAGGGCCTTCAACAGACCCTGAGTCAGATCACGAACTCCTCGCTGCTGCTGGTCGGCGTGCTGGGCATGATGTTCTGGATCTCGCCGCTGCTGTCGGTGGTCGCGATCGTCGCGGTGCCGCTGTCGATGTACTTGACCAAGGTGCTCGGCGCTCGCGCGCAGCGCCGGTTCGACGAGCAGTGGAAGATCACCGGGACGCTGAACGCGCGCGTCGAGGAGACGTACAGCGCCTACAGCCTGATCAAGCTGCTGGGCCGCAAGCAGGAGATCGTCGCGAGCTTCCGCGAGGAGAACGAGGCGCTGTATCAGGCCTCTGCGCGGGCCCAGTTCATGAGCGGGCTGATCGGTCCGGTCACCACGGTCATCGGCAACGCCAGCTATGTGGTCGTCGCGGTCGTCGGCGGGTTCCGGCTGGCCTCCGGAGCGCTGTCGGTCGGCGAGGTGCAGGCGTTCATCCAGTACTCGCGGCAGTTCACGCAGCCGCTGATGGCGGTGGCGAGCCTGGCGAACCTGGTGCAGTCCGGGGTCGCCTCCAGCGACCGGGTCTTCGAATTCCTGGCGGCGCCGGAGGAGGACCGCGACTTCTCGGCTCAGCTGCACGAGCCGGTCCAGGGCTTGGTCAGCTTCGAGAACGTCTCCTTCCGCTACTCCCCCGACCGCCCGCTGATCGAGGACCTGAGCTTCACAGTCCGGCCCGGGCGCTCGGTGGCGATCGTCGGGCCCACCGGCGCCGGCAAGACCACGCTCGTCAATCTGCTGATGCGCTTCTACGACGTCACCGGCGGCCGGATCACGATCGACGGCACCGACATCCGGGACGTGGACCGCGACGCGCTGCGCTCGCGCCTGGGCATGGTGCTGCAGGACACCTGGCTGTTCCACGGCACCGTGGAGGAGAACATCGGCTACGGCCGCCCCGGCGCCACCGCCGAGCAGATCCGGCAGGCGGCGCGCGACGCCCGGGTGGACCACCTCATCAGAACCCTGCCGAACGGCTACGAGACCGTCGTCGACGCCGAGGGCACCGGCCTGAGCGTCGGCGAACGCCAGCTGATCACCATCGCCCGCGCGGTCCTGGCCGATCCGGCGATCCTGCTCCTGGACGAGGCCACGAGTTCCGTGGACACCCGGACCGAGCTGCTGATCCAGGAGGCCCTGACGCGGCTGGCGCAGGGGCGGACCAGCTTCGTCATCGCGCACCGGCTGTCCACGATCCAGGACGCGGACGTGATCCTGGTGATGACCAACGGCGCGATCGTCGAGCAGGGATCGCACACCGAGCTGCTGGCCGCCGATGGCGCGTACGCGCGCCTGCACGCGGCCCAGTTCGCGCACACGACGCCGACCGACCCGACCCCGCAGAGGATGGTTCCCTGATGAGCGACATCGGCGAAGACCGCCCACTCGCCCCGTCCCCCTGGCCGCGCCCCGAGCACCACCTGATCGTCGCCCTGGCCCGCCCGGAGCTGACCCCGACGGACCGCACAGCCATCCGCGCCTTCCTCACCGAGCACCGCGCCGACCTGGAGTGGGGCGAGTTCATCGACCAGGCGAGCCGCCACCAGGTGCTCCCCATCGTCGCGCGCCAGCTGACCCGCCACCGCCTGACGCACAGCGAAGAGGGCAAGCCCCTGATCCCCTACCGCTGGATCTACTCCGACGTCTACGAGGGCAGCCGCCGCCGCAACGAGATCCTGGCCAAGGAGTACGCCCTGGTACTGCGCACCCTGAACGACTCAGGCCTGGAATACCTGATCCGCAAGGGCCCCGTCCTCGGCGAGCACGTCTACCACGACCCGGCCCTGCGCCGCATCTCCAACCTGGACGTCTTCATGCGCCGCGACAACTACCCGACATGGGAGAAGCTGGCCGCGGGCCTCGGACTCCAGATGGGCGAGCTGTCCGCGGACGGCTCCTCCATCGTCCCCTTCGACCGCCGCACAGTCCTGTACTGGCGCATGAACCTGACGAACACATCACTGCCCTACGCACGCCTCGGCGACCGGGACGTGGTCGAGTCATACCTGGTATCGACGATGTTCAGCCTCTTCCAACCGATGCTGGGCATCAAGGACGACGCCGAGGACTTCCTCACCCGCAGCCTCCCGACCACCCTCTACGGCGAACCCTCCCGCATGCTGCACCCGGTGGACCAGATGCTGGACTCCCTGATCCAGATCCACCTCCGCGCCACACTGTTCTACTACATCGAGAGCGGCAAGGACCTCCTGGTCCGCAACTTCCTGGACCTGGCCCACCTGATCCGCCAGGCCCCACCGGACTACCTGAACGACCTGCGCGAACGCGTGGCGCAGTTCGGAGTAGAGCGCAGCGCCTTCTACTCCCTGCACTACACGCGCCTGCTGTACCCAGAGGTCGTGTCCGCCGAGGCGGTGGAGGCCTTCCGCCCCGAGGACACCGGCTACCTGGACGAGTACGGAGGCTTCGACGGCGGCCACTTCATCTGGCAGCGCTCATTCGCCGAACGACTGTTCGACCGCCGCCGGATCGAGGAGGTGGCAGGCCGGAGCCAGGTGCCGGGGCCTCGGTCGATGGTGTGAGGGGGCTTCGGGGCTGCCGCTGAGAGAGCTGGCGGCTGGCCGCAGACATCGGCGGCGAGCAGGCCGACGCGGCCAGGCGGCCGGGACCGAGGAGAACCAGCGCGGTGCGGCCGGCGGCTGGCATCGGCCGGGCGGCGAGCGAGGCCGGTGCGGCCAAACCGGCGGCATCGAGGAGAACCAGCGCCTTGGCAGCCGACGACTAGCATCGGCGGCGCGGCGAACGAGACCAGTGCGGCCAGGCCGACGGCTCGAGCGAGAACCGGCGCCCCGGCGACTGCAAGTGGCGACGGGACTGCGCGACGGGCCATGTTGTTAGGGGGTCCGAAGGACCATGCGGGGTGTTGGTTCTGGGTCCCTCGCCGCGTCAGCGGGCGCAGCCAACCTGCCCGGTTTGGCGGTGTCAAGCCGGACGGAGCTGGACCACAGCAGCAGCGATGCGGCTTGATTCCGCCAAACCGGGCTGGTTCCGTTTACGGCGATGACGCGGCGAGGGACCCAGAACCCGGCGACCACAAGCAGCGACCGCCACCGCACAACGCGACGCAGGCAACAGCGGATAGAAAGCCGAACAGTCGCGGACCGCCGCCAAACAACCCGACGCGCGGGTCGCCCCCTCGTCGAGGAGGCCCGCCAGAGGCCTCAAGGCACCCACCAAACGCGGCAGACAGCCGCCCGCATGACGTGTGCGCAGTGACTCGGACTCACGCGCGGTCGTGCACGCGAAAACCGCCACCCGCCAACGCACCATACACAGACTCGGACCAGCGCGCGGTCGTGGACGCGAATACCAGCGGCCGCCAGCGCGACGCATTTCGCTCAACCGAACTGCGTCCCCCTGCGAGGTCATCAAACCGTGCGCGAAGCCGTCAAAAAACGCCTGTCAAACCACAGACAAGTCGCACCCAGGAGCACTCAAAGACCAGGCCAGAAACTGCCCGGCCTGGCCCTCTTACCTCAATTCAGCGAGATCCCGCTCAGCACATCCCACTCAGCGCACCCCGCTCAGCACACCCCGCTCAGGACACCCCGCTCAACACGCTCAACACCCCCCATCATCCGCCCAAACCGCCCAAGAAGCCGGCGCCCCCGGCGTAGCCCCAGTCAAGTACCACGTAGAAGCGCAACCGCGGCACCAAACGCCGCAAGCCGAGCGGTCCACCCGGACCGCATGTGTGACGCCGAGCGAATCGTGTCCACTCGGACTCCTTTCCATGGCAAGGGGACGACGGACTCGCGGCACGCCACGAGCCTTCCGTCCTGGACAGGGAATCGGCGGTCGGCCGAGAGGTGAGACCGGCCGCCCCGCTGAGCGGCAACGTAATCGCCACCACAGGTCTAGACAACGTGCCAGAGCCCTGACTCAGTCCTTGATCTGACCTGGCTCCGGCACGCCGCCGACGTTGTCGAACCCTTGCCCGGGCCCCCTTAACCCTTGTCCGCGACCGTCAAAGTCACCGCGACGGACGGGATGGCGTAGGGGGTACTGCTCCCGAAGACGAGCCCGGCCGTGTAGGTCCCCGGCTCAGCACTCTGCGACGTACTCTGCGACGCGCTCGCGTCCAAGGTGACGGTGATGGTCCTCCGCTCGCGGGGTTGCAAAGTAAGGCGCGTCGCACTCTCGGTCAGCCAGGGGACGGTCACACTCGGGTCCACCGCGTACCCCGGCAGGTGCTCCACGTCCGTCGTGGGCAAGATGCCGGCAGAGGAGCCGCCGAGCTTGTAGAAGCCCAAAGCTCCGGCGCCCCGATAAGTGGCGGTGGTGGCGTTCGGCAACGCGCGCCAGCCATCGGTATTCGGGTCGAAGGCCTCGCTCTGATTGGTCAGGACGCTTCCAGTAGTGACGCCGCTGGAGACGACCAACATGCCATCGGCTCCCGCATACGCCGCGCCCCACAACGGAGTCGGCATGTCGGGCAGCGCGGACCAGGTATCGGTAGCCGGGTCGTAGACGTAAGTGTGCGGGATGTTCGCGCCACTGGCGTTGGTGCCGCCGGCGCAGTAGAGCCTGTCGCTGATGGCAGCGCAGGAGGTCCAGGCAATCGATTCGGGATACGGAGCGGTATGGCTCCAGGTGTCGGTCGCCGGGTCGTAGGCGGAGACGTCGGTGGTCCCACAGGTCGTGCTCCCACAGCCACCGACAAGGTAGAGCTTGCCGTCCAGGACGGCGCTGCCAGCCCCGGCGTACGGCGTGGGCTCCGACGCACCGGTGGTCCAGGTGTTGCCAGCGAAGTCGTAGACCTCCAGCTTGCTATCGACGGTCCCGGTAGCGGTCCAGCCGCCGGAAACGTAGAGCTTGCCGCCGATGACGCCGTGCCCGGGCGCCTGGCGGCCGTCAGAGGCCGAGGCGAGCTGGGTCCAGGTGTTGGCCGTCGGGTTGAGGACGTAGAGGTTGCCGCTGGTGTCGTCGCCGAAGGACAGCCCCGCGTCTCCGAAGCCTGCGTAAACCTGACCGTTGTAGGCATCTGCGACGTCGTCCATCACGACGCCTGGGAACGACTGCGTGTTCTGCCACGCGTCAGGCGGCGACGGCGCCGGGTGGTTAGTGTCAGGAACCTGAGTTTGAGGGGCTCCCGCAATATGCCCCATCGCGTAGCTACCCGGGATCCGCTGAAGCGGAGCGCCCTGAGTTGCGTTCGGCGCGAGAGCCGACGCTGAAGCCGAAGCCGCGGCCTGCTGCCCGATCAACAGCGTCGCCGGCGCACTCCCCGTATTGGTGACCGTCAGTGTCCTGCGAGTATGCCCACCCGGCTCCACCGAAGCCGAAATCGAACCAGGCCGCACCTGCAACTGCCCGGCCTTGAGCCAGTAGTTCGCCGCGACAGCACTGTTCGCGCGCACGTTCACCGTCTGAGCTGCGCTGACATAGTTGACCTTGGCAGCGGTCAGCACATGCTTTCCGAGCCCCGGAACAAACAGCGAGAAGGACCCACCCGGCAGGTACGGGTCGTTCGGGTTGGCGACAGTCTGCGTCCGCACCGACGGATCGTCCTTGTCAGTGACCGCAGCGTCGACCGCTCCCTGGCCGGTGTTGGCGTCACGCGCCGTCCCGACGACCACGCCGCCGGCGATAGGCGTGAAGTCACGCTGGCCGACGAAGACGTCGTCGATCCCCCAGTACTTGCCGTAGCGCGTGGTGATGTACTGGAAGCGCAGTTGCACGGACGACTTGCCCGCATAAGCAGTAAGCGGAACATCGATATGCGTGTCGGTGAGGATGTACTCACCAGCGTTGATCTCAGAGTCCGGAGTCCAGACGGTGCTCCAGGTGGCGCCGCCGTCGGCACTGGCCTGCACGTCGATCTGCTGGTAGTACGGGTTGTCCCACCACATGGTGTCGAACGCGATTTCCGGGCGCGTGTCACGACTGAAGTCGTAGACCGGGGTGACCAGCGCGGTGTTGAAGCTGCTCAAGAAGTTCTGGTTGGTGTCGGCGACGGCGAACCCGCCGCTGCCGCCGGTCTGGTTGCCCTGCTGGCCAGGGTCGTCGAACTGCCAGCCGACGGGCGTGCCGGGAGCCGTGACGACGCTCCAGCCGGCGGGCGCCGACGTGGTGGAGTCGAAGGTCTCGGTGGATCCGGTCAGCGTGAGTTTGTAGCCAGGTGCGGTGGCCTGCCACGGGTCGGCGGTCGCCGCCACGTTCACCGACTGCGCAGATCGCGCGACGTGCACGGTCTTGG
This sequence comes from Catenulispora rubra, assembly GCF_015356825.1. GTDB lineage: Bacteria > Actinomycetota > Actinomycetes > Streptomycetales > Catenulisporaceae > Catenulispora > Catenulispora rubra. Next base: position 10,985 of record NZ_JAACYW010000055.1, on the reverse strand, counting down.
TGACGGCGTCATAGCCGGGCGTCGCGGGCGCGAAGTCGAGGGTGTAGTCGCTGTTCTGAGGCAGGGTCAGCGTGTAGCGGCCGGTGCGCGGGTCCGTCCAGACGGGATTGGGGTCGCCGTTGACGCTGACCTCCGCGTACAGCGGCCAGCCCTGGCCGGAGCCGTCGGTGACCGTGCCGGAGACGGTCGCGCTGGGCACCTGCGTCAGACCGATGTTCTTCGTGGCAGTGGTTCCCGCCTCGACGTTTGCCGTCGTGCTGTCGGTCTTGTATCCGTACGCGGTGATGGTGAGGTCGCGGCGTCCGGCAGGCAGAGCGAGCGAGTAATGCCCCTGAGAGTCGGTGTGGGTCACGTCGGTCCCGTCGCTCACCTCGGCTCCGACGATCGGCCGGTCTGCGCGGCGGTCCTTGACCGTGCCGGTCAGCGTGCCGTGCGGGCCGGTCCGAAACGCCTGGAGCCCATTAGGGGAGCCCAGGCCGGTCGGGCCGTCGTAGCCGGACGTTGCATTGCACAGATAGGCGACCGTGCAACCGCCGTTGGTGCCGATGTTGACGTCGTTGAGGCCCGTGCCCGCAGAGTACGGATACGAGTTGGGGTTGGTCCCGGCGGCCGGGGTGCCCGCGTCGGCGTAGACACCGGCGATGATCGGGGCGGCCACACTGGTGCCGCCGAAGACGCTCCAGACGCCGCTCTGGTAGACGGCCACGCCGGTGTTCGGGTCCGCGACGGCGGAGACGTCGGCGACCGCCCGGTGCGCGCAGCCGGTGTCGCGTTGGAAGGCGGGCTTGGGCTCGTAGAGCGAGCAGCCGGATCCGGCGCCGGACCACGCCGACTCCGTCCAGCCGCGAGCGGTGCCCGGGGCACGGGTCAGGTTCGTGCCGCCGACGGATGTGACGTAGGGCGAGGCCGCGGGGTACGCCACGCCGTAGCTGGAGTCGCCGGAGGACGCGATGACGGCGACGCCGGGGTGGTCGTAGTAGGGGTCCAGTTGAGTCGGGTCGGCCGGGTCCTCACCGGAACCCGGGACGGAGGTGTATTCCGAGCCATAGGAGTTCGACACGAACTTGGCGCCGAGAGCCACCGCCTCGTCCACCGACGCGCCGAGGTTGGTGCTGCTGGGGTCGGTGGCCTCGACGAGCAGGATGTGGGCGTTCGGCGCGATCGCGGAGACCATGTCGAGGTCCAGGGATATCTCCCCGGCCCAGCCGCCGTTCGGCGGCGGGTACTGGGTGCCGCCGGTCTGGTCGACCTTGCTGAAGCAGCCGCCGGCGCTGGTGCAGGCGGGCAGACCGAACTGCTGGCGGTAGGTGGCCAGATCGGCCTCGGCGGTCGGGTCGTCGTAGGCGTCGACGATGGCGATGGTCTGCCCTGATCCGCCGTCGGACGGCAGGGAATACGCGCTTCGCAGATCGGCCGGGCCGTAGCCGGCCGGGGCGGCGTCGAGGGCCTGCGCGTGGGTGGACTGCTTGACGTCCGTGCGGCGCAGCGCGAAGCAGGAGAACGTCCCCGGCTTCGGGACGCCGCAGACGGACTGGAAGGTCGGAGTGCCGGCGGCGGAATCCCCGGCGGTTGTGGGTGCCGTCTTCGGTATCGCGCCGGCGGCCGCGGCCGGCGCCGACATGCCCCACGCCAACGCGGCGGCGGACAGCACCGCGACGAAACCACCTCGCTGTGGCGTGCGACGCCCTGATCGAACCATGCGGAACATGAATCTCCCTGCTGTTTCCTGGCCGGGTCGTCACCGAAGCGCCGATGATTCCGCGCGATCCACGGCTGCTTGACAGTGCCCGCTTTGACAGGATCCTTACGGGCATACCGAGAACATGCATCCCAATACCCTGATGGCGCAAGATGTCCGCGTAACCGATGCGGCGCAGGGACGGGAGCGGATCGGGGCGGATCGGGGCGGGAGGAGATCAGCGCTGCGTCCGCCGGGCGACTAGGGTAGAATGCATGATCTTTCGGACACCGGACACCGGACACCGGACACCGGACACCGGACACCGGACACCGGACATGAGGCCGGCATTTGAGGCCGTGCCGCGTCCGACCCTGACCGTGGACCGGCGAGTCCTGGCCGTGGCCCGCACCGTGCCGGCCACCCGCCGGGTCCTGGACCTCCTGGCGGTCCTCGACGGCGACCGCCGGGTCAGCGTGACGTTCGCCTATGACGCGGGCTCCGCGTTCGGCACCCAGGTGCCCGACCAGCTGGCCGCCTCCGGCGTGACCGCCGTCCCCTTCGAGCGCGCCGCCGACGAGCCGTGGGACCTGGCCCTCGCCGCCAGCGCGAACGGTCCGCTGCACCGCCTGTCCGCCCCGGTCTTCGTGGTCCCGCACGGCGCCGGCCACAGCAGACGTCTGACACCCGGCGGCTCGGCGCCGGTGCTCGGCATGGCGCCGGACCAGCTGATGCACGACGGCCGCGTCGTCCCGGCCGCGATCGGACTGCCGCACCCGGACGACGCGCGCCGGCTGGCCGAGCAGTGCCCGCCGGCGCTGCCGCGTGCCGAGATCATCGGCGACCCGTGCTGGGACCGGCTTCTGGCCAGCAGGCACCGCCGCGCGCAGTACCGCGCCGCCTTCGGCCTCGGTCCGGAACGCCTGGTCGTCGTGAGCTCGACCTGGGGCCCGGCCTCGCTGTTCGCGCGGCATCCCGACCTCGTCGAACGGCTCACCGCCGACCTGCCGTGGGACGACTATCGCGTGGCGCTGGTCCTGCACCCGGCGGTCCGGGCCTGGCACTCCGAACAGCAGGTCCGCCGTTGGCTGCGGCCCGCGCTGGACCGCGGATTGATGCTGCTGTCGCCGGATGACGAGTGGCGAGCGGCCGTCGTCGCCGCCGACGCGGTGATCGGCGACCACGGATCGGTGACGCTTTACGCGGCGGCGCTGGGCCGGCCGACCGCTTTGGCCTGCTTCAGCTGGGAGGAGATCGCCCCTGACACGCCGATGGCCGCGCTGACCGGGACGTCGGCCGGATTCGCCGCCGAGAAGCCGGTCTGGCCGCAGGTCGAGGCGCTGATCGAGGCGGCCGGCCGGGTTCCGGGCCCGGTGGCCGAGCAGGCCGAGGCCCTGGCAGCGCGCTCGTTCGACTACCAGGGCCGGTCGCTCGATCGGATCACGACGGTCGCCTATCGCCTGATGGATCTGCCCGCGCCGGAGTGGATTCGGCAGGCGGCGGCCGTGCCCCTGCCGACGCGGCCCGACTCGGCACCGACGTCCTGGTACTTCCAAGCCGAGATCGACGCGGATGAGGTGGCGGTCCTCAGGTGGCCCGCGCCTTGGTCGTCGCCGGACGCCGGCTCGGGCAAGGCCCGGCTGTTGGCGGACGTCTTCGACCCGAACCCCCGGCTGGTCCGTGCGGCGACGGTGCTGATTCAGCATGTTGACACCGCGACGGACACTGCGACTGGTACCGAGGCCGAAGCCAGCTCTGAGGCAGAGATCGACCTCGCCGACTACCCGGCCGCCTACGTGCGAGCCGTCGTGTATCCCGGCCGCGTGGTCCTCACCCTGCGCGGCCAGGGGACGTTCGAAGCCGTCACCGATCGGCTGCCGCCCGGGTTCGACCCACGCGTCATCGCCGCCGCAGCGCACGCGATGGTGTTCCAGGCGCGCAGGCCGCTCGGGCCGGAGCTGCGGATCTCGGTCAGTCGCCGGACAGCGACAGTCCCCGTGCGTGCAGCATCTTCGCCGTCTCCATGTCCTCCGACATGAGCTGATCGCGCAGGTACGGCATGGCGTTCTTGGCAGCTTCTGCGACACTCGCGCCGTCGCCGACGGCGAGCTGTGCCTCTGCCAGGTCAAGCCAGAGCCGACCGTGCAGCCGGTCGTCCTTCTCGCCGACCCGCCGCAGCGCTTCCTGCAGGATCGGGACGGCCTGATCGGACTTCCCCGATCGGGTGAGCGCACGGCCCATCAGCTGCGACATGAGCACGACGCCGCGGTCGTTGCCGATCTGCTCGTGGCCGTGTCGGGCTTGCTGGAACAGCCTGTACGCCGCCTCGGACTCGCTCTTGTCCAGCGCGACGAGTCCGACGAACTCCGTCACCGAGGCCTTCAGCTTCGCGTCAAGAGAGGTATCGGCGGGGCCCGCGACGAGCGCGGCGGCGGCGTCCACTTGTTCCTGGGCTTCGTCGAACCGTCTGGCTTCCCTTAGCGGACGCGAGAGCAGGCACCGCATCCTGGCCTCGTACCGGTTGTCGCCGAGGCGCTGAGCGGCGGTGGCCGCGAGCCGGTAGACGTCGACGAACGCCATGCCGGGGCGGCGGTTGACGAAGTAGGTCTGCATGGCCTCGGCCATCCGGACCACGAGGGCGTACTCCTCTTCGAGGAACGCCTCGTTCATGAGGCCGACCAGCCGGTCCTCGTGCTGCCCGACCCATGTCAGAGCCTGCGACGACGAGGTGAACGGATTCGTGGCGGCGTCGAGGGGCACTCTCGCCAGGCGGAGGGGGGCGTTGCGGGAGGTGGCCGTGTCAGCGTACTGAATCATGGCCGCGTACCAGTCACGGAGGGCCACGCGCGCCTCCTCGTGCCTGGCGGTCGAGTACTCCCCGGCCTGCTGGAGCATTTCCCGCGCGTGCATCCGGATCACGTGGTTGGCCGACAGATCCGGCCCGGTCAGAGCCACGTCGATCAGGTACCGCACCTTGAGGTCCAGGAGTGCCCGCCGCGTCGCGGCTCCCAGCCCGGAGACTTCCGCGAGCCAGGCGGCGCCGAACGCCGATCCCTGGTCCGGTAGCAGACCCAGCGTGCGGTAGGCCTGCTGAGCGTCTGGGGGCAGGCGTGCGTAGGACTCGTCGAACACCCGCATCGCGCCCGTGCCGACGGAGCGGAGCTCGTCCATCTCCGCAGCGCCGTCGGCCAGGCGGCGGGCCAGGCCGCTCATGGTGCTCCCGGTCTCGCCCACCAGGATCCCGGCGGCGATCCACAACACCGCGGGGATTCCGGCGCAGGCGCGCACCACCTGTTCCAGGGCGTCGTCGTCATCGAGCTGGCCGGGTAGCAGGACCTGCTCGAAGTACTCGGCTGCGGCCTCCGGGCCGAAGCCGCGCAGCTCGTGGTGGATCGTCCGGGCGCCGAGCAACTCCGCGATCTTCTGGTCGGCGACCACGATCGCCATGCTGGTCGCCGAGGCTGGGAGCAGCGGCTCGACCTCGCCGGGCTGCGTGACGTGGTCGAAGACGACGCACAGGCTCCGGCCCCGGGTGAGCCGTCGCCACCACTCGACGGCGCGGCCGGGCTCCAGCGGGATCAGTGAGGGCACCAGCCCGATCTGGAAGAGCAGCCGCGCGGCGACCGCGCCGGGGTCCGCGGGGACGCCGGCTCTCAGGGCCTTGAGGTCCACGTAGTAGATGCCGTCGGCGAAGTGCTGCGTCTCCGGATGGTGCACCCAGTGCCGGACCAGGTCGGTCTTGCCGATGTTCGGCTGGCCCGCGAGGTAGAACAGCGTCGCGATGTCGCCGCCGGCGTGTGCGGCGTTGACGATCGCGGCCCGCTCGGCTTCGCGGTCGGCGAAGATCCGGGGCTCCGGCGGGTACTCGGGCTCGGCACGGCGCAGCTGGAACTCCGGGCCGATGATCTCGGCGTCGATGAGGTTCGCCAGCCAGTCGCGGAGGAGACCGGCGAAGTCCGGCGCGGAGTCGACCTGGCGCAGCACCAGCAGCGCGAGGTCGCGGGCGTCGGAGTCGCTGAGCGCCTTCTTCCGCTTCAGGAGCTTGGCGGCCGTCGCGTTGTGCGCACGGATCCAGTCGACCATCGCGTCTCCGGCGGGCTTACCGACGCCCTCACCGACCCGCTTGGCGACCGCGCCGCCCGCCGCGCTCAGCGCCTTGAATCCGGCGGCCACCAGAAACGTCGTCGGTTCCACCGCGGACCGCCTCTCCCCGTCGCCGAGCGATGCGAGTGTCTGATCAGAACTCTGATCCTAGTCGGCGCGCGCCGCCCGGCCGCAAGGCCGCGCCGGGCCGTTTGCCCGAACCATCCACCATAACCATCCACCAACGATCCACGACCGTACGGTGGACAGCAGCCCGCCACTGTGCGAACGTCGAGTCGTCCTCGACACGCACGAGTGGAGCCGACGAGGGAGGCACCGTGTCCGTCGGGTGGGAATCGACGACGCTTTTGCGCGTGGCGGATCGGGCGCACGTCAGATCCGCACCGTCCGGCGACGGCCGGGAGATCCAGGGTCTGATCGAGTGCCCGCGCTGCCATCGCGTCACCGACTGGCTGATCGCCGCGACCGGGACGCACGTCGACGTGGCCTGTCGCTGCGGGAACCGATGGCGGATCCAGGCGAGCCTGAAGCAGGTGGTCGGCCTCGCCGAGAGCCCGCCGATCGACCCGCGCTGGACCTGCCTGGACGACGCACGGCGTGCGCTGGGGTTCGCGCGGCACGTCGGTGCGCCGCGGGTGCTGCGGCGGCGGGGGCATCGGGAGTAGGTGGTCCGGCGGGCCGGTTCGGGCCGGTCAGGTCGCTTCGGGCCGGATCGGGCCGCGTTAGGTTCGGGTCGCTTCAGGCCGCGTTGCGTCGCTGCGTTGCTTCGCGTCGCGCGAACTTCAACGATGTCAGACGATCTCCCAGGGCGCTGATTCGTAGACCTGGTAGAGCGTCGTCATGAGGTCGTCGTCGACAGCCAGCGGCATCCCGTCGATCGCTGCGACCGGCGCGACACCCTGCGAGTTCGTCACGAACGCCGCGCGGTAGGTCGCCACGTCGTCGAGCGTCACTCGGGCCGTCTTCGAAAGCAGTCCGGCGCTCGGGCCGTGGCGTTGCAGGAGCTGCTTGGTGATGCCGTCGAGCGCCGGGGCGTCGGGCCAGGTGATCGCCGCGCCGTCGAAGAACCCGATGTTGGCGATGGAGGTTTCGGAAACCGTGCCGTCATCCGCGGTCAGGAGCGCGTCGGCGTAGCCGGCGTCCTCGGCGGCGCGGCCGTGGTAGATCTGGCCGAAGCTGCCGCCGACCTGCTTGATGTGGGCCAGCGGCCGCTGGTAGCGCACGCTGCGCAGGCTCCACGGGACGCGCGGCGGTCAGGACGTCGGCGTCGGGCGTCCGGCCGTTGATCTCGATGCGGAGCACCCGCTCGAGTAATCACCGATGCCGGACGGCAGCGTCGGGGCGACGCCGTGGCAGGATCGCGGGAGGATTCCGACCGGGCACCTCTTCGACCACGCATTCGACCACCCATTCGACCAGGAACCCGACCACGAGCCCGACCTCGAACCCGCGCAGGAGGACACCGATGTCCCAGACCGAACCGACCGTGGATTTCAACGCGGACTTCAGCGAGCCGGCTGCCAGCGCCCGGCCCTGGGCCGAGGTCGCCGAGCTGCTGTCGAGCTCGGAGATGTTCTGGTTGTCGACCGTGCGTGCGGACGGCCGTCCGCACGTCGTGCCGCTGCCGACCGTCTGGCTGGACGGAGCGCTGCACTTCTGCACCGGCTCCCGGGAGCAGAAGGCCGTGAACCTGCGGTCCAACGCACACTGCGTCCTGAGCACGGGCTCCAACCACTTCCGCGAGGGTCTGGACGTGGTGGTCGAGGGAAGCGCCGTCCGCGTCATCGACCGGGCTCAGCTCGAACGGCTCGCGGCGCTGTGGAAATCGAAGCTCGACTGGGATTTCGACGTCGCCGAGGACGCGTTCCGCGATCCCCAGAGCCCGAGCGGGGACGTGCTCGTCTTCGGTGTCGCGCCGGTGAAGGTCCTCGCGTTCGGCAAGAGCCCGTACAGCCAGACCCGGTACCGCTTCGGCGCATGAGCCGGGAGCGGTACATCGGAGGATGACGCCTCTCATCCTCACGGAGTACGACCCTCTCCCCTCCCAGTCGGACGCTCGCCGCCGCTCGACGGCGCTACCGTCGGCCCCGGGCCCGGCGCGACGCCGTGGCCCGCCCGCCGAACGGGAGGCGACTGTCATGATCGAGGCTGCGGGCCTCACCAAGCGATACGGCGACAAACTCGCCGTCGACGATCTGTCCTTCAGCGTCCGGCCCGGTCAGGTGACCGGTTTCCTGGGGCCGAACGGGGCGGGGAAGTCAACCACGATGCGGATGATCCTGGGGCTGGACGCGCCCACGTCCGGGACGGTGACGGTGAACGGCAAGCCGTTCGTCGCCGCGGACCATCCGATGCGGGAGGTCGGGGCACTGCTGGACGCCAAGGCCATCCACGGCGGCCGCTCGGCCTACAACCACCTGCTGTGCCTGGCCCAGACCAACGACCTGCCCACCCGGCGGGTCGGGGAGGTGCTGGAGATGGTCGGCCTGGCGGAGGTGGCGCGCAAGCGGTCCAAGGGCTTCTCCCTGGGCATGGGGCAGCGCCTGGGCATCGCCGCGGCGCTGCTCGGCGACCCGCGGGTGCTGATGTTCGACGAGCCGGTCAACGGACTGGACCCGGAGGGCATCCTGTGGATCAGGAACCTGATGAAGGCGCTGGCCGCCGACGGACGGACCGTGTTCGTCTCCAGCCACCTGATGTCCGAGATGGAGCACACCGCCGACCACCTGCTGGTGATCGGGCGCGGCCGGCTGATCGCCGACTGCACCGTCGCGGAGTTCATCGAGCGCAACTCCGAGCAGCAGGTCAAGGTGCGCAGCCCGCACGCCGACAAGCTGGCCGAGCTGGTCTCCGCGGCCGGCGGCCGGGTCACCGCCGACGGCGGCACCCTGCACGTGGCCAACCTGCCGCTGGAGCGCGTCGGCGACCTGGCCTTCGACAACGGGATCCGGCTGCACGAGCTGACCTCGGTGCAGGCCTCCCTGGAGGAGGCGTTCATGGAACTCACCAAGGACAGCGTCGAGTACCACGCCGCCGTCCCCGCCGCTCAGCGTGCCGAAGTTGCCGAACGTACCGAATCCGGCGCCGAGCAGAAGGCCGAGGCCTGACGATGACCACCCTGACCGCCGTCGGCCTACCGCCCGCCAAGGGCCGCGCCGGCTTCCCCGGCGCCCTGCGCTCGGAGTGGACCAAGATCCGCTCGGTCCGCTCCACCACCTGGACCCTGCTGGCCACCGCCATCGTCACCATCGGCATCAGCACCCTGTTCGCCTGGGGCCAGTCCGGCCACCTCGGCCAGGGCGACCTGCCGAACTTCGACCCGGTGCGCAGCTCGATGTTCGGGATCGTGTTCGGCCAGCTGGTGATCGTCGTCATCGGGGCGATGACCCTGTCCGGCGAGTACACCACCGGCATGATCCGCACCTCACTGTCGGCGATGCCCCGCCGCGGCGTGGTGTTCGGCGCCAAGCTGACCGTGTTCACGCTCGTGGCGCTGGTCACCGGCCTGTTCTGCAGCTTCACCTCCTTCTTCATCGGCCAGACGTTCTTCAACGACGTCACCCTGCAGGACTTCGGACCGGTCAAGCCGGGCTCCCCGGACCAGCCCGTACCGTCGGCCCCGGTCCACCTGCACCTGTCGACCACCCTCGGCGCCCCGCACGTGCTGCAGGCGGTGATCGGCGGCGGGCTCTACCTGGCGGTCAGCAGCCTGCTCGCCTTCGGCCTGGCCGCCCTGCTACGGCACACCGCTGGGGCTATCACTGCGGCGATCGCGCTGCTGTTCGTGACCTTCATCATGACGCAGTTCTTGCCGCACGACTGGGCGGTGCACGTCGACAAGTGGATTCCGTTCCTGGCCGGGAGCCAGATCTGGGGCATCCACAAGCTCGGCGGCGACGCGGTGCCGATGCTGTCGGCGTGGGCCGGGTTCGGTGTGTTCACGGCTTACGCGGCGATCGCGCTTATTGGTGGGGCGGTGTTGTTTCGCAAGCGGGACGCTTAGTGGGGGTGGTGCCGGAGCCGACTCTGGTTCTGACGCTCGCTCTGGTGGCGGCGCGTGCGACCAGTGTCTGGCGATGACGGAGCAGACGAGTAGCTGCGTCTGATGGAAGATCATGATCGGGAGGACGACGGAGCCGGCGTCCGGCCCGAACAGCACCGCCGCCATCGGCATGCCGTTGACGAGGCTCTTCTTCGAACCCGCGAAGACCAGGGTGATCCGGTCCGCGGGTTCGAAGACGTGCAATCGCCCGACGGTTGACGTGACGCCCAGGACCACGGCCAGCAGGCCGACGTCGATGGCCAGCAGCGTGAGCAGGCGCGCGGGGGTGAGGCTGTTCCAGAGCCCGTCGGCGGCACCCTGACTGAACGCGGTGTAGACGACGAGCAGGATGGAGCCCCGGTCGATGTAGCCGAGCAGGCGCCTTCGACTGGCAAGGCTGACACCGATCCAGCGGCGAACGGCTTGCCCGACGACGAACGGCAACAGGATGCTGCCAGCCAGGTCACCCAGGCGCGCGGCGTCGAACCGCACCGCGGTGCCCAGCAACCCGGCAGCGAGCAGCGGGGTGAGGACCATGCCCAGAAGGCTGGAGCAGGTGCCCGCGCACACGGCCGCAGGAACGTTGCCGCGTGCGACGGAGGTGAAGGCGATCGAGGACTGGATCGTCGACGGCAACAGGCACAGGAACAGAACGCCGGTCGCCAGACGCGCACCGACCAGCCCGCTCAGCACCGGCGACAGGGCCAGCCCGAGCACGGGGAACAACACGAAGGTGCTGGTGGCGATGGCGGTCTGCAGGCGCCAGTGGCGCAGCCCGGCGAGCGTCTCCTGAGCGGACAGGCGAGCCCCGTAGAGGAAGAACAGCAGCGCGACGGCCGCGTCGGCCGCGTGGTTCACCGCATACTGCGCCGCCCCGGTGGCGGGGAAGGCCGCGGCCAGGGCGACGCAGCTCAGCAGCGCGAGGATGTACGGATCAACCGCCTTCGAGGCGCGGCTCGGCGGACCGCAGGGGACGGATACGCGCTGGGCAATCATGACGCCACACTCGCCGATTGGGCAGCACGCGGGTACACGGCGGCGCGGAGCCTGGCGGCGCGCATCGAAGCCGGGTTGTCGCCGACGTTGTAGTCGAAGCGCTTCGACCACTTTCGTCGAACGCGTGGTTGCTGTTCGATGACTGATTCTTTACCGGCGCATCCT
>NZ_JAACYW010000549.1 GCF_015356825.1 Catenulispora rubra | reverse complement strand
CCCCATGAGCAGCACCACCCACACCTTCCGCATCTGCCTAGAACACCTGACAGCCCTCCGCAAAGCCCTGGCGGACCTAGAAACCACCCTCGGCGCAACCCACGCCCACCACTGGCCCACCATCGACCCCACCCTCCACACAGGCCCCGCGGCGTGGCGCGTGGAGAAAGGCGACACCGCCACATATGTATATGGACTGCTGAACGAAGCCAGCCCCCTAGGCGACACCCACGCCGACATGGTCCGCCGCCTGGAGGACTGGTACCACCGCATCCACGAAACGGTCACCGCCATGACGACATACGCCGACCAGACGCGCGAAAGGTACAGCGCAGCTGACGAGGCGGTCGCAGCTGCCATCCTGCGGGTGGCCGAGGGCGGAAGCGCGGGCGGAGGGACACCGTGAGCGAAGGTCAGTTCGCCTACAGCGGCTTCACACTCGACGAGCTACGCAGCCTGGCATCGTCACCACAGGTCGGGACGATGCAGGCAATGCCGCAGTCCTTCCGCGCCCTCGCCGACCGCGTCGGCGAGGTGGCGGATCTCCTGACCCACGCCCAGGCCGACTTGCCCAACTGGTGGAAAGGGCCGGCCGCCGATCAGGCGGCGGCCACGCTGGGACGCGCCGCTGCGGAGGCACGAGAGTTCCACGACAGCGCCACGGGCGCAGCCACCGCCGTCGGCCGATGCGCCCAGGTCGTCGCGGAACAGCAACATCAGATGATGAATGTTCCACAGGTGCCAGAACCCGGCATCACCGATGTAGTGCAGCGCCCCACGACACCGTTCGAGGCCCTTGAAGCTGCGCGACAGGACGCCAGCTACCAGGCTGCGCACGAGCAGGCGGTGCAAATCGTCAACGGCATCGCCGCGCAGTACGTAGAAACCCGCGGACAGCTGACCGCAACCATTCTTTCTCGCGGCGAAGACTTCGAGACTTTAGCACCTGGCCATCAATCCACAGCAAGCGAGGCCACGCCGAATGAAGGCAAATTATTCGCCACACCGCCGAGTGCAGCAGCCCCCCTTAAAAAGGAAGGGTTCACTAGAAGCCTACGACAAAGTAGAGGGGAATCAATCGGCAAGCTACGCGAATTCTCGCGACGGATGAATTCGGCCAATTTACCGCCATCCACAGATAGAGTACGGATTCGGGACGAGTCAGTCATCAGTCTTCACCCAGAAGCGCTTACCGCGACACGCAATACGGAGTCTAATCTCTACACCAGAGAGCCTGATACCGAAAAAGGTCCACTACCCTCGCCCTGGACCGCCACAATTGAAGCCCCAAACGAATCCCCCAGAGACGAGCCACCCTCGGGGCTAATCAGAGAAGGACTTGAGCCAGGAGAGCCTAGCGAATTTCACGTCGACAACAAATCTTGCAGAATGAGTCGACAGGATAGCCAGACGCAGGGCGCCGCCTCAAAGAGAAGTCGGGATCGCACGGATTCATCTTCCGAAACAGATGACCTCACCTCGTTCGGAGAATCTGATTATCACCCGCTTCCCATCTCCGGAGATCAGACTTCACCACCATCCAAGCCAGCAGGCAACTTTCCGTCAGATATCACGAACGAAGACGCCTCTACAATAATTCCACCGTATAGCGGCGTCGGATCAGTATCGACATACCGAGAACGTGAAAATCGAGGCCTTCGCCCGACTTACCTTAAAGAGCGAAAAAGCGCATGGCTGCCCGACACAATCGCCGCGCCCCCAGATGGCATCATCACTCCAGACTGGCTCGAGCTACGCTAGTTGTTGTTTGCGCGCTCACGTCGGCGACTGATGCTGGCGCATCTATTAGATCACAGTGGTCGCTCGATTTCCTCAAAGCGGATAAGACATGGACCATTACGCGCGGCTCGGGGATCAGGATCGCTGTTGTCGACACCGGCGTTCAACCCAATGCCGATCTGTCAGAACATCTGCTTCCCGGGGCCGACTTCTCTGGACATGAGGGAGTTTCGACTGGCGAGGGTCATATCGACACCGACGCCTTTGGCCACGGCACAGGAGAGGTCAGCTTAATCGTCGGCTCAGATAGCGACGGACGAGGCACGGAAGGGCTAGCCCCAGAAGCTTCAATTCTCCCAATCCGCGCTTCCGACGGATCAAGTTCGGGTTTTACGTTTGGGCTCGCACCATCCGTCGAATATGCGGTATCACATGGAGCTGGCGTAATCAATATGGCCCTTACAGACAGCTTCAACGATCAAGAAATCCACAAAGCTGTTCAGGATGCGCTCGACCATGATGTCGTCGTTGTTGCGGCAGTTGGAAACGATGGCACCTCGCAGCAGTACTACCCTGCGGCGTGGCCTGGGGTGGTTGGGGTAGGCGCGATTGATAGTTCGGGGGCTGTGTGGAGCCAGTCGAACAGTGGGGCTGATGTGGCCTTGGTCGCGCCTGGGGTTCATATCTTGCGGGATGACAATCAGGGGCGGGTGGGGTATTCCGATGGGACGTCGGAGGCTACCGCCTATGTTTCTGCTGCGGCTGCTTTGGTGCGGAGTGCGCATCCGCGGTGGAGCGCTGTGCAGGTGGTTGCGGCGTTGGAGAGTACGGCTGATAAGCCTGCTGCTATGCGGGGGGCTGCTCGGGACGATCGGTATGGGGCGGGGATTTTGGATGTGTTGGCGGCCGTTCGGCTGGCGGAGCCGCCGGTGGTTGGGGGGCCGGCTGCGGCGGCTGCGCGTGGGGCTGGTGGTGGGT
>NZ_JAACYW010000548.1 GCF_015356825.1 Catenulispora rubra | reverse complement strand
CCCCATCCTGATTGACCGCACTCCCCCGAACCACCGCCCACACCCGACGCCCAGCACGCCGCGCATCCGACAACCTCTCCAACACCAACAAACCAACACCCTCAGCCCAACCAGTCCCATCCGCACCTGCGGCAAACGCTTTGCACCGTCCATCCGCAGACAACGCCCGCTGCCGGCTGAAAGCCACGAATCCCACGGGGGACGCCATTACGGTCGCGCCGCCGGCCAGTGCCAGGTCGCACTCCCCGGCCCGCAGCGCCTGCCCCGCCAAATGCAACGCCACCAACGACGAGGAGCAGGCAGTGTCCACGGAAACCGCGGGACCTTCCAACCCCAACACATACGAGATACGACCCGACGCGACACTCGTCGAAGTACTCGTCGCCAAATACCCCTCAACCCCGCCGAACGCCCCAACGCCATAGTCCTCATGCATAACGCCGGTAAAAACCCCTGTGCGAGTCGCGCGCAGTGCCATCGGATCCAGCCCTGCCCGCTCCACCGCCTCCCACGCCGTCTCCAACAACAACCGCTGCTGCGGATCCATCGCCAACGCCTCACGCGGACTAATCCCAAAGAACTCCGCATCAAACCCACCAGCATCAAGCAGAAACCCACCCGAACGCGTATACGAATGCCCCACCCGATCCGGATCCGGATCGTAAAGACCCCGCAGATCCCACCCGCGATCCGCAGGAAACTCGTCAACCGCGTCCCGCTCCCCGAGCACCAGAGCCCACAGATCCTCCGGCGACTCCACACCCCCGGGAAAACGACACGCCATACCCACCACCGCCAACGGCTCGGCGGTCTTCTCCTCCAGCTCGCGCACGCGCCGGTTCGCCTGGTACAGGTCAGCCATCGCCCGCTTCAGGTATTCGCGGAGCTTTTCGTCGTCGGCCATCGCATCACATACCTCTCTCAGGAGGGCTCGGATTCAGGAGGACTCAGAACGCCCGAACGCGGTGTCGAAGGCCTCGAACAGCTCGTCGTCGCTCGCCGACTCGAAGGATGGGGCCTGCTCGGTCCCACCGTCGGGAGCGTCCGGGCGGCAGATCCCGTTCCATGCGCGAAGCAGACTCCGTACTCGCGCGTCGATGGACGCTCGCGTCTCACCGGTGCCCAGGTCCTTCTCGTCCTCCTCGGCGAACAAGGCCTCGATCTGGGTCAGACCGCTCAGGATCCGATCGACGGGGTCCGGCTCCGGGGGCGCGAGCAGGGTGAGGAGGTGAGTGGTCAGGGCGCGTGGGCTGGGGTGGTCGAAGACGAGGGACGCGGGCAGGCGGACGCCGGTGACGCTGCTGAGCCGGTTGCGCAGCTCGACCGCCGTGAGCGAGTCCAGACCGAGGTCCTTGAACGGACGCTCCAGCGCGACCCGTTCGCCCGAACCGTGCCCGAGGGCTGCGGCCACCTGCGCCCGCACGAGATCAGCCATGGCCGCCTGCCGCTCGTCGGCACCCAGCTCCGCCAGACGGTCGGCCCAACTCCCGCCGGCGCCCGCACCCGCACCCGCACGACCGACCGCGACTCCCGAACCGGTCGGCTCAGCCGAACCCGCAAGCGAGGAGAACACTGCCGGCACCGCCTCGCCGGCAGCCGCCCGTCGACGCAGTGCACTGACATCCAGCCGCATCGGCACCACCACGGGTCGCGCCCCGCGCCACAACCGATCGAACAGCGTCAGGCCCTCGTCCGTGGACAGGGCGCCCGCTCCGATCCGCCCCATCCTGGCGATGTCGCCCGACGACAGGTGCTTCGTCATCTCGCTGCTCTGCTCCCACAGGCCCCAAGCCAGGGAGACCCCGGGCAGGCCCCGCGACTGTCGCCACGTCATCAGCGCGTCGAGGAACGCGTTGCCCGCGGCGTACGCGGCCTGGCCCGCGCCGCCCACCGTCCCCACGGCCGACGAGAACGCCACGAACGCTTCGAGGTCCAGCCGCGCCGTCAGCTCGTGCAGCCACCAGCCGCCGTCGACCTTCGGGCCGAGCACGCCGTCCAGCCGTTCCCTGGACAGGCTGCCGACGACGCCGTCGTCCAGGACACCCGCCGCGTGGACGACGCCGGTGACGGACGAGCCGGCGGGCACGGCGTCCAACACCGCCTGCGCTCCGGATCGCTCCGCGACGTCGGCGGCGACGACGGTGACGGTGGCTCCGAGTGCTTCCAGGGCCTGCACCGTCTCGGACATCCCCGGCACGCCCAGACCCTGACGCCCGACCAGGATCAGGCTGCGCACCCCGTGAACCTGCACCAGGCGCCGCGCCACCAACCCGCCCAACACCCCGGTGCCGCCGGAAACCACCACCGAACCGGAAGTCGGCAACGGCGCCGGAACCGACAACACCACCTTCCCCACATGCCGAGCCCGACTCAAAAACCGCAACGCCTCCCCGGCACGCCGCACATCCCACACCGACACCGAACCCGGACCCACCAACCCCTCCTGCGCCAACCCGCGCAGCTCCCCCAACATCTCCCCGATCCGATCCAACCCCGCATCCAACAAATCAAATGCCTGATACACAACTCCGGCGAACTCCTCAGCCACCCGGCCGGCATCCCGCACATCCGTCCGGCCCAACTCCACAAACCGGCCGCCCCGCCGCAGCAACCCCAACGAGGCGTCCACGAAATCCCCGGCCAACGAATTCACCACCACATCAAACCCACCCCGATCCCGCACACCCGCAAACCGCTCCACAAACCCCAACGACCGCGAATCACCCACCCGATCCGGCGACAACCCCCGAC
>NZ_JAACYW010000547.1 GCF_015356825.1 Catenulispora rubra | reverse complement strand
TGGCTAGGGCGGCTTGCCGCAGACCCGCTGCGACGGCCTGAGTCGGGACCATTCAAGGGTTGGCGTGATCTGGTGCATGTGGGCGCGAAGGTAGTGTCGGTCTGAAGTAGACCCACCTGTGGTGTTGCGGTGCAACGCTTGTTATGGTTCGCCACATCCGGGAGGGTTCCGATGGGTCTGTCCAGGGAAGAGCTGTTCGCTCGGATACGTATCGACTCAGAACGCAGTGAGCTGTCGGTTCGCGGGCTGGCGCGGAAGTATGGCGTCGGACGGGGCACGGTGCGGCAGGCGTTGCGGTCGCCGGTCCCGGCTCCGCGTAAACGGCCGGTGCGCACGGCCCCAAGTCTGGGGCCGTTCCGGGAGGTCGTAGACGGTTGGCTGCGGGAGAACCTGAGATTGCCGGTGAAGCAGCGGCAGACCGCGCGGCGGATGACGGTGCGGCTGACCGAGGAGTTCGGGTCGACAGCGTCGTACTCGACGGTGCGGGACTACGTGGCGTTCCGTCGGCCGCAGATCGAGGCAGAAACCGGGGCTTCGGTGCGTTCGGCATCGGGGTTCCTGGCCAGGCGGAACGAGCCAGGCCAGGACGCGGAGGTTGATTTCGGGGAGCTGTGGGTCCGGCTCGATGGGGTGATGACGCGCTGCCATCTGTTTGTGCTGCGGATGGCGTTCTCCGGGATGGCGGTGCACCGGGTCTACGCGACGCCGACGCAGGAGGCGTTCCTGGACGGGCACGCCCACGCCTTCGAGGTGCTCGGTGGGGTCCCGACCGGGGTGCTGCGTTACGACAACTTGACGGCGGCGGTGGAGAAGCTGATCTTCCGAAGTCGGGACCGGATCGAGAACCCGCGATGGGCGGCGTTCCATGCGGCGTTGGGGTTCACACCCTGGTACTGCGAGCCGGGTATCAAGGGCGCGCATGAGAAGGGAGGCGTGGAGGGGCAGGTCGGGTTCTTCCGCCGGAACTATCTGTCTCCTCCGCCACAGGTCACCGACCTGGACGAGCTCAATACCCTGATCGAGGGATTCGAGAAGAAAGAGGCCGACCGGCGGATCGGGGTGCGGGAGCACACGATCGGGCAGTACTTCGCCGTCGAGGCGCCGCTGCTCACACCGCTGCCAGAGGGCGGCGCCGGCACCCGGCTGCTGCTGACGCCGGCGGTCGACAAGTTCGCGACGGTGACAGTGCGGACCAACCAGTACTCGGTGCCGGCCAGGTTTATCGGCCGCAAACTGCGGGTGATGCTGGGCGCCACCGATCTGATCGTGTTCGACCGGCGCACCGAGGTCGCCCGGCACCCGCGGCTGTTCGGCAGGGGCGTGTCCCACCTGGTGCTGGACCACTACCTGGAGATCCTGCTGCGCAAACCTGGTGCGCTGGCCGGGTCCCAGGCCCTGGATCAGGCAAAAGCCGCGGGGGCGTTCACCGCCGCACATCAGCGGCTGTGGGACGCCGCGATCACCGCCTGCGGCGATCGGCAGGCCGGGACCAGGGTGTTGATCGAGGTCCTGCTGCTGCACCGGCATCTGGGTGCTGACGACGTGACCGCCGGGATCACCGCCGCGCTGGCCTTGGGAGTTGCGTCTGTCGAGGTCGTGGCGCTGGAGGCGCGAAAACACGCCCAGGGCCATGGGCGGTCCCCGACAGTCACCGCCGCAGACGCCGCCCGTCTGCCGCTGGACGTCACGCCGGCCGCTGGGCCTGCGGTCGCCGCCCGGGTCGCCGGACTACCGGCCGATCGTCGTCCGGCACCGTCGCTGGCTGCTTACGACGCCTTGCTCACCCGAACTCCTGGAGGCATGCCGTGTCCCGCACCCGCGCCTTGACCGAGCAGGCCGCCGACGCCGCCATCGACACCGCCTGCCGGGTGCTGCGCCTGCCGTCGGTCCGCGACCAGTACGCCGAGACCATGGCCCGCGCCGAGCGGGAGAATCTCACCTACCGCGGCATGCTCGCCGAACTGCTGATGCTCGAGTGCGAGGAACGCGAACGCCGCCGCGCCGAGGCCCGGCTGCGCACGGCCGGGTTCCCGCGCCAGAAGTGGCTGGCCGACTTCGACTACACGGCCAACCCCGCGATCAACCCGGCGGTCATAAACAGCCTGGCCACCTGCGAATGGGTCCGCAACGGCCATCCGCTGTGTCTGATCGGCGACTCCGGGACCGGCAAGTCACACCTGCTCATCGGACTCGGATCTGCCGCAGCGATGGCCGGTTTCCGGGTCCGCTACGCCCCGGCGGCCAAGCTCGTCAACGAGCTCGTCGAGGCTGCCGACGAGAAGGTGCTGTCCAAGACAATCGCCCGCTACGGCCGGGTTGACCTTCTTCTGATCGATGAGCTCGGCTACCTCGAGCTGGACCGACGCGGCGCGGAGCTGCTGTTCCAGGTTCTCACCGAGCGCGAAGAGAAAAACAGTGTTGCGATAGCAAGCAATGAATCGTTCGGCGGCTGGACGAGAACCTTCACGGACCCGCGCCTATGCGGCGCGATCGTCGACCGCCTTACCTTCAACGGCACGATCATCGAGACCGGCACACAGTCCTACCGCCTCGCGCACACCCAGGCACGCCAGAACACGCAAAACGGAAAACCAGCAGCGAAACGTCCAGCCTCGCGAGCCGTCCTTGTTGAGGATGGGTCTGAATCGGACCGACACACGGACTCGAATGAGACCGCCTCCGAAGATTAACTCAACCCTCGAGTGGTCCCGACTCAGGCCGTCACAGCGGGTCTGCGGCAAGCCGCCCTAGCCA
>NZ_JAACYW010000546.1 GCF_015356825.1 Catenulispora rubra | reverse complement strand
GATTGGGGCGGCCCTGTTTGAGGGGCTGGTGGGGACGCCGGAAGAGGCAGCGGCTTGGTTCGCTGGAGCTGGAACTAGTGACGGCGAGAGCGACAGAAGCGCCGGAAGCCTTGCTGGCAGTGGCGATCGCGACGGCAATGAAAACCACAACGGCGGCAGCCATGAACGCGGCGGCAGCGACGCGGGCGAAGGTGGCGGCAACCGTGAAGACAGCGGCGGGGGCGGAGGCTACGGCGACCGTGGAGGCAGCGCGGGCGAGGATGAGGGCGCCACCGCCAGAACCACCGCACCCGAGCTAGCGCCCTGCCACCACCGTGGCGGCGTGGGGCCGATGGCCGGGGTCGTGTCGCCGAGCATGTGGCTCTTCGAGCTGCGTGATCCGGTGTCGGGGGGTAGCGCGTGGTGCAGCTTGAACGAGGGGCTTGGCAAGGTGCTGCGGTACGGCGCTTTTGGGCCTGAAGTTGTTGCGCGGTTGCGGTGGATGTCGACGGTTCTTGGGCCGATGTTGCAGCGGGCTGTACGGCGGCGGGGGGCGGTGGATGTCAAGGCGATCGTTGCGCAGATGCTGCATATGGGGGATGAGGGGCATAACCGGAATCGGGCTGGGACGCTCATGTTGTTGCGGGAGTTGTTGCCGTCGCTGATTGAGAACGGGGAGGATGCGCGGGAGTTGGCGGATGTCGTGCGCTTCATCTCCGGCAACGATCACTTCTTCCTCAACCTCGTGATGCCGGCGTGCAAGCTTGCGGCGCAGGCTGGGGCGGGGGTGCCGGGCAGCACGGTGGTTACTGTGATGGCGCGGAATGGGACCGACTTCGGGATTCAGACGTCGGGCACTGGGGATCGGTGGTTCACTGCGCCCGCGAATACGCCCGAGGGGCTTTTTCTTGCCGGGTATGGCGCTGGGGATGCCAATCCGGATATCGGGGATTCCGCCATCACCGAGACGGCGGGGGTCGGGGGGTTCGCCATGGCGGCTGCGCCGGCGATCGCGCGGCTGGTCGGCGGGACGGCGGCGAGTGCGGTGGCGACCACGCGGCTGATGTACGAGATCACGCTCGGCGAGAACCCCGCCTACACGGTGCCCGCGCTCGACTTCCGGGGGACGCCGACCGCGATCGATGTCAGCCGGGTCGTGCGCACCGGGGTGCTGCCGCAGATCAACACCGGGATGGCCGGGCGGGTGGCCGGCACCGGGCAGGTCGGGGCCGGGTTGGTGACGCCGCCGATGGAGTGCTTCACGCAGGCGCTCGGGGCGTTGGCGGAACTGGCACGGGAGGAAGAGAAAGACGAAGTGGAAAAGGAACTGGCGCGGACGGATGCCGAACTGACGCCAGGATGGTGAAGCGGCGGATGCCTACGCGGAGACACTCGTAAATGCGGAAGGGAAAGCGGCGCGAACGGATGCCGAGCCGGCGCCGGACATGCTGAAGCGGCGGATGTGCATGTGGAGGCACTCGTTAGTGCGAAAGGCGAAGCGGCGCGGATGGATGCCGAGCTGGCGCCCGGGATGGTGAAGTGGCGGAACCGCTCGTAGATGCGGATGGGGAACCAGCGCGAGCAGATGGCATGTCGAGGTGACCCCGCAGCGCCGCCCAGCGCCAAATCACCCGAAAACGTAGCACCCGCGCCCCGCTCGCGCTCCCTACCGCACCCGCAACAGCCGTGCCACGTCGCCCCGGTACGGTGGCGC
Organism: Catenulispora rubra; assembly: GCF_015356825.1. Classification (GTDB taxonomy): domain Bacteria; phylum Actinomycetota; class Actinomycetes; order Streptomycetales; family Catenulisporaceae; genus Catenulispora; species Catenulispora rubra. Next base: position 1,114 of record NZ_JAACYW010000546.1, on the reverse strand, counting down.
CGTGCTCAACGCGTTCATACCCATCTGGTTGCTGACCGCTCTCGGCTACCTCACCGCGCGGTTTGATCTGGTGGGGGCGGCGTCCGCCGATGTGGAGGCGGTGCTGGGGCGCTTCGTCTTCCGGGTGGCGATGCCGGCCTCGTTGTTCGGGATGCTGGCGAGGGCTGATCTGCACGCCTTGGCGAACACCTCGATCATCGCGTTCGGTGTCAGCTCGCTGGTGGCGTGCGGGCTCGGGCTGGTGATGGGCACGCGGGTGTTCGGGCGCGACGTTCCGAACGGGGCGGTGGTCGCGATGGCGTCCGGGTACGTCAACTCCGCCAATCTGGGCATCCCGGTGGCGGTCCAGGTGCTGGGCAACGCCGTCTTCCTGTCGACCGTGATCCTGTTCAACACCGTCCTCGCGACGCCGATCATCCTGACGCTCATGGGCCTGAGTGACGGTCCCAAGCCAGGGCTGCGGCAGCGGTTGCGGAGCATAGCCATGCTGCCGGTACACAATCCGATCATCATCGCGTCGGCGCTCGGGGCGTTGGTGTCGGCGACGCACTTCCACGTTCCGATAGACGTGAGCAGCGCGCTAAGTCTGCTCGGCGGTGCTGCGGTGCCGGTGGCTCTGATCACGCTGGGGATGTCTCTACACGCCGGCAAGAGCGCGGGGAAGGCGGAGATAGAGGTGGAGGGTGTTGCGAATCAGGCTAAGTTCGCTAGAAGTAAAAAGTCGGTTATTGGGGAAACCATCGCGTCGATCACGCTGAAGACCGCTTTCCAACCGGTCCTCGCATATGTCCTCGCACATTACGTCCTGAACCTCCCAGCCCACGACGTTCTCGCCGTCACCCTCTGCGCCGCCCTCCCGACGGCCCAGAACGTGTTCATCTACGCCAGCGAATACGCCCTCGACACTGTCTTCGCCCGCAACGCCGTGATCTTCTCCACAGTCGCGTCCATGGCAGGACTCTGGACGGTTGCCGCGCTCCTGAGGTGAACGGCCGAAGTCACCGGTTCGGGTGAATGCCTCAGCACCGGCCAATCGTCGTATTTACGCCACCCGACCACCCCCGGACCGCCCCTCCAACCCCCGCCGCCCGGACGCGCCGCAGGGCTTTCCGAC
>NZ_JAACYW010000545.1 GCF_015356825.1 Catenulispora rubra | reverse complement strand
CCGCCACCGCTGCGACCGATACCGCCGCTGTCACCCGCACCGCCAGCACCGCCAGCACCGCCGCCGCCACCGATACCGCTGCGCCCGCACGGCCACCGGCACCGCTGACACCGACACCACTGCCGCCCGCACCACCACCAGCACCACTGCCACCGATACCGCTGCCGCCGGCACTGCCGCCCGCACCACCGCGAGCACCGCCACCCCCGACGCGACTCACGCACGTCGCAAACCCAAGAGGGTAGCCAAGGGTGGCGCAATCCCCCGCTCCGGCGTGGCGTCGTAACCGCGCCCCGCAACATGGCAACAGTGCTCCCGTGGTTGGCGAGGTTGGCGATCGGGCCGGGCGGCGGTTCTTCGGGATGCGGCGCACTGTCGGGCTGGTGCGGGCCTGCCGGGGTGAGCAGGCTGATCCGGCGTCCTTCTACGAGCCCCTGGCTGCCGACTCCGTAGCCTTGCTGAGCCGGCACGTGGCAGTGCGCGGGCTCCGCGTGCTGGACGTGGGAGGCGGGCCGGGGTTCTTCGCAGCAGCCTTCGGAGCGGCGGGGGCGCGGTACGTGTCAGTGGATCTGCGGCCGGTCGGGGATGTGTGCGGTGACGCGGTGGCGCTGCCGGTGCGGGACGGCTCTGTGGACGTCTGCTTCTCGTCCAACGTCCTCGAACACGTCGCTGACCCGCGGCGCATGCTCTCGGAGATGCTCCGCGTGACGCGCCCCGGCGGCATCGTCTTCGTCTGCTTCACCAACTGGCTCGGACCGCTCGGCGGCCACGAGACCTCGCCCTGGCACTACCTCGGCGGCGAGTGGGCGGCGCGCCGCTACGAGCGCCGGCGTGGCACTCCCCCGACCAATCGCTACGGCGTGTCACTCTTCCCGCTGTCGGTCGGCAGGGTCCTGCGGTGGGTGCGGGAGGCGGAGCAGGACGGCGTCGCCGACCGCCTCGCCGTCTTCCCGCGCTACCACCCCGCCTGGGCTCACCCGATCGTGCGTGTGCCGGGCGTGCGCGAGTTCCTGACCGCCAACTGTGCCATCGCACTGCGCGTCCGCTCCCAGTCGAACTCGGCGGCCCACGCCACGCACGCCGCTCTCACCTCGGACGCGCGCGCCGGGTCGGCGTCGAGCTCCTTCAGAGCGCCGGAGACGGTGTCGGCCAGACTGTCGCCGGGCGCGACGAGCCAGCCGGTGATCCCGTCGCGGATGGCGTCGCGCAGGCCGTCGACGTCGTAGGCGACGGTCGGCACGCCCAGCGCCGCAGCTTCCAGAACGGACAGGCCCCAGCCTTCGCTCTGCGACGCGGACAGGTGCAGCCAGGCGGTGCGCAGGAGGCGGTTCTTAGCGCTGTCGGGAAGGTGGCCATGGATATGGACGTGGTCAGCATGTCGCATACGTGACACTGTGTCTCGAATACGCTGCTCGTCGGGGCCACGACCGACGATATGGACCTCGATGCCGGGCCAGGTCTCGGCGAGGTCGTCGGCGAGCTGGGCCACACGTTCCAGGCGCTTATGGCGTACCAGGCGGCCGACGGCCACGAGCCGAGGCGTTGGGCCGTCTTCAGCTCCCGGGGTTACGGCTAGTCGTAGTACCGGGTCGAGAACCGCGTCCCGGGCAACGGTGACGCCGTTGTGGATCACTTCGATCGAACCAGTCCACCGCAGTCGGGTCCGCATCGCCGCGATGGTGGACTCCGACACCGCCACCGCCTGGCAGCGTCGGTAGACCCGTCGCGCCACCGGCCCCTCCAGCCACCGTCCGAGGGTGGCCAGCGTGCGGTTGAAATGCGTGGCGAACTGCGCGTCGTGGACGTGGTGGACGACGATCGCGATGCCGCTCCGCCGACGTGACAGCACCAGCGGGGAGAAGAACGGGATGCCGTTCTGGCAGTCGATCACGAAGTCAGGCGCGCGCCCGGACAGCCGAGCCCAGATCAGGCGTGCGAGGACGCCGGGGTAGACGAACCACGTCCCCCCGCATCGCAGCCACCTGATGCCGTCGCGCGTCTCGCTGCGAAGCTGGCCGGGTTCGCGGGACGTGAGGAAGTCGACGGTGTGGCCGCGCGCCACGAATCCGCAGGCGATCTCGTAGGCGAAGGCCTCCGCTCCGCCGGCGGTCTGCTGCCAGGGGTCGCGCCAGTTGAGGATGGCTAAGTGCACTGCGATACAACGAGACACGACGCAGTGCGACACGTGTGGCGGGGCTTTTCGGGCGGTTCAGGACGCGGCCCGCTGCGGAGGTCATTCAGCGCATCGCCAGCAGTCCTCAGGCGGATCTTCGATCGTACGGCGCGCCGGGGACGGTTCCGGCGTTCTCCGGGGCTGGCGCGCCGCCGACAGGCTTTCGGGGTCGAAGTTCACTCGGACGGGGGTTGCTCGACTGTCCTTCAAGTACGCCGACGTCTAGCGTGACCGCTCAAGAGACACGCGCGGCACCGCACCGGAGGGACTCTCGATGCTCCGCAGGGCCAGGAACGAGCGGGCCGGGGATGACCGGACCGGGGATGGCTCACGGCGCGGGGGCGGACGGACCGCGTCGGCCGGGCTCGTGGTGGCGGTCGGGACCGGGCTCGGCAACGTGCTGGCGTACGGGTTCAACCTGGTGCTGTCCCGAGGCCTCGGACCCGGCGGCTACGCGGAGTTGGGAACGCTCCTGTCGGTGTTCCTCATCGGGACGGTGCCGGGGCTGGCGGTGCAGGCGATCAACGCGCGCCGGCTGGCGGTGGTCGCGGAGGCTTCGCCGGCGGCGCGTGCGGCATTGGTGCACGAACTGCGGCGGCGGGGGTTGGCGGTCGGGGCCGCGGTGGCGGCGGCGTTCGTGGTGC
>NZ_JAACYW010000544.1 GCF_015356825.1 Catenulispora rubra | reverse complement strand
GCGGCCGAAGCGGGGGGCGGCGGCGCGGCGGGTTCGGCGGGCGGCGGTGTTCTCGCCGAGCCGGTCGACGAGGTGCTCACGGCGCTCGCCGATCCGACCCGCCGGCGTCTGCTGGACCTGCTGGCGGTGCGCGGCGCTGCGTCGGCGACGGAATTGGCGGGGGATCTGCCGGTGACCAGGCAGGCGGTGGTGAAGCACTTGGCGGTGCTGGACGCCGCGGGGCTGGTCGCCGGCCAGCGCGTGGGGCGCGAGGTGCGGTTTGAAGTGCGGTCGGCGGCGCTGGACGCGACCGCGCGATGGATGGCCACGTTGGCTGCCGACTGGGACCGGCGACTCGCACGGATCAAGGCGGTCGCGGAGGCTGCCGAGGCGGCGGAAGTTGCGGCGCGTGAAAGCGAGCGGTGAACGTGGCGGGTTCGCGGGAGCTGCCGGCGCGCGTGCCGACCGTGCACGTGCCGCAACACTGCGCTTACCCAACACTTGCTTCTTAACGCACGTATGGCGCGCACGTCCCCGGATGACGCCTGGCCGCCTCTCTTAACGTGTTTTTCAGGTCGATCTGCGACCCTTTCGAGCTCCGGTGATTCGCGCTGCTGTCGACAGCGCGAATCACCGGAGCCTGCTTTCCGGGGTATGCGCCTCAGGCCGGGATCGGCGCGTCGGCGCCCCAGCGTCCCACCCCGTAGCGGATCGCGCCGATGACCGGTGCGTCGCTGACCACGGTGATCGGGCCGGGGGCGCGTTCCTGGACACGTGCCAGCAATCTGGGGTGTCCCGCGGCTGCCACCGAGCCGCCGAGCAGGACGTCCGGCGCGTCCAGTTGCAGGCGTCGGGCGGCCGAGGTGGCCATGCCCGCGATCTCGTCGGCCAGGACGTCGATCAGCCAGCCCGCGATCTCGTCGCCGGCGTCGGCGGCCGCGAAGACCGCCGGTGCCAGTTCGGCCAGGCGGCGGTCGGACTCTTGGCCGCGGTGGATGGCCAGGACGACGTCCAGGGCCTGCGGGCGTCCGAAGTGTGAGGTGACTGCGTCGAGCAGTGCGGTGGCCGGGCCGCGACCGTCCTCGGCGCGCACCGCCCACCACAGGGCCGCGCGTCCCAGGTCTCCGCCGCCGCCCCAGTCGCCGGACTCCTGGCCCAGGCCCGGGAACGTCGCGGTGCGGCCGTCGGGGGCGACCGCCACGCAGTTGATGCCGGTGCCGCAGACGACTGCGACGCCCTGGCGGCGGGGCGAGCCCGCGTAGAGGACGGCGAAGGTGTCGTTGGCGACGTAGACCTCGTCGGCCCAGCCGCGCGCCTCGACCTCGGCTTGGAGGGTGGAGATCTCCTCCGGGAGGTCGGCGCCGGCCAGGAAGGCGGCGATGCCGCGGACCCGGGTGATGGGGCCGAGCGCGGTCGGCTCTTCGTTGCTGCTGGCTTTGTTGTCGGCGCCGCGGCCGTCGCGGTCGTTGCCGCTATCGCCGCTATCGCCGTCGTCGGCGCCGTCGAGCGCGACCTGGGCGCCGTCCCCCGACAGCACCTGCGCCACCAGCCCGTCCAGCACGGCCATCGCCGCCGGCACGCCCAGCGCCTGCGGCCGGAACGGCCCGCCGATCGCCCGGCGTACCGGCGTGCCGTCTGCCCGGACCAGGCGCACGTCGGTCTTGCTGTTGCCGCCGTCGACCGCGAGCAGCAGGTCGGCGTGGCGTCCCTCGGCGGTGCTCATGGGCGGCACCCTATCGGGACGCGGCGATCACCACTCACTCGCCGCTGGGCGGCACCTTCGCGCGCGGCTTGATCGCCAGCGGACTGATCCCCACCATCGTCAGCCCGGCCCGCGCGTAGCTCAGGAACACCGTGCGCGCGGCCCGGCCCACCACACACCGGGCCCGCTCCCGTCGCCAAGCCCCGGACAGCTCGTGCCCGAGTTCGTCGGCGTACTGCTCGAACACCACCCGGTCCCGGTCGGCGACGGACATCGGCGGCTCCTGACTGTTACGGACAGATGTGATCTGGGTTACAGGGCATAGTGCCGACACCTGCTTGAAAGGTCAACGACCATCGAGCGACTGTCTACGGCCATCTACGGCCGTCACCGACCATCACCGACCACCGATGACCCGGCTCCGGCGACTTTATGACGCCACTGATCCTGCCGGTCCTGCCGGTCCCGCCGACCCCACCGCCTCCCGCAGCTCGCCGTAGGTCGCGGCGAGCGAGTCCAGGTTGTAGTGCGCGTTCAGCCCGCTCGGATTGGGCAGCACCCACAGTCCGGTCTCGCCGACCATGCGATCCTGCCGCCCCACCACGGCCTTCGGCGCGTCGAAGGCGATCCGGTACGCGCCGATGCCCACGACCGCCAGCCAGCGTGGTCGGAACTGCTCGACCTTCGCGCGCAGCACCTCGCCGCCGGTGCGGTACTCGTCGGGGCGGAGTTCGGCGGCGCCGGCGGTGGCGCGGGCTACGACGTTGGTGATGCCCAGGTGCCAGGTGAGGAGGTGTTCCTGGTCGGCGGGGGCCAGTTGGTGGGGGGTGAAGCCGGAGCGGTGCAGGGTCGGCCAGAACCTGTTGCCGGGGCGGGCGAAGTGGTGGCCGGTCAGGGCCGAGAGGAGTCCGGGGTTGATGCCGCAGAACAGGACGGCCAGGTCCGGGGCGATGACGTCCTCGATCGTGCGGCCGTTGGCGGCGGCCAGGTCCTCGGGGGTGTGGCGGGCGGTCATGGAGCAGGAGCCTAGTGTCCTGCGCCTGAAGTTCGTTTCAAATATTTAGCGAGTGAGTTGAGGATCTCCTCGGCCGTCTTCTTCCAGACGAACGGCCGGGGGTCCTCGTTCCATGTTGCTATCCAGGCTCTGATGTC
>NZ_JAACYW010000543.1 GCF_015356825.1 Catenulispora rubra | reverse complement strand
GCCATCACCAGCGCGCTGCCGACCGCCGGGAACACCAGATGGCTTCCGGCCCACGCCAGCCTCCCAGCGGACGCCGACAGCACCGGCTCGGCACGTCCGGAGGTCTCCTCGCCGCGCAGCCGCAGCACCGCCTGCACCGCGTAGAAGGCAGCGGCCATACCGAGGAAGCTGATCGCGGTCGTCAGATAGGAGTCGGTCAGGCCCTTGGCCCCGCCGTAGCGCCCGATGATCTTCTCGACCTGCTGGTTGTCGTTCAGCAACTTGTCGATGCCCTTGGCGATGGAGCCCATGACGATCCCGAACACGAAAATCCCGGCCATCCAGCCCAGCAGCGTCGGCTGTTGCAGCCGCCGTCCCAGGCCGAACACGCCGCGCAGCCCGGGCCCCGCGCTCGCCGGGCCTGGACGCTGCGGCAAGAGCCCGCTGCCGAGGTCCCGGGCGTTCTGCACGCGGTAGCCGACGGCAGCGGTTACGACGCCGACGACCAGCGTCACGCCGACGACCCACCACCGGTTCCCGGCCCACGGATGCACGCGCTCGATCCAGCCGAACGGCGACAGCCACGCGACCCACCCGGCTCCGCCGCTGTTGCCGGCCGCGTCGCCGACCGTCCGCAGCAGGTACGCCACGCCGAGGATCAGCGCGCCGATCCCGTTGGCGGCCCGGCCGGTCTCGGTCAGCTGCACCGCGACCGCCTGCGTGCCGGCGAACGCCACGCCGACGGCGAACAGGCACGCGCCGAACGCCAGCGCGCCGCCCGCGCTCTGCCCCAGCGCCAGCATCACCACGGCCGAGAGCAGCCCGATGCCGAAGCACGCGCCAACGACGATCGACAGGGCCGCGGTCAACGGGGCGTTGCGTCCCACGGCCCCGGATCCCAGCAGCTCCAGCCGACCGGACTCCTCCTCGGCCCGGGTGTGCCGGGTGATCAGCAGGACCACCATGATGCCCATCAGCAGGCCGCCGAAGCCGAGCGTGCGCCAGGCGGTCAGGGCGCCGAGGGTGTGGGTGTCGTAGAGGGGGCCGTAGAGGGCGCGCAGCGAGGGGTTGGTACCGATGCTGGAGGCGAGCTTGTCGCGGTCGGACTGCGCCGGGTAGAGCTTCTTCAGCGAGTACGCGGTGCTGCCGACGGTTGCCAGGAGTGCGTAGATCCACACCGGGAGCATGATGCGGTCGCGGTGGGAGGCGAGTCGGATCAGGGTTCGGAGACCGTCGTCTGAGTCCTTCTGGGCACCGGGGTCGGTGGCGAACTTCGAGGTCTTCTTCGGGGTTTTCTTCGAGGTCTTCTTCTGGGCGCTCTTCGAAGCCTCCGGGGCCGTCGCGGTGCTCACTGCTGCGCCCCTTCGGGCTCGTAGTGCCGCAGGAACAGCTCCTCCAGTGTCGGCGGCCGGCTGACCAGGGTCCTGACCCCGATCGCGGTGAGCGCCTTGAGGACGCCGTCGAGGTGGTCGGTGTCGACCTGGCCGGTGAACTTCTCGGCGCCGGCCTTGGTGGTGACCTTGGCGTCGTGCACGCCGGGCAGGTCCGCCAGGCCGGTCGGGGGTCCGGCGAGGTCGGCCTCGACGGTGGTGCGGGTCAGGTGCCGCATCTCGGCCAGCGAGCCGGTCTCCACGGTCTTGCCGGCGCGGATGATGTTCACCCGGTCGCACAGCGCCTCGACCTCGGACAGGATGTGGCTGGAGAGCAGGATGGTGCGGCCGCGTTCGCGCTCGTCGGCCACGCACTGGCGGAAGACGTCCTCCATCAGCGGGTCCAGGCCGGAGGTCGGCTCGTCGAAGACCAGCAGTTCCACGTCCGAGGCCAGGGCGGCGATCAGGGCCACCTTCTGCCGGTTGCCCTTGGAGTACTGGCCGCCCTTCTTGGTCGGGTCCAGCTCGAAGCGCTCCAGCAGATCGGCGCGGCGCCGGGCGTCCACCCCGCCGTGCAGGCCGCCGAGCAGGTCGATCACCTCCCCGCCGGACAGGTTGCGCCACAGCGTGACGTCGCCGGGCACGTAGGCCAGGCGCTTGTGCAGGGCCACCCGGTCGCGCCAGGGGTCGCCGCCGAGCAGGGTCGCGGCGCCGGAGTCGGCCCGGATCAGGCCCAGCAGCACCCGGATGGTCGTCGACTTGCCGGCCCCGTTGGGCCCGAGGAACCCCAGGACCTCGCCCTCGGCGACGGTGAGGTCCAGCCCGTCGAGCGCACGGGTCCGGCCGAAGGTCTTCACCAGGCCGGACGCGCTGATCGCAGTCGTCATGGGGCCGATTCTACTCCGAACTTTCAGAGTCTTGTGAATGTTATGAAAACGCAAGAGGAACCGCTACCGTGGGCAAATGCGCAAGGACGACCACCCCGGCGGGCACGACGCCGACCCCGATGCCGACCCCGAAACCCGGCCGGCCCCGGACCCGCTGCCGGCGTACATCGACCGCCTCGGCAGCGTCCTGACCGACAGCGGCATCCCGCGCATGCCCTCCCGCGTCTTCGCCGCGCTCATCACCCAGGACGACGGCCGCCTGACCTCCCAGGAACTGTCCGAGATGCTCGACATCTCCCCGGCCGCCGTCTCCGGCGCGATCAGGTACCTGACGCAGGTCAACCTGGTCACCCGCGAACGCCAGCCCGGCACACGCCGCGACCGCTACCGCGTACTGGACGAGGTGTGGCAGGACGCACTGTTCGAGCGCGACACGATCATGTCGCGCTGGGAGGGCAGCCTGGCGGAGGGCGTCGCGGTGGTCGGCGCCGAGACGCCGGCCGGACGGCGGCTGACGGAGTCGGTGCTGATGTTCCAGTTCCTGCGCGGGGAGCTGTCGGGGATGTTGGAGCGGTGGCAGGTGCGGCGGGCGGAGTTGCGGGCGGAGGGGGATCGGGC
>NZ_JAACYW010000542.1 GCF_015356825.1 Catenulispora rubra | reverse complement strand
GGCATGGTGGCCAGCGGCTACACCCGCGGCTGCGGCATCGCCCCGCTGGTGACCGAGGGCGCCGCCCAGGACTCCGCCGAGGTGGCCGGGGCGACCCGCCGGTCGTTCGCGGAGATGACCGATCGCCTCGCGTTCCACTTCGTGGCGTTCGGCGTCGAGCGGAACGCGGCGCGCACGCTCGCCGACGCGGTGATCGCCGGGGTCGAGGGGGCGATGATCACGGCTCGCGCGCAGGGTAGTCCGGCGCCGTATGACGCGGTGCAGGCTACGCTGACGTGCTACGCGGCCGGCGTCTCGCCCGAGAACGCGGGGCGGCAGGCGGGCTAGGGTCGCTGCGGCCGGACAGGTGCCGACGAAAGGCGTCGGCCCTGCTTGGCAGCAGGACCGACGCCTAGGTCAACTTTTGAGGCTCCTGTGACAGTGTCAGCAGGCTGCTTTCAGCAGGCTGCGCCCCATGATGCTGAAGCGGCGTTGTACCAGATCGACTGCCCGTATCCGGCTCGTCCTGCGCCCTTGTTGAACGTCAGGCCGGGCGATGTCGCCTGCCCGTAGGCGTAGCCGGGCGGAAGGCAGAAGTAGGCGCCGGAGTAGTTCGGGCTGTAAAAGAGGTGGATCCAGTCACAGCCGGCGCAGGGGTAGCCGTAGTTGGCGATCAGGTAGTCCGTGTTCCTGCAGTTGCCGAGGTTGGGGGCGTTGCCCGCCCACTGGCAGCGGCTTCCGTTGTGGCCGTTCCACGCGTAGAAGTTGCCGTCCGCGCACGCGTAGGCCGAACCCCCGCAGGGATTGCTGGCGGCTGCTGTCACCGCAGCCGGTGCCGCTGTGGCCGGTGTCACCGCGGCCGCGGTCACCACGGCTGCTTTGGTCGCCGGCGCGGCCTGCGCCCCCGCAGGCGCGACCGGCAGGAAGCTGAGCAGGGCTAGAAGCACCACTACCAGGCTGATCGTGCGTTTCTTCATTGTGTTCACCATCTCCCGCCCCGTCGGGCATTGGTTTGTCAATACTGAGACCTACTCTTCGTGACGGTTTGTGTCACCCCTGATACAGGGTGAATCAAGGATTATGGCCGGAAATCGCCGCCGACGATGGCGCGCGCGACCGCTCGGCCCGAGCCACCGCTCACCGCCGGTCCCGGCCAGGTCGCGGCGCCGATCATCCACAGGCCGGGCACCGCGGTGCGGTAGCCCCCGCCGTGCGCGGGGATCGGCCGCTGGACGAGCCCCTGCGCCAGCGAGTTCTCTCCGGCGCCGTGATCCCCGGGACCGGCGTTCGGACTGGCTTTGGCCAGGTCGGCAGGGGTGGTGATGTGTCGTTCGAGCACCGTCCCGGTCAAGCCGGGCAGATGCGCCTCGGCCTCGGCGAGCACACGGTCGGCGAAAGCCTCGGCGGTCGACACGGACCAGCCCTGGACGCCGCGCGTCGTCCCGGCGGCATCCCCGATCGGTGACAGCGGCGCGTCCAGCACCTGAATCCGGACGACGGCCTTGCCCTGGGGCGCCCGGGTCGCGTCGACGGCCGTCGGCTCGTGCCAGGAGATCGAGGGATGCTCGGGCAACAGTCCGGCCTCCGCCTGTCGGACGGACACGACCAGCTCGTCCACCCCGCGTCCCAGGTTGAGGGCGCCGCCGGCGTCCAAGCGGGGATCGGCGAAGCGCGGCCTGGCGGAAAGCGCGAGGTTCAGCTGGAAACAACCGCGCTTGTATCGGTATCCCGCCGCCTGCTCCCTGACTCCCTCCGGCACCCCCGCCACGTTACGCAGCAGGCTTCCATACAGCTTGTCGGGGGTGACGGACGCGATGACCGCCTGCCCGGCCGCCACGATCGCGCCGGACCCGGTGCGGACCGCCGTCGCGCGGCCGCCGTCGACCAGGATCTCCTCGACGTTCACATCGCAGAACACTTCGCCGCCCCGCTCGACCACCAGGCCGGTGAGCGCGTCGGCGAGCCGGCCGCTGCCGCCGATCGGCGCCGGGTTGCCGCCGGCCATCATCCCCAGGGCGAACACGGTCCACAGCGCCCCGGCCGGGTCCTCCGGGCCGATGCCCAGGTGCAGCGGCCACGGCGCGGCCAGCAGGCGCAACTCCTCGGTGACGAAGAACCGGCGGACGAGGTCCCGCGCGCTGCCGCTGAGCAGCTGCGTGAACGGCAGCGCGCTGTCCCGTCCGCTCGTCACCAGCCCGGCCAGCGTGGCCTGGGCCGCCGGGGTGTCCAGGCCGTCGCCGAGCAGTTCCATGAGCCCCGGGAAGTACGGCCCGGCCGCGGCGAACAAGCTCGACCAGCCGGCGCTCTCGCCGAGGCGGTCCAGCTCCTCCGCCAGCGCCTGCTGATCGACGGGCAGTACGGCGGCGCGGCCGTCGTGCAGCGACGCGCCGGTGGCCAACGGCGCGGTGACGTAGTCCAGCCCGTGCCGCTTCAGGTCCGCGCCGAGTTCGGCCCACGCCGGGCCGCCGACGAACGCCGGATGGAGCGCCGAGTAGACATCGTGGTGGAAGCCGGGCGCGCCGAGTTCCGCCGTCCGGACCCAGCCGCCGGGCTGGGCCATCTGGTCGAGCAGCACCACGCTGCGTCCGGCTTCGAGCAGATACGCGGCGGCCACCAGCGCGTTGTGGCCGGCGCCGACGAAGACCACGTCGGCGTGCTTGGGAAGGTCGTTCACTCGCCTTGCTCCCTGCGGTCGGCAGTATTCACGCGAGCGAACGTAGGCGGATCCAGCCGCGCTGCGTGCGCCGATGACCGGTCAGTGGTCAGCGTAAGCGCGGGACTGCGGCCGGTCCAACGCACGCGGCGCTGAGCGAGCAGCGCGTGGGGGGCATGGGGGCTTTGGTGGGCGTGTCGGTGTCCGATCACCTCGGTAGGCTGGAGAACTCTGCGGGGTGGACGTG
>NZ_JAACYW010000541.1 GCF_015356825.1 Catenulispora rubra | reverse complement strand
GTCCCGCCGCAAGCCCCGGCCTGGGGCACCGGCGCGCACGACGCCGCGCCTCCGGCGTCCGGCATGGAGACCGTGCTCATCCCGGTGCCGCCGCAGCAGCCGACCATTCCGGCGCCGCCGCCGACGCTGCTCGACCCGACCTCCGCGCGCCAGACCATCCCGGCGCCGCCGGCCACGCTGGTCGACACCGGGTCCGCGATGGAGACCATGGCCATTCCGCTGTCGCAGGTCGCGCAGCCGAAGCCGGCCGAGCCCGCCGATCCGGCCGAGGAGCCGACGCACGTCACCCAGGTCGATGAGGGCCCGGCCGGGTGGCAGTACCGGCCGCCGCGGCAGCAGTAGTGATCTCGGCCACTTCGGTGGCCGGGGCAGGGTGTCCGTAGTGCCCGGGCCCGCGGGAGGTTGCAGTTCGCCTCACGCGGGCCCTCAGCGTGCCCGGCCGCGCCTACACTTGGACAATGCCCCTGCACCGTGATGAAGGCGTCGTCCTGCGCACCCGGAACCTCGGGGAGGCCGACCGCATCATCACCTTCCTCACCAGGGATCGCGGGCGGGTCCGGGCCGTGGCCAAGGGGGTGCGGCGGACCTCGTCGAAGTTCGGGTCGCGGCTGGAGCCCTTCACGTTCGTCGACGTCCAGATCTTCGAGAAGCAGGGCCGCGACCTGCACCTGGTCACGCAGGCCGAGACGCTGGCGGCGTACGGCGGCACGCTGGTCTCCGACTACCCCGCCTACACCGCGGGGCAGGCGATGCTGGAGGCCGCCGAGCGGTTGAGTGAAGATGATGTGCCCGCCGTGCAGCAGTACCTCCTGCTCCTCGGCGGGTTGCGTACGCTGGCCTCGGGCGAGCACTCCGCCGGGCTGGTCCTGGACGCGTTCCTGCTGCGCTCCCTGGCCGTCGCCGGCTACGCGCCGTCCTTCGAGGACTGCGCCCGCTGCGGCGACCCGGGTGGGCACCGGTTCTTCAACCTGCCGGCCGGCGGGGCGGTGTGCTCGGACTGCAAGCCGTCGGGGTCGGTGGCGCCGGCCCGTGAGACACTCGCCCTGCTGGGGGCGCTGCTCGCGGGGGACTGGGGGGCCGCCGACGCCAGCGCCGACAAGCACCGGCGGGAGGGCAGCGGCCTGGTCGCCGCCTACCTGCAGTGGCACCTGGAGCGCGGCCTGCGGTCCCTGCGGCTTGTCGAGCGGTGAGTTCGGCCGGCGGTGAGGGCTCGCGAGCGGTGAGCACGAGCACGCGAAGTAAGACGAGATAGGTGGAGCGGTGAGACTGACCCGACGGATCCTGGAAGAGCGCCTCGCCAAGCGGCAGCCGGGCGTCAACCGGGACCCCTTCCCGCACAAGGGCGGCAAGCTGCCGCCGGACCTCCCGCTGGACCTGGTGCCCCGGCACGTGGCCCTGGTGATGGACGGCAACGGCCGCTGGGCCAAGGAGCGCGGCCTGTCGCGCATAGAGGGCCACAAGGTCGGCGAGGCGTCGCTGTTCGATGTGGTCGAGGGCGCGGTGCAGCTCGGCGGTATTACGCACATCTCCGCCTATGCGTTCTCTACAGAGAACTGGAAGCGCTCTCCAGAGGAAGTGCGCTTCCTCATGGGCTTCAACCGCGACACCATCCGCCGCCGCATCGGCGAGATGGACGAGCTCGGCGTCCGCATCCGCTGGGCCGGCCGCCGCCCCCGGCTCTGGAAGTCCGTCATCGACGAGCTGGAGTGGGCTGAGGAGCGTACTAAGGACAACAAGCTCCTGACCCTCACCATGTGCGTCAACTACGGCGGCCGCTGGGAGATCGCCGACGCCATGGCCGCCATGGGCCGGGACATCAAGTCCGGTCGGCTCGACCCCGCGAAGATCAACGAGAAGACGGTCACGCGCTACCTCTACGAGCCGGACATGCCGGACGTGGACCTGTTCATCCGCTCCTCTGGAGAGCACCGCACGTCCAACTTCCTTATGTGGGAGTCGGCCTATGCGGAGTTCGTCTTCGACAACACCCTCTGGCCGGACTTCGACCGCACCAACCTGTGGCGCGCGTGCGAGTCCTTCGTCGGACGCGACCGGCGCTACGGCGGCGCGATCACCAACGAAGAGCAGTTCGCCGCAGAGGTGGAGCCGGAGTACGAGTACAACGAGGCCGAGTACGGGGACCCCGACGCGGTCGCGGAGTAAAACAGCCAGCAAAACAGCCACGAGGGCGCTCCGCGATCATGCGACGACCGCGGCGCGCCCTCGTGCGTTCTCAAAATACCGTGCGGTGCCTGTCCGAGGACGGGGCGTGCTCAACGACGTGCTGACCCGACGTGCTCACGCGACGTGCTCACGCCACGTGCTCAGTGGTCCCCGCAGGTCCCGAAGATCTCCAGCGTGTGCGACACGTCGGAGTACCCGTGCTCGGCGGCCACCCGCGCGGCCCAGCTCTCCACCACGGCCGGGCCCTCGACCTCGACGGTCTTGCCGCACTCCCGGCACACCAGGTGGTGGTGGTGCCGCGGGGTCGAGCAGCGCCGGTAGATCACCTCGCGGTCGCCGGTACGCAGCACGTCCACCTCGCCGGCGTCGGCCAGGGACTGCAGGGCGCGGTAGACCGTGGTCAGGCCGACCGACTCGCCGCGCTGCTTGAGCAGGTCGTGCAGGTCCTGCGCGCTGCGGAAGTCGTCGACCTCGTCCAGCAGCGCCGCGACCGCCGACCGCTGGCGGGTGGAGCGGCCCTGGGCCGGCAGGCCCCGGCCGCTGTCGCCGTGGTGGTCGCCGGAGGTGTCTGCGGTACTCACTGTCCTTCTCCTAGCGGTTGGCGTGCGGATCGACGTGGCGTGCGGATCGACGTGGTCTGAGCGGTCGTGGTCTGGACGGTCATGGTCTGGACGGTCGTGGGGCTGGGCGGTCGGGGGT
>NZ_JAACYW010000540.1 GCF_015356825.1 Catenulispora rubra | reverse complement strand
GACTCGATCCCGCCGCGCAGGGTCGCTGATGTGGCTCGTGAGCTGGGCCTGGTTCCGGAGACGTTGCGCAACTGGGTGGTGGCGGCCGAGAAGCACCGGGTGTCGGCGGCTGCCGGCGGGCTGGATGAGGCCGAGCGGGCCGAGTTGGCGGCGCTGCGCCGCCGGGTGCGGGTGTTGGAGGAGGAGAAGGAGATTCTGCGCGAGGCCACCCAGTTTTTTGCGCGCGAGACGAACCGCTGAACCGCCGCTACCGGTTCGTCTCCGTCCACTCCAGCCCGGACCTCCCGGCCGGGCAGCGGCATCCTGTCACCCGGCTGTGCCAGGCGGTCGGTGCCCCGCGCGGCGGCTACTACGCCCGGGCGGGCCGCCGAGCCCGCCCGGGCGGTCAAGGCCTCTGCCGATCAGGCGCTGACCGGCCGGATCCGAAAAATCCATCAGGCCTCCAGGTGCACCTACGGCGCCAAGCGCGTCGCCCTGGACCTGGCCGACGGCACCGACGGGCAACCACCAACGGCCGCCAACCACAAGAAGGTCGCCAGGCTGATGCGCCAGCACCAGATCATCGGCAGGCACCTGCGCCGACGCAGGGCCCTGACCAAACAAGACAAGGCCGCCGCACCCGTCCCGGACCTGCTGGGACGCGACTTCGACGCCGGAGCACCCGACGTCAAATGGTGCGGTGACATCACCTACATCCCGGTGGGCGAGTCAGGGTTCGTCTACCTGGCCACCGTGATCGATCTGTTCTCCGGCCGGCTGCTCGGCTGGTCGATCGCCGACCACCACCGGGCCGAGTTGGTCGCCGACGCGCTCACCGCTGCCGTCGCCGTCCGCGGCGGGGACGTCGACGGCGTGATCTTCCACTCCGACCGCGGATCGGAATACACCTCTACCCTGGCCGCCGACTACTGCCGCCAGCAAGGCATACGCCGCAGCATGGGCCGCGTGGGCTCGTGCTTCGACAACGCCGCCGCCGAAAGCTTCTTCGCCACCTACAAGCGGGAAACCGTCACCACCTTGGCCACCGGCCGCATCGCCGATGAGGCCGAAGCCCGCCGCGAGACGTTCCGCTGGATCGCCTTCTACAACCACCGCCGCCGGCACAGCCGGGCCGGACGGCTCGCACCGATCACCTACGAGCAGCGACACCACCACGACAGTAAGCTTCCTGATAGCTCTGCTACAGTTCAGAGCCTAGCCGCATGAAACCCGGTGTCTACTTCCCGGGGGCCGCCCCAATACGAGCCGGGCCCGGCCGGCGCGGCCCAGCAGGGTTACCGACCACGCCTCCCATGCTGCCGGCCCCGCGTCCGCCGACGCCGCATCGCACCCAACCCACGTCCTCACGGCCACTAGGTTCGACGAGCCAGCGCGTAGTTCGGCTCATCCGTTTAGCGCCCCCTTAGCGCCACGGCAGAAGCTTGTCGCATGAGCGATTCACTCCGGGAGCCGAACGTCATCCTGCGCGGCGGGCCCGCGGCTCTCTCAGGCAAGAAGCGGGTACGTAGTGTCGCGGACAGTGACAGCGTGCTCAAGCTGCAGAACGGAAATCGGTACGACCACTACGAGTCCACTTCCGAGACGGTGATCGACGACGGCCGGCTGCTGAAGGTGTTCGTTTGGGTCCAGTGCACCTATGTCGCGGAGTAGACGGCCCTGAACCCCGGGGCGGCTCTATGGCGAGCGCAAGTCGGTGACTCCGGGAGTTCGGCACCGACTGCGCTCTTCTCTTGCGATGTGCACGTATATAGCGGTGGCCCGCGAAAGGTTGTAGCCGTGATGCCGTACGCCTGGTGGCGCTGAGGTACCTTTGGCCTCGCCATCTTCGGGACCTGGTACGGACGCGCGGTGTTGTGACGGCCAGCCCGACAGCCGGGCGGAGGATCATGGCACCAGCTGGCTATCAACCCTCCGGCGTAGCCACGGCCGGCCCAAACGTCACTGATGCGCAGGCATTCCAGCAGCGGCATCGCACTGTCGCGGTCCCGCACGTCGATGCCTGTGGCCAGGATCGTCAGCAACATCCCGAGGATGTCTATGACGACGTGCCGCTTGGACCCATCGACCTTCTTGCTGTTGTGACGGGTCCGTCGTGAGGCAAGCGGCGCCCGACCGCAAGCGAGGCGTGGCCGTGGGCGTGCTCGACCTGGTCGACCGGGGCTTCACAACAACGGTCGTCGAGCACGGCGCGGCCGGCGGCGTCGATCAGGAAGGTTGAGAGCCGCTCGGATCGCCGTCGATGAAGCTGAATATCTCCTCGTCAGAGGCGGAAGTGAGGTCGGCGAACGCGGCCGTGGCCTCGGCCGCTGGCGTCGAGGAGCCCCTGGCGTCCAGCCGGGACAACAGGACGCGAAGTCGGGCAGCGACTTCACCGCGATGCGCGGTGTCCGACTCGGGCCACCACTTCGAGTCGGGGGTGAGCGTCGCTTCCAGGCGCGCGAGTGCGAGGTCCGGATCGCCATCCGTGCCGGTCGTCGTGGCTACCGGGCCTTCTGCGGCTACGGATCGCGCGGCGTTCGGAACGAGCGTTGACAGATACGAGGTCAATGCGGCAGGCGACGGGTGGTCGAAGATAGCGGTGGCGGGCAGGCGGACGCCGATGACGCCGCCGAGGCGGTTGCGCAGTTCGACCGCTGTGAGGGAGTCGATCCCGAGATCGAGGAAGCCCCGGTCCGGATCGATCGTTGCCACGCCACCGTGCCGCAGTATCGCCGCGACTGATTCGAGCACGGCGCTGAGCACGAGGTCCTCCCGCTCGGCGCCCACAGTCGCTGCCAGCTTCTCCATGAGATTCGGGCCCGGGGCCACAGCGCCGGACGCGTGGTGGTTCCTTCGAGCCCTGTCGGCGGTGGTGGGTTTGGTGAGGTGGGCTGGGATGAGGAGGGGTTGGTCGGTGGTGTGGGCGGTGTCCAGGAG
>NZ_JAACYW010000054.1 GCF_015356825.1 Catenulispora rubra | reverse complement strand
GGTGAAGGCCGGGTCGTCGCCGAAACCGGGGTCGGCGTAGGCGACGCCGTACGTGCCGGTGTCGGTGAGCCCGCTGCCGTTCGCGTATCCGGGTTCTGCGTATCCGGGTTCTGCGAAGCGCGGAGCCGCGAAACCCTCGCCGTTCGCCGGACCGTAGCCCGGCACCATCGGCGGCCGCGGTCCGAAGCTCCCGGGCACCGCGCCGAAGTCGTGCCCGTTCATCGGCAGCCCGCTCGGCAGCCCGCTCGGCAGCGCGCCGGGCAGCCCGTCGAACCAGGCGCTGCCGCCCGAGGGCGCGAAGTCCTCGTCGCCGAACCCGTTGTTCGCCGCCTCGTAAGCACTCACGGTGCGATGGCCTCCTTCGTGTCGAACAAAGCCGACCGCTCATCATCCCGCGTCTCGGCCGTCCCCGTGGTGCCTCCGGCGGTCCGGGCCACCAGGCCCGCGTGCGTCGGGGCGTCCGGGACGTCGGCCGGCCGGCCGATCGCGAACTCCTTGCGCAGCACCGGGACCACCTTCTCGCCCAGCAGGTCGATCTGCTCCAGCACCGTCTTCAGCGGCAGGCCGGCGTGGTCCAGCAGGAACAGCTGGCGCTGGTAGTCGCCGACGTAGTCGCGGAAGGACAGCGTGCGCTCGATCACCTGCTCCGGCGTGCCCACGGTGAGCGGGGTCTCCCTCATGAACTCCTCCAGCGATGGACCGTGGCCGTACACCGGGGCGTTGTCGAAGTACGGACGGAATTCGCGCACCGCGTCCTGCGAGTTCTCGCGCATGAACACCTGGCCGCCCAAACCGACGATCGCCTGCTGCTCTGTGCCGTGCCCGTAGTGTGCGAAGCGCCGACGGTACAGCGCGACCATGCGCTGCGTGTGTTCCTTCGGCCAGAAGATGTTGTTGTGGAAGAAACCGTCCCCATAGTACGCGGCCTGCTCGGCGATCTCGGGGGAGCGGATCGAGCCGTGCCAGACGAAGGGCGCGACGCCGTCCAGCGGCCGGGGCGTGGCGGTGAAGCCCTGCAGCGGCGTGCGGAAGCGGCCGGACCAGTCGACGACGTCCTCGTTCCACAGCTGCCGCAGCAGCGCGTAGTTCTCCAGCGCCAGGTCGATGCCGTCGCGGATGTCCTTGCCGAACCACGGGTAGACCGGGCCGGTGTTGCCGCGGCCCAGGATCAGGTCCACGCGGCCCTCGGCCAGGTGCTGGAGCATCGCGTAGTCCTCGGCGATCTTCACCGGGTCGTTGGTGGTGATCAGCGTGGTCGCGGTGCTCAGCAGCAGCTTGGAGGTGCGCCCGGCGATCCAGCCGAGCAGCGTGGTCGGCGAGGAGGGCACGAACGGCGGGTTGTGGTGCTCACCGGTGGCGAACACGTCCAGGCCGGCCTGCTCGGCGTGCTCCGCGATGGCGGCCATGGCCTTGATGCGCTCGTGCTCGGACGGCGCGCGGCCCGTGGCGGGGTCGGGCGTCACGTCTCCGACCGTGAAGACGCCGAACTGCATCTGGCTCACGAGGGGACCCTCCTGTAGTTGAAAGTTGAACAAACCTCTCAACCGACGATGAGGAGATCGTATTCCCCGCCAGTTAGGTTCCCCTATCTTTCAGCGCTGTCTGCTTGCCCACATCCGCCACGGCAGGTAGCCCACGCAGAGCCCGATCGCGCAGCCGATCAGCGTGTCGAGGACGCGTTCCCGCAGCACGGCCCAGGAGATGTCGTGGCCGAGCTCGTTCAGCATGGTGATCAGCGGGGTCATCACGGCCGCGTAGGCGGTGTAGTTGGCCAGCTTCAGATACGGCCGCACCGCCCCGATGACGCCGATCAGCGCCACGATGCCCCAGGTCGGGAGCACGCCGATGAGTCCGCCGCCGACCAGCACGCCGATCGTCGTGCCGAGCCCGCGCTCCAGGGCGCGCATCGGCGCCGCTGCTTCGTCGCGCAGGACGACCAGCGAGACGGTCAGCGCGATCCAGTACGTGTGCGTGCCGGGCCGAAACTGCGAGACCACTTCGGCCACGGCCATCGCCGTGCCCAGGCGGACCGCGTGCTGCCAGCCGTGCCACGTCCGCAGTCCCGTCCGCCATTTCTCCACGCTGCGCTTGAACGGCCACTCCGGTCCCGGCGGCCCCTCCAGCTCCCTGCGCCAGAGGGGTGACAGGAGGCGGCCGAGCGCGTGCGTGCCGAGGGTGAGTGCGGCGGCGGCCGCCATGCCCAGCGCCACATACAACAGGATGTGCCCGGGCGACTCAGGGCCCGTACCCAGGTGCGCGCCGATGACGGTGAACACCGTCGCGTTCGCGGCGATCCGTGCTTCGAGCGTCCCGATGCCGCCGACCAGCGCCGCGCCGACGGCGACCGCCACGATCCAGACGCTGGCCAGGCTCCCGTGCCGGCCGAGCAGCGCGCCGAGCCAGACCACCAGCGCGCCGACCGCCGCCGTGGCGCCGAGGTCGAGGCCGCGCGCCCGCCACCCGCCCTCGTGTCCGGCCGCGCTGACCAGCAGCGCGCCCATGACCGCGGTCAGGCCGTCGGCGAGGTGGCCGGTCGCCGCGCCGACGGTCACCGGCAGCGCCAGCGCGACGCCGGACAGGACCAGGCGCGTGGCGTCGACCTCGATGCGCTGGAAGCGGACGAGGCGCGCGGCGTGGTCCTTGACGGCGGTCGGGTCCTTCACCTGAGCCATTGGACGTGGTCGTTTCCCGGAACGCAAACAGGTACTAGACTCGGCGGCCGTTCCGGGAAAGATCCGATGAATCTCGACGACGATGATCTCGATGAAGGAGGGGGTCCAGGTGCGGGTCGCCATCCACACCCGGCTGAAGCCCGAGGGCGTCACAGGGTACGAACAAGCTCACGACGACATCCCGCCGGAGATCCCGGAGCTGCTGCGGGCCGGCGGCTGCAGCTCGTGGACGATCTGGCGCAACGGCGTGGACCTGTTCCACCTCGTCGAATGTGAGGGCTGGGAAGCGTTGCAGGCCTTCATGGTGGACAAGGCCGAGGATCACGCGTGGCAGGCGCGCGTCGGGGTATTCCGGGACTTCTCGCTGGCCGGCGGGGACGAGCCGCTGCCGGTGATCTTCGAACTGCCGGAAGCGGCGCGCCGGCCGGACCGGCCCGAACCCTCGGAGGCCTGACTCAGCATGCGGATCGTCGACGCGCACCACCACCTGTGGGATCTGACCGTCCGGGACCAGGCGTGGACCGCGGACCTGCCCGCGCTGCGGCGCAGCTTCCTGCTGTCCGACCTGGAGCCGCTGGCCGCGGCCGCCGGGGTGTCGGCGACGGTCCTGGTGCAGACCATCCACGCGGTCGACGAGACGCCGGAGATGCTGGCGCTGGCCGAGACGTCGGACCTCGTCGCCGGGGTGGTGGGCTGGACCGACGTCACCGTGCCGAACTTCGGCGAGCGGCTGAGCGAGCTGCTGTCGGGGACCGGCGGCCGGCGGCTGGTCGGCATCCGGCACCAGGTGCAGGAGCTGCCGGACGGCGCGTGGCTGACCGAGGCCGACACACTCAGGGGTCTGCGACAGCTGGCCTCGGCCGGACTGGCCTTCGACCTCATCGTGCGCGCGGACCAGCTCCCGGACTGCGCCGAGGCCGCGCGGGCCGTGCCGGACCTGCGGTTCGTCCTGGACCACCTGGGCAAGCCGCGGATCGCCGCCGGCGAGCGGGAGCCGTGGGCCTCGGACATCAGGGCCCTGGCAGAGCTGCCGAACGTGACGTGCAAGCTGTCGGGCATGGTCACCGAGGCCGATGTGGAGCGCTGGACGATCGCGGACCTGCGGCCGTACTCGGATCTGGTGCTGGAGGCGTTCGGCCCGGACCGCGTGATGTTCGGCAGCGACTGGCCGGTGAGCACGCTCGGCGCCGGTTACCCACAGGTTGTGGAAACAACGATGCAGCTGACCTCGGAGCTGTCGGAGACGGAGCGCGAGGCGGTGTTCGGCGGGACCGCGACCCGGGTCTACGGCCTGGGGTAGGGCGGCCGGGACCAGCGCGCCGGTAGCCTGACCGCGTGACCGAACGCTGGGAGACGATCGAGGCGCTCAACGCCGCGCGCACCGCGATGGAGGCACGCCTCGGCTGGGAGCAGCCGGTGGCGTGGGGACTGCTGACGCCGGACGGCGCCGTGGTGCGAGCGAACGTGCGCGGCGGCTACCTGCCGGCTGTGGCCGTGGCGACGGTGGTGGGACATCGCAAGGGGAGCAGGTCGTATCCGCTGACGGCCGCGGCGATCGCGGAGGCGATCGCCATGGCCGAACCGGGCGAGGCGTGCACGGACATCCCGCACCCGAACATCGCGGCGCTGCGGTTGCTCGGTGGCGGGGATGCTGTGGTGGCCTACGTTTCCGAGGCGGACTTCGTCGAGGATGCCGAGGGCATCGGGGACATCGAGGAGGTCGAGGACCGGTACGTCGCCGCGCTGCTCGCCGAAATCCGCCGCGGCTTCCCCGCGTAGCTACTTCGCCGCCCGCCGCTGCCGCGCCGCTTCGTACAGAACCACCGTGGCGGCGTTGGCTGCGTTGAGCGAACTCGCTGTTCCGCGCATGGGGATGCTCAGCACGCGGTCGCATGCCTCGCGCCAGCCGCTGCTCATGCCGACCGTCTCGTTGCCGACGACGATCAGCGTCGGTGCGCAGAAGTCGTAGTCCTCGATGTCGGTGTCGCCGTCCTCGTCGGTGCCGACGAGGGTCACGCCGGTTCCGCGGAGCCAGTCCAGTACGTCGCGGTGCGATTCCGCGCGCACGGTCGGCAGGCCGAACAGGGAGCCGGTGCTGGCGCGGACGGTGCGCGGGTCGTAGACGTCGGCGGCGTGGCCGGTGACGATGACGCCGCCGGCGCCGAAGGCGTCCGCGGAGCGGATCAGGGTGCCGAGGTTGCCCGGTTGGGTGGGGCGGTCGAAGGCGACGCCGAGGAAGTCGGCGGGGAAGTCGCCGGGGCTTGCGACGCGGGTCAGGTCGTCCGGGGGCATGGCCACGACGGCCAGCAGTTCCGGTGCCGCGTCCTGGTCCTTCTCGCCGAGTTCGGCCAGCATGTCGGCGGGGAGCGCGATCACCTCGGCGCCGGCGGCCTCGGTGGCCGTGATGAACTCCTCGGCCCAGCGGGACAGGCGGCGGTCGTCGTCGACCAGCAGTTCCTCGATGCGCCAGCCCTGCTCGGCGGCCAGGGTGAGGGGGCGGACGCCCTGCACGAGGAAGCGGCCCGCGCGCTGCCGCTTCTGGCGGTTCATGAGCAGGGTTTGCCATTGCTGGAACCTGGCGTTGCGGGAAGCCACCCGTTGGTGTGCGCGCATCCCGCTAGGCTACCGGCGTGTCCATGCCCGAAGATCCCTCGACGTCCGCGACACCATCCCCGACATCCGCAGCGTCCCCGGCGGCTGCGACCGCTTCGACTGGTCCGACGGATCCCACGGCTCCCACCTTCGACGAGGCCGAGCGCGTGCTGTGGGCCGACTCCGGCGCGGGCTACGAAGCCGTCTACGCCTCCCTGTGCGCGAACACGATTCGCGCCCTGCTCGACGGCGCCGCGGTGGTCTCCGACATCGCCCTGCTGGACGTCGGCACCGGGACCGGCACCGTCGCCCGGGCCGCCCTCGCCCGCGGCGCGACCGTGACCGCCGTCGACGCCGAGCCCTCGATGCTCGACCTGGCGCGCGCGAAGGCGCCGGAGGCGGAGTTCGTGCTGGCGGTCGTGCCGGACCTGCCGTTCGAGCCGGCGACGTTCGACGCCGTGGTCGGCAACTTCGTGCTCGACCACTTCGGGCGGCCGAAGGTCGCGATGCGGGCGCTGCGGGACGTCGCCAAGCCCGGCGGCCGCGTGGCGTTCACGTTGTGGCCCGCCGAGCGCTCGGCCGGGCGGAGCGTCTTCTCCCGGGCCGGGGCGGAGACCGAGGGCTGGGTCCCGCGGCAGATGCCGCCGCTGGTCCTCGCCGACGACTACCCGCGGACCGAGGAAGGGCTCGCCGGGTTGTTCCGCGAGGTGGGTCTGGAGGACGTCACCACCAGCGTCATCGACTGGGAGCAGCTGACGACGGCGGAGGAGTGGTGGATCTCGGTGGGGTCCGGCGTCGGGCCGTCCGGCCGCACCTACCAGGCGCAGACCCCTGAGGTCCGCGCCGCGTTCCGCGAGAACTACCTGAGGATCGCCGCCGAGATGACCGACGGGGACGGTGTCATGCGGCTGCCGTACCGGGCGCTGCTCGCGGTCGGGACCGTGGCCGAGGGCAAGTGAGCGCGGGTAAATACGGCGCACACGAGTAAATACGGCGCACCTTGAGCGCACCTTGAGCGCACGGAGCCGGGCCGCTGTTTCGGGGCGGCTCGGCTCCGTGCTCACAGATAGTCCTTGCTCAAGGTAGTCCGTGCTCACAGACAGACCCAGCCGGCTCAGCGCTTCTCGTTGAGCGCCCGCACCGCCTCGCCGAGGTCGGCGTTCTGGTCCGGCGCGGATTCCAGCGCCCGCCGCGCGGCGGTCATCACCGGCAGGTCCAGCAGTTCCCCGGCCAGCCGCAGGTCCTTCCCGGCCATCTCGGCGGAGAAGTCGACGCCAGTGGCGAAGGCTCGGGCCACCAGCCCGCCCAGCGGACTGGCCTCCAGCACCGCGTGCGGGTCCGGCACCCCCAGCCGCTCGGCCAGCGCCAGCGCCTCGCCGACCACCGTCACCCCGGCGACGATCCCGCTGATCAGCACCAGCTTGCGCGCCGCACCGCTCCCGGGTCCGCCGCATTCGGTGACGGTGCCGAACACCTTCAGCAGCTCGGCCGCCCGCGCCAGGTCCTCCGGCGTGCCGCCGGCCAGCACCGCCAGCGTGCCGGCCTCGGCGCGGTCCACGCTGCCCATCACCGGGGCGTCGACCATGCCGACCGAGTCCGGGATCAGGTCCCTGACCAGGCCGGTGCTCTCCGGTCCGGCCGTGGACATCTCGACCAGCACCGCGTCCGGCCGCAGCGCGCCGGCGAAGGACGCGACCACCGTGCCGACGGCCTCCGGATCGGCCAGCATCGTCACCACGAACTCGGCGCCGGCCACCGCCGCGGCCGGGTCGGCGGCGGCGCTCGCACCGAGCGCGACCGCCGGCTCGGCCCGGGCGGCGGTCCGGTTCCACACCACCACGTCGTATCCGGCGCGGACCAGCCGCGCCGCCATCGGGGCGCCCATGGCCCCGAGCCCCAGGAAGGCAACCCTTGTCGTCATGGTTCCCAGCCTAGGCAGGGTCGGGGGATCGTGCCTGGTCGTGCGATGCCCAGTGTCCGGGGTACCCGGCAGCGCGGAGCCCTGGCGTAGACCCGCACTGCCGGGTGTCAGACCGGGTGTCAGACGGCGCCCGGCAGCGCGGATCCGTAGTACGGACCGCCGACGCCCGCCATGCCGGGCACGTCGGTCGGCGGGGCCCCCGCGCCGTGCGGCGGGTTCCGGTTCAGCGTGTCGAAGGCCTGGTGGATATTCTTGATCATGCCGTGCACCTCCTCGCGGGCCTTCTCCAGCGCGCCCTCGACCTGCACGCCGAACGCCACACCGAACGCCTTGAGGAACTCCAGCTGCTGCTCCAGCGACTTCAGGCTGGAGGACAGCTGTTCGCTGCGCCGCTGGAACGCCGACTCCGCAGCGAGCAGTCCCTGCCGGTGTCCCTCGTTCACCGTGACCGCGTACTGGTTGCGGGCGTACTCCGTGACGTTGCGGACGTACTCCTCGGCGGCCCGGATCTGCTCCTCGGCCTGGCGCTGGGCCATCGCGATCGCGTTGACCGCGGCGGCGGTGACCCGCTGCTCCGGGGCGAAGGCCGATGGGGCCGAGGGCGTCACGGGTGCCGCCGCGGCGCCGCCGTTGGCCGGGTCGCTGCCGGCGTAGGAGGTGCGCAGCTGGCTGGTCAGCTCGTCGTTGCGCTGCCGCAGCTCGGACTCGATCTGGGCGGCGGCCTGCAGTTCGGCGAGCACGCGCCGCTTGAAGCGGAGCACGCCCTCCTCGTCGTAGCCGCGGTGCGTGAGGCCGGCCCGGGTGAACTCCCAGGCGTCGATCTGCTCGGCGCTGAGCCGTTCGGGACGCCGGGCTCCGGTGCCGCCGGGCGTTCCGTCGTACTCGCTGAAGCTCACGGCTGACTCTCCTCCAGGTGGATGGCCCCCGGGATCACTCCCGCTTCCTTCAAGCGGGCCGCGGCGTGTTCGCACATGCCGGCCGAACCGACGATGAAGACCTCGTGTCCGGGCCAGTTGCCGTAGGCCGCCGCGGCGTCTCCGACCAGGCCGTGCCGGCCCTCCCAGGCGTGGTCGTCGGAGACCACCGGGATCACGGTGAGCCAGGCGTGGCGTGCGGCGAGCTGTTCCAGGCGGGGCAGGTCGTACAGGTCGCTGGCGATGCGGGCGCCGTAGAAGAGGGTGACGCGGCGCCCGTGGTCGGGCGTGCGGGCCAGGTCCTCGACGATCGCGCGCAGCGGTGCGAGCCCGGTGCTGCCGGCGATCATCAGCAGGTCGGTGCCCGGCGCGGTGGAGGCCAGGGTGAGCTGGTGGCCCACCGGCGGGCCCAGGCGCAGCCGGTCGCCGACGCCCATGACGTTGACCAGCTGCCAGGAGACCGCGCCGATCAGCTTGATGTGCAGTTCGATCAGGCCGTCCTGGCGCGGCGGGTTCGCGGGGGTGTAGAAGCGCCAGCGCGCCGGGGCCATCGCCGTCTCCAGCGTCATGGACTGCCCGGCGGCGTAGGGGTACGGCAGGCGGGTGGCGATGGTGACCCGCGCGATGTCGCGCCGGCCGCCGAGGATCTCGTGCGCCACCACCTCGGCCTCCCACCACGGCGGGGCGGACTCGGCGGCAACCGCTGCGGCGTCGGTCATCACCTTGGCGACGATGCCGTAGGCCTCGGTCCAGGACTCGGCGACCGCCGGCGTCCAGTCCGGGCCCAGGAACTGCTCCAGGGTGGCCAGCAGGCTGGCCCCGACCGCCGGGTAGTGGCCGGGCTCCACCGCGAACTTGCGGTGGTCCCGGCCCAGGCCCTGCAGGAACGGCACGGCCGCGTCGAGGTTGTCGACGTTGGCCACGACGGCTCCGAGGGCGGCGACCAACCGGTCGCGCTGTGCCGCCATCGAGGGCGGGAACATCGATCGCACCTCGGGATGGCTGAGGAACAGGTGGCCGTAGAAGAACAAGGGCACCTGCTCTCCGTGCTGGGCGACCTTCGCCCAGGAGGTGCGCAGGAGGTGCGGATCCACCACGACTACACGGCCACCACGAAGGGCTGAACGGTCGCCAGCGCCCCGGCTATGGTCTCGACGATGTCCGCCGGGACGTCGAACTCCTTCAGCGTGTCCATCAGCACCTGGCCGGTCAGCGAGTAGTCGGACTCTGAGACACCCAGGTCGGAGTGCGCCTCGGTGAGGTACTCGGCCAGGTCGATGTCCGTGCGCGCGTCCGGGCCGCCGAGCACGACCTTGAGGACCTCCGCCAGGTGCGGCTTGATGTCGTCCACCGCGACGTTGTCGAAGAAGCCGGCGAGCTGCGGCTCCTCCAGCACGCCCTCGTAGAAGCGGTCCAGGACGGCCTTGACGGCCGCCTCCCCGCCGACACGCTCCCACTGGGACTGGATCTGGCTGTCGCTCATGCTGCGGATCCTTCCGATGCCTGCAAAGTTCGGGGGATGGTGCTGCTCGGAAAACTCGCGAAGCATAGCAGGCATTTATCAAAAGACTCGAACATTCGTATTTGATCAGTCTGTGACCTTGGAACGCCCGGAATCAGTGGTCTGTGAGCGTATGAGCGCCCTGCGACGACCGGCCTCCGGCGCTGCATACGGGCCTCGTGCGGGCCGCGTACGTATCGCAGACAGCTGAAACACCGACGGCCGGGCCCGCCGCGAGGCGTGACCCGGCCGTCACAGACCGAGAAATGAATCTTTGCCCGCCCGTCTCCCACCACCGCCCGTTATGGAGACGCTGCGCGTCACAGGTTTAACTCGTTTTTGACATCTCCGTGGACATTCTCACCAACCGGTCGAGCCGCGCCTGCGTGGTCGGGTGCGTCGACAGCAAGTGGTGCGCCGTGGTCTTGGCGGAGGTGACCGGGGCGAAGTAGAAGGCGTTCAGGGCGCCGGCCTTGCGCAGGTCGGTCTGCGGGATGCCGCCGCCTCCGTGCACCTTCGCCTCGACCTTCGACAGCGCCGAGGCCAGGGCCGAGGGGTTGCCGGTGAGCTGCGCGGCGGAGCGGTCGGCGGCGAACTCGCGGTAGCGGGACAGCGAGCGGGTCAGGACCAGGGAGACGAGCCAGGTGGCGGCGGCCAGCGCGATCAGGCCGATGGCCGCGACGATGATGTGCCACAGGCCGCGGGCCCGGCCGCCGATGTAGATGAAGCGCAGGCCGACGCGCGCGACCAGGCCGGCCAGGACGCCGACGAACGCCGCGACGGTCATCACCGCGGCGTCGCCGTGCTGGACGTGCGACAACTCGTGGGCGATGACGCCTTCGAGCTCGGGCGGGTCCAGCGTTTCCAGCAGCCCGCGGGTCACGCACAGCGTCGAGTCGCCCTTGGAGCGGCCGACCGCGCAGGCGTTCGGGACCCGGGACTCGGCCACCGCGACGGCCGGCTTCTTCATACCGGCCAGCGCGCAGAGGCGGTCGACCAGGGCGTGCAGCTCCGGCTCCTCCTCGGCGGTCACGACCCGGGCGCCCATGGTGCGCATCGCGATCTTGCCGGAGGTGAGCACCTGGAACGTGGCGAAGGCGACGACCACGGCGAGTCCGAGCGGCCAGGCGCGGCCCAGGAACCGGATCATCAGGAAGATGGCGCCGCCGTAGACGGCTGCCAGCAGGACCATCACCGACAGCATCCGCGCGCTGAGGTTGCGGTCGGACCGGAACCTGGCGGCGGTACGACGATCGGAGAGCGAAGAGGACACAGCGTCACCTCGACACGTATTACGTCTTTTAACTGGGAACGCGTGACCAGTGTCGCGCGTTCCCGACGCGCTGTCGAGAAACGCTTACAGCCTTACAACGAATCTCAGAGCGAAGCCCGGGGCGAACCTCAAGTGCGAACCTCAGGACGGGGCGAGGGTCGCAGAGGGGATTTCTACTAGAGCGCCCTCATGGAGGAGGTCTCGTATAGGGCGTGGCAACAGGTACGCCATACCGCCTCCCGGCTGTCCGAACCACGGGATCGCGGTACCGGTGAGCGTACGCAGAGGGTCGCGCACTCGGTAGACCCGGTACGGCCTCTCTATGTAGTCCGGAGGCAGAGACCGGTGCGGATACCTAGTGCGGGCCGCGTAGACGGTGTTGCCCATCTGGTCGCCGAAGCGGTCCACCTCGGTGCCCGGGGTCAGGATCGTGAGGCGCTGGTCGGTGTAGAGGGTGGTCGGCGGATCGCCGGCCAGAGGGGTGATCGGAGGGCCGGCGAGCATTTCGGCCAGGGGGTCGCTGGTGCGGCCGGGGAGGGCCGACGGGCCGGCGTGCTTGGGGAGGGCTCCGCGTTCAGCGGCGGCGAGCAGCAGGACGCCGGCGAAGTGGACGGCAGCCTGGACG
This sequence comes from Catenulispora rubra, assembly GCF_015356825.1. Classification (GTDB taxonomy): domain Bacteria; phylum Actinomycetota; class Actinomycetes; order Streptomycetales; family Catenulisporaceae; genus Catenulispora; species Catenulispora rubra. Next base: position 39,786 of record NZ_JAACYW010000054.1, on the reverse strand, counting down.
GGGTCGTCGAAGACACCCGCATAGCGGCGCTGGCCGCCGTCGGCGAAGAAGACGGCCCAGCGGCCGTCGTCGGGGACGAGGCAGACGGTGCCGTCGGTGACCGTGCCGAAGGAGTAGAGGTCGGAGTCCGCGTCGAGCGAGTCGACGGCGTAGCCGAGGATGCGCTCCGCCTCCTCGACGGTGCCGACTTCCGGAGGACGTGCCGCGCGGCGTTGGACGGTGCCGACCGCGACCATGATCGTCGACATGACATCGATGGTGTCGTCGGTGGTGTCGATATACGGCTGCTGCGTATAGGACTGCTGGGTATAGGGCTGCGCTATATAAGGCTGTGCAATATAGGGCTGGGGTTGCCCTGTGTAGGGCGCCGGGATCGAACCCGGCCCCGATTCACCGCGATCACGCGGGGTGGACAGCCACGGTGCCGGTTCCTGGTGCCAGTTCTCGGTCATCAGCTGCGGTCCGTCCCCCTGGTGGCAATGACTCCCTTCGCGCGAGTCTACAAGTCGGGTCTTTGGACGACCGGTCACCTTTGGGCGGGAATGGCTCCCGTGGTCTCCAGGATCAGACGGCTGACCAGGTCGGGGTCGTCGTTCATCGGCACGTGGCCGCAGCCCGGCAGGTCCTCGAACCGGGCCTTCGGCAGCACCCGCTTGGCCTGTGCGAACTGCCGGCGCAGCAGGATCCAGTCCTTGGTGCCCCAGGCCACGGTGGTCGGCACGTCGCTCTCACCGGTGTAGCGATAACCCTTGGCCCCCTTGGCGACCGGCCGGAACGAGCGGCCCTCGCGCAGCGCGACGGTGTCCTCCAGGGCCAGCGTCGGATCCAGGCGGCGCGGCTTGCCGAAGATCATGCCGAAGGCCAGGGCCCGGGTCGTCTCGTGGTCGGTGACGTAGCGCAGCACCGGCTTCGGAGCGAAGGCGGCGGCGCGCGTCACGCTCAGATTCCCCAGCGCCCACGCGGTTTCCCAGCGCGTGTGCCAGAACCCGGCGGGGGAGAACGCGGTGACCGAGGCGGCCTGCCCGCCGCGGGCCAGCTCCAGTGCCAGAGCGCCGCCGAGCGAGTTGCCGGCGACGTGCGGCCGCTCGATGCCGAAGCCGGGGAAGGACTCGGCGATGCGCTCCACCATCAGCGCGATGGTGGGGTGCTGGCCCGCGGCCGGCTTGAGCGGCGCGGACCTGCCGAAGCCGGGGATGTCGATCGCGATCACGTCGTGGTGTTCGGCGAGCCGGTCCATGACCGGTTCCCAGGCCTGCCAGCGGTGGCCGATGCCGTGGATCAGGACCAGGGGGTCGCCCGAACCGCGGCGCGCGTAGGAGAGTTCCACGTTACTGGACGGTAGCCCCTGGTCGGGCGCTGCGGAAGGCGGCACAACGGACGAAACAACGGACGAAGGCCCCGGCGGATCGCCGGGGCCTTCGTTCTAAAGGGTCTAGATAAGGGTCTAGATCCAGCTCGGCCACCACATGCGGTCGAGCCACTGGTTGTAGGTGATCGTCTGCGCCGAGAGGATCGGATAGAAGTAGATGAACATCACCAGGATGTAGACGGTGATGGCCCCGGCCACGACCGCGCCCCAGACCCTTCGGTACTGGAGCGCGTCGGCGCGGCCGACGATCACTCCCAGGAGGTACGCCGCGGCGAAGCACATGAACGGGACGAAGGCGACCGCGTAGAAGGTGAAGATCGTGCGGTGCTGATAGTTCAGCCAGAACGCCCAGGCCGCGAGCATCCCGCACAGGATCGAGCCGGCGCGCCAGTCGCGGCGCGCGATCCAGCGCCAGCAGCACCAGACCAGTGCGAGGGTCGCGAACCACCACAGCGGCGGCGTGCCCAGGGCCAGGACCTGCTGGTGCTGGTTGGCGTTCAGCGGCGGACAGCCGGTCGCGCCCTGGTTGCAGTAGTAGTAGTCGGTGGGGCGGCCCATGACCAGCCAGCTCCACGGGTTCGACATGTACGCGTGCGGGGAGTCCAGGTTGACGTGGAAGTGGTACGTCTGCCAGTGGTACTCCCACCAGCTGCGCAGTGCCGAGAGCACCGGGACGTGGATCGCGTTGTTCTGCGCCGCCCACTGCCGGTAGTTGCCGTCCTTGGTGACGAACCAGCCGGTCCAGGTGGCCGTGTAGGTGGCCAGGACCAGCACGCCGAGCAGGGTGGTCTGCCAGGTCTCGCGGCGGAAGAAGCCGAGCCAGTGGCGCCGGATGCCCACGGCGCGCAGGGCCGCGTGGTCCCACAGCAGCGACATCGCGATGAAGCAGGGGATGATCCACAGCCCGCTCCATTTGGTGCCCAGGTCCAAGCCCAGACAGACCGCGCCGGCGAGGCGCCAGGGGCGCCAGCCCAGCGGCGGGGCCTTCACGTCGTCCGGCAGCGGCGTCGGTGGGAAGCTTTCGCGCCAGTCGACGAGTCTGGAGCGCATTTTGTCGCGGTCGACGATGAAGCAGCCGAAGGCGGCCAGCGTCCAGAACATGACGAAGATGTCCAGCAGTGCGGTGCGGCTCATCACGAATTCCAGGCCGTCCGCGGCCAGGAGCAGACCGGCCAGGCAGCCGATCAGCGTGGAGCGGAACATGCGCCGGGCGATGCGCGCCGTCATCAGGATCGCGAGCGTGCCGCAGACCGCGGGGATGAAGCGCCACCCGAACGGGGTGAAGCCGAACAGCCACTCGCCGGCGCCGATCATCCACTTGCCGACCGGCGGGTGGACGGCGTTGCCCTGGTGGTTGGCGATCAGCGTCCGCCAGATGTGCGGGTTGGCGATGATGGCCGCGTCGTCCTTGGCCATGCCGACCGGGGGGTCGTCGTGCCAGCCGATCTCGTGCCCGAAGTGGACGGTGGCCCAGGCGTCCTTGGCGTAGTAGGTCTCGTCGAAGATGACCCACTTGGGCAGCCCCAGGTGCCAGAACCGCATGAAGCCGCCGACCAGCATGATCAGGATCGGGAAGCCCCAGGTGATCCACCGCGGCTCGCGCGCGAAGGAGGGGACCAGGCGCTCGCGCAGCGTCAGCTCGCCCTGCTCGTCGTCGCGCGGGCGCAGGTTCGGGCGCCACCAGACGCGCCCGCGCTCGCGGTGCGAACCGCTACGGCCGCGACGGCGGCCGCCGTAGTCCTCCTCGCTGTCGTCATCCGGCAGCGAGGAACGGGTCGGGGCGAGGCTCGTCACCCGGTCATCGTAGGGAGTCGTCCGGCCGTTCGGACAGGGGATCACCGTTTTTGGGCGAGGATGGTCACGTGACTGGAACAGAACCGGCCCCCGGCCTCCTCGTCCTCGCCGGCACCCCGATCGGCCGGGATGAGGATGCGCCGCCGAGGCTGGCGGAGGAGCTGGCGACGGCGGACGTCATCGCCACCGAGGACACCCGCCGCCTCAAGCGCCTGCTCCGCGTGCTGGACATCACGCCGAAGGGCCGCCTGGTCTCCTACTTCGAGGCGAACGAGACGGCCCGCACCCCCGACCTGGTCCGCGACCTGCTCGCCGGGGCCCGCGTGGTGGTGGTGACGGACGCCGGCATGCCCTCGGTCTCCGACCCCGGCTACCGCCTGGTCGCCGCCGCGGTCGAGGCCGGAATCCGGGTGACGGCGGTCCCGGGACCCTCAGCCGTCCTGACCGCCCTGGCGGTCTCCGGCCTGCCGGTGGACCGCTTCTGCTTCGAGGGCTTCCTCCCGCGCAAGGGCGGCGGCCGCACGTCCCGCCTGGCGGAACTTTCAGCCGAACCACGCACGATGGTCTTCTTCGAAGCCCCGCACCGCCTCGCCGCCTCCCTCGCCGACATGGCCGCAGCCTTCGGCGCCGAACGCCCGGCGGCGGTCTGCCGCGAACTGACGAAGACCTACGAGGAGATCAAGCGCGGCGCCCTCGGCGAGTTGGCCCGCTGGGCCGACGAGGGCGAGATCCGCGGCGAGATCACCGTCGTGGTCGGCGGCGCGACCCCCGGCGCGGGCCGCGAGCTGAGCGCGACGGAACTCGCGGAGCTGGTGTTCGCGAAGGAGGAGGCCGGCGGGCTGCGGCGGAAGGAGGCGATCGCGGAGGTCGCTGCCGAGGTCGGGCTGCCGAAGCGGGAGGTCTTCGACGCGGTGGTGGCGGCGAAAGAGTCCACTTTGGAGTGATTTAGCTTGCTACCGGCAGATACCGATGTCACTTTTGCAAGAAGTATCTTGTACGACGGAGGTCGAAATGCGGACACTCACCTTCTCCTTCGCTCGTGCCCGCTTCGCGGAGACCTTGAACAAAGTGGTCGACGACCGAGAACCGGTCACCGTGACCCGGGCGAATCGTGAAGCTGTGGTGATCATGGCGCTCGACGACTACGAGTCGATGTGCGAGACCCTGCATCTGTTTCGGTCACCGGCCAACGCACCACGTCTGTTGCAACCGATCGAAGCAAAGGAAGCTGGTCGGTGCCTGGACCACGAGTCGACCGATCCGGATGGCCGGCCATAGCGCCCCATCCGACGAGAAGCGGTTCGCGTCAGCAAGTCCGAGGCGCCGAAGTAGCTGGGTGCAGCTTTGTCCGCTGCCCGCTCGTGGCGCAGCGATGCCTCTCAGTGCCGCTACCACTACGAGTGACCCCGGCTGAGGGCCGCCGACCTCACCCCGTCCACCCCCGCAGCACCGCCGCGATCGCCTCGACGCCGTCCAGCTCCGAAGCCGCCGCCCGCATCACGAAGTCGACCGCCGCGTCCTCGTCCGGGGTGAAGTCGGCGCCGTTCACCGCGAGGAAGGTGCGGCAGGCGACCCACGCCAGGCGCTTGTTGCCGTCGACCAGCGGGTGGTTGCGCAGGATCGAGTGCAGGATCGCGGCGGCCTTGGTGTGCAGGTCCGGGTAGGCGTCCTCGCCGAAGGCGGTGGTGCGTGGCCGGTGCGCCGCCGAGTCGATCAGTCCCGCGTCGCGGATCGGGGTGTCCGGGCCGAGGGTGGCGTCGGTGATCGCGAGCAGGTCGCGGGTGGTCAGGTACCTCATATCGTGCCCAGGCGATGGATGATCGCGGCGTCGGCGGCGATGATGCGGCGGGCGGTGGCCAGGACCAGGTCGTCCTCGGGTGCCGGTTCTGGCGTCGGCTCGGACACCGGTTCCCGCGCCTCGTCGGCCGCTCCCGGTTCGCGCCCCCCGGTCGGATCCGCGTTCACGTGACCACCCCTCCACGTCCAGTATCTGGACCCCGCCCAAACCGCACCAGGTGAGGCCGCCGCGCCAGATACCCTAGGCCTCATGCCGTCCACCCAGCGCACCATCCTCACAGCCGTGGCGTGGCCCTACGCCAACGGGCCCCGCCACATCGGCCACGTCTCCGGCTTCGGCGTCCCCTCGGACGTCTTCAGCCGCTACCAGCGGATGGCGGGCAACCGGGTGCTGATGGTCAGCGGGACCGACGAGCACGGGACGCCGATCCTGGTCCAGGCCGACAAGGAGGGCGTCACCGCCCGCGAGCTGGCCGACCGGTACAACCGCGTGATCGCCGAGGACCTGCGGTCGCTCGGGCTGGCCTACGACCTGTTCACCCGCACCACCACGCGCAACCACTACGCGGTCGTGCAGGAGATCTTCAAGGGCCTGTACGACAACGGCTACATCTTCCCCAAGACCACGCTCGGCGCCATCAGCCCCTCGACCGGCCGGACGCTGCCCGACCGCTACATCGAGGGCACCTGTTACATCTGCGGCTACGACGGCGCGCGCGGCGACCAGTGCGACAACTGCGGCAACCAGCTGGACCCGGAGAAGCTGATCAACCCGCGCTCGCGGATCAACGGCGAGACGCCGAAGTTCATCGAGACCGAGCAGTTCTTCCTGGACCTGCCCGCCTTCGCGAGCGTCCTCGGGTCCTGGCTGCAGGAGCAGAAGTCCTGGCGTCCCAACGTCCTGAAGTTCTCCCTGAACCTGCTGGACGACCTCCAGCCCCGCGCCATCTCCCGCGACCTGGACTGGGGCGTCCCGGTCCCGCTGGAGGGCTGGGTCGACCGCCCCGACAAGAAGCTGTACGTCTGGTTCGACGCGGTTGTCGGCTACCTGAGCGCGAGCGTCGAGTGGGCCCGCCGCAGCGGCGACCCGGACGCCTGGCGCGCCTTCTGGCAGGTCGGCCCGGACGGCGAGGCGCCCAGTGCCTACTACTTCATGGGCAAGGACAACATCGTCTTCCACTCCGAGATCTGGCCGGCGATGCTGCTCGGCTACGACGGCAAGGGCGAGAAGAACGGCAAGCCGGGCAGCCTCGGCGCGCTCGCCCTGCCGAAGGAAGTGGTCAGCTCGGAGTTCCTGACCATGGAGGGCCGCAAGTTCTCCTCCAGCCGCGCCGTGGTCATCTACGTCCGCGACTTCCTGTCCCGCTACGACGCCGACGCCCTGCGCTACTACATCACCGCGGCCGGCCCGGAGACCCAGGACACGGACTTCACCTGGAGCGAGTTCCTGCGCCGCAACAACGACGAGCTGGTCGCCGGCTGGGGCAACCTGGTCAACCGGGCCGTGTCGATGGCGGCGAAGAACCTCGGCGAGATCCCGGCCGGCAAGGACCTCACGCCCGAGGACGAGGCGCTGCTGGCGACCTCGCGCGGGGCCTTCGCGGCGGTCGGCGACCTGCTGGACCGCTGCCGCTTCAAGGCCGCGCTGGCCGAGGCGATGCGGGTGGTGGCCGAGGCCAACAAGTACGTCTCGGACCACGAGCCGTGGAAGCTGGCCAAGACCGACCCCGAGCGCATGGCCACCGTCCTGCACGTCACCCTGCAGGTCGTCGACGACGCCAAGACCCTGCTGACGCCGTTCCTGCCGTTCTCCTCCGAGAAGGTCTTCCACCTGCTCGGCGGCGAGGGCACCTGGTCGGCGATGCCGGAGCTGCGCGAGGTCGAGGACCTGGACGGCGGACCGGGCTACCCGGTGCTCACCGGCGACTACGACCGGGCGCTGGCCCGCTGGGAGTCCACGCCGATCGAGGTCGGGCGCAAGCTGGAGCCGCCGACGCCGATCTTCAAGAAGCTGGACCCCTCGATCGTCGACGAGGAGCTGGCGCGGCTCGGCGGCGAGGCGGCGTAGGGCCCGACGGCGAGGCGGCGCAGGCACCGGCCGCGTGACAGAGTAGGCGCGTGACAGAGCACGGCGAGGCAGGTCAGCCCGAAGCGAACAGCGCCGCACCGGAACCCGGCGAGACGAAGCGCAAACGCAAGCGGAAGTCCCGGGAGCGGGACGAGACCCCGCCCCCGGCGCCAGAGCCCCTGCCGGCCCCGGTCGGCGACAGCCACACCCATATGGACATGCAGGAGCCGGCGGCCGCGGACATCATCGCGGCCGCCGACGCCGTGAACGTCCGGACCCTGGTCCAGGTCGGCGTGGACGTCCCCTCGTCGCAGACCGCTGTCGAGCTGGCGGCGGAGTTCGAGCGCGTACACGCCGCCGTAGCCCTGCACCCGAACGAGGCCCCGCGCCTCGTCCTCGGTGACCCCGACGGCTGGTCCGGCCAGGACCGCGCCCCCGGCGGCGCGGCGGCCCTGGAGGCGGCCCTGGCCGAGATCGACAAGCTGGCCGCCGACGAGCACGTGCTCGGCATCGGCGAGACCGGCCTGGACTACTTCCGCACCGGCCCCGAGGGCGTCCAGGCGCAGCAGGACTCCTTCCGGGCCCACATCGCGATCGCCAAGCGCCATGGCAAAGCCCTGGTGATCCACGACCGCGACGCGCACGAGGACGTCCTGCGCATCCTTCTTGAAGAGGGTTCCCCCGAAACAGTGGTCTTCCACTGCTATTCGGGTGACGCGGAGATGGCGCGCGTTTGCGCCGAGCGCGGCTACTACATGTCCTTCGCGGGGAACCTCACCTACAAGGCGAACCAGGCATTGCAGGAGGCATTCCAGGCGGCGCCGATCGACCGGATCCTGGTCGAGACCGACGCGCCGTTCCTCACACCGCTTCCTTATAGAGGACGGCCCAACGCGCCCTACCTCGTTCCTTACACAGTCCGTGCGATGGCGGCACTGCGAGGCATGGACGGTGACACCGCTTTGGCTGAACTCTGTCAGGCCCTCGACAGCAACCTGCGGGATGCCTTCAAGGTCCCGGCATAGCGCCGGGGCATAGCCAGTCATATCAGTCGACCGACAGCCGACTTGGACTGAAAGGGATGTCGCAGGACATCCACCGGACGTCTGCTGGCGGCCCGGCGGGGTTGCCGCTAGTGTCGCCTCGGCAGCCGGATCGACGCGATGTGAAGAACGGGTCTTCGAAGGAGCCCGGGCGTCGTAGCCGGACACGGCGAGGTCTGGATCAGCGTGAGCAGTAGACGTTCCGCTAGTCGGCACAGCGAGGGTTCCAAGGTCAAGGTCCGCGCCGTACAGGGCACGGTCCTGCTGGGGCTCGTCGGCGCCGCTGGAGCCTACGTCGGCTTCGAGAAGACCGTCCATTTGACCGTGGACGGCCAGGAACGCACCATCCACACGTTCGACGGCAAGGTCGCCGACGTCCTCAAGGCGCAGGGCATCGTCACCGACGCCCACGACCAGGTGGCCCCGGCCCCCGGCGAGACGCTGGCGGACGGCGAGCAGATCTCGGTCCGCTACGGCCGCCAGCTCGACGTCACCGTGGACGGCAAGGACCAGCAGATCTGGTCCACCGCGACCACCGTGGCCGAGGCGCTCGGCGACGTGGGGGTGCGCGGCGGCGCGAACCCGTACCTGTCGGTCAACCGCGACCAGCCGATCGGCCGCCAGGGCCTGAGCTTCCAGGTCCGGACCGAGCGGCACGTCAACATACTCGTCGACGGACGCTCGATCCCCGTGGACACCACCGCGCAGACCGTCGCCCAGGCGCTGACCCAGGCCAACGTGACGCTCGCCGGGCAGGACACCGCGAGCCCGGACCCGGCCTCCTTCCCCACCGACGGCGAGAACATCACCGTCGAGCGCGTCACCGGGACGAAGGAGACCAAGCAGGTCCCGATCGACTTCTCCACGACCGAGCAGTCGGACCCGAGCTCCTACGTGGGCTCGCGGACCACGATCACCGAGGGCGTGCCGGGCGTTCAGCAGGTCGTGTACGCGTACCTGACCGTCAACGGTGTGAAGCAGGCGCCGAAGATCGTCAGCAAGACCATCACCAAGCAGCCGGTGAACGCGGTGGTGAAGGTCGGCACCAAGGCCGTGCCGACTACCGTGGCCGGCGCCGACGGCCTGAACTGGGCCGGCGTCGCGGAGTGCGAGTCCGGCGGGAATCCCAAGTCGGTCGGCGGCGGCGGGCTGTACTTCGGGCTCTACCAGTTCTCGGTGTCGACCTGGGCCGCGATGGGCGGCTCCGGACTGCCGTCGAACGCCACCCCGGCCGAGCAGACCTATCGCGCCAAGCTGCTGTACGTGCAGTCCGGCGCAGGCCAGTGGCCGGTGTGCGGGCACAACCTGTTCAAGTGACGCAGGCCTGACAAAGCTTCGTGATGCGGCGCGGTACCCGGCCAGAGCCGGGGTGCCGCGCCGCACCGCTGTTCCGGCCGAAGGGAAGTGGACGGCTTGCGGGCCGCCGCGGCATACGATGGCTCGCGATGTCCGAAACTCCGCACTCCCCGCCACCACCGGCCGCCGACGACCCGCTGTCGGCCCAGCTGCCGGCCGAGCTGCCGACCCGGCTCCCGGCCCGCCTGCTGGGCCCGGCCGAGGTCCGCCGGCTCGCCGACAAGCTCGGCGTCTCGCCGACCAAGAAGCTGGGGCAGAACTTCGTCATCGACCCCAACACCATCCGGCGGATCGTGCGGGCCGGCGACGTCACCGCCGACGACGTGGTGGTCGAGGTCGGCCCCGGGCTGGGCTCGCTGACGCTGGGCCTGCTGGACGTCGCCCGCCGGGTGGTCGCCGTCGAGATCGACGCGACCCTGGCCGCCGCGCTGCCGGACACCCTGGCCGAGTTCGCGCCCGGCATCGCCGCAGGGGACGTGGAGTTCGAGCTCGTGCACGCCGACGCGCTGCGGATCACCGAGCTGCCCGGTCCGCCGCCGACCGCGCTGGTCGCGAACCTGCCCTACAACGTCGCAGTCCCGGTGTTGCTGCACATGCTGGAGCGCTTCCCGAGCATCGAACGCACCCTGATCATGGTCCAGTCCGAGGTCGCCGACCGGCTGGCCGCCGAGCCCGGCGGCCGGGTCTACGGCGTGCCGTCGGTCAAGGCCCGCTGGTACGCGGACGTGAAGCGGGCCGGCGCGATCGGCCGCAGCGTCTTCTGGCCGGCGCCGAACGTCGACTCCGGGCTGGTGCGCCTGGACCGGCGCGCGGTCCCGCCCACAACCGTTGCCGACCGCCGCGACGTCTTCACTGCTGTGGACGCTGCTTTCGCACAACGCCGCAAGACCCTGCGCTCGGCCCTGAGCGGCTGGGCCGGCTCCCCGGCCGCCGCCGAGGGGGCGCTGACCGCCGCCGGCATCGACCCCGGCGCGCGCGGCGAGACGCTGACCGTCGAGGAGTTCGCGCGGCTGGCGGAGCACAGACCTCCCCCGCCTCCTAAGCGGGGGGCCGATGGTTCCGGGGAAGCCTCGTGACCGCCGCCGCCCTCACCCCCGACGACGACACCCCGCGCCCCGGCGCCACCGAGTCGGTCACCGTCCGGGTGCCGGCGAAGGTCAACCTGGCGCTCTCGGTCGGTCCGCTGCGCTCCGACGGCTACCACGACCTGGCCACCGTCTTCCATGCCGTCGGCCTCTTCGACGAGGTCACCGCCAGCACCGCCGACGGCCTCGCGCTCACCTGCGAGGGCGAGGGACAGGTCGACGTGCCGCTGGACGACACCAACCTGGCCTGGCGCGCCGCCGAGCTCCTGGCGCGGACCGCGGGCCGCAGCCCGGCCGTGCGCCTGCACCTCACCAAGGGCATCCCGGTCGCCGGCGGGATGGCCGGTGGCTCGGCCGACGCCGCGGGCGCGCTGGTGGCCTGTGACGCGCTGTGGGGCACCGGCCTGTCCCGCGACGACCTCCACGCGCTCGCCGCCCAGCTCGGCAGCGACGTGCCCTTCGCGCTCTACGGCGGCACCGCCATGGGCACCGGTCGGGGCGAGCAGATCACCCCGGTGCTGGCCCGCGGCGAGTTCCACTGGGTGTTCGCCTTCGCCCATGAGGGTTTGTCCACCCCGGCGGTCTTCCGCGAGCTGGACCGGCTGCGCGAGGAAGCCGGTGAGCAGGCGGCCGCGCCGGGCGTGGACGAGGAGCTGCTGCGCGCGCTGCGGGCCGGAGACTCAACGCTGCTCGGCGCGGCGCTGCGCAACGATCTGACCCGGCCGGCCACCTCCCTGCGTCCTGACCTGCGCGCGACTCTGCAGGCCGGACAGGATGCCGGAGCGATCGGCACTCTGCTCTCCGGATCCGGCCCGACGTGCGCGTTCCTCGCCGCCGACGCGGCTGCCGCAGCCCGGGTCGCGGCGGCGCTGGAAGCCGCGCCGTCGGTGCGCGCGGTACGGCGTGCCCTGGGCCCGGCCGCCGGAGCCCACGTGCTGTGAAGACGGCGAACGCCCCGGCAGTGCCACCCGACCCGATCGTCGACCGTTACGATTTCCCCTCAGAAGGGGGACCCCATGGAAGCGCTCAAGCCCGAAGACCCGGCTCGCGTCGGGCCGTACACACCGCTGGCGCGGATCGGCGCGGGCGGCATGGGACGGGTGTACCTGGCCCGGTCGCGCGGCGGCCGGCCGGTGGCGGTGAAGGTGATCCGTGCCGAGTACGCCGAGGACGAGCGCTTCCGCATCCGGTTCCGGCGTGAGGTGCAGGCGGCGCGGACCGTGGACGGGCTGTACACCGCCCCGCTGCTGGACGCCGGCCCCGACGACGCCGAGCCCTGGCTCGCCACCGCTTACATACCCGGCCCCTCGCTCCAGCGCGCCGTGCACGACCACGGACCGCTGCCCGAGCGCTCGGCCCGGATCCTGGGCGCCGGGATCGCCGAGGCGCTGGGCGCGATCCACGGCGCGGGGCTGATCCACCGCGACCTGAAGCCCTCGAACGTCATCTGCGGCCCCGACGGACCCCGCGTCATCGACTTCGGCATCAGCGCCTCCGAGGGCGGGAGCTCGCTGACCACGACCGGCATCGTCGTCGGCTCGCCCCGGTACTCCAGCCCCGAGCAGTGCCGCGCCGACCCGCAGCTGTTGCCCGCCTCCGACGTCTTCGCGCTCGGCGGCGTCCTGGTCTACGCGACCACCGGCGTGCCGCCGTTCGGCGACGGGCCGGACCACGTCCAGCTGTACCTCGTGGTGCACGAGTCCCCGGACCTCACCGGGGTGCCGATGGCGCTGCGGCCGGTGGTCGCGGCGTGTCTGGAGAAGGACCCGGCCAACCGGCCGACCACCGACCAGCTGCTCGACATCCTGCTGCCGCCGGAGGAGGCCGGAGCCCTCGGGGCCGACGACTGGCTGCCGGAGTCCGTGCACCGCGATATGCGTCAGTACTCCGCCGCGCCGGTCGCCGGGGCCGAGGAGGCCACGCCGACCCATGCCGGGGTCACCAACGATCCGGTGCCCACGCCGGCTCCCCGCGAGCCGGATGCCACCTCCGCCGGGCTCGGCGACGCCAGCCTCACCGGGGGTGCCGGCGCGATCGGGACGACGGCGGCGCCCTCGGCGTCCGGCCCGGACCGGCCTTCGCATCCGGGCCGCCGGCGGGTGCTGGCCGGGATCGCCGGCGCCGTGGCGGTGGCCGCCTCCGGCGGCGGCGCCTGGTACGCCGCGACGCGGCACGCCGACAAGAACTCGACCGCGCAGAACGCCGGGGCGACGTATCCGACCGGGACGCCGCCGAAGGACGGCGCGACCTCTTCGCCCTCGACCGGTCCGACCACCACCGGCACGTCGTCGTCCCCGAGCGCCACCCCGACCCCGTCGCACACTCTCGGCAAGTGGGGCGAGGACTGGAGCACGCCGGTCGACCTGGGAGGCGCCGCCGGGGGAGCGGTGGTCCGGGGCGGCAAGCTGGTCAGCATCTACACGGCCACGAGCGTCAACCCGAACTCGCCGCAGGACCTGATCGCCATCGACACCACCACCGGCGCCAAGGCCTTCGCGCCGGTGTCGATCCCGGACGTCGGCAACGTCGGCGGGGCGAGCATGGCGGCCGACGACAACTACGTCTACACCTACGGCGACGGCACCGTTTACGCCTGGAACCTGAAGGACGGCTCGGCGGCCTGGAACGCCAAGACCGGCCTGCAGGCCACGACGTCGACCAACAACATGCCGCAGTGCGGTGTCCTGGGGCTGGTCGGCGGCGTCCTGATAGTCGGCGCCGCCAGTTTCGACCCCAGCTTCCCGCCCTGCCTGGCCGGATTCGACCTCACGAACCGGGCGACGCTGTGGAGCATGAAGGCCAGCGACATGCAGGCGGTGGCGTCGCCGCCGACGGGGCTGGCCCTGGACCAGACCAGCGTCGCGCTGACGGTGCCGAAGACCGGGAACCTCATCTACATCACGCTGTGCGACCAGAACTCGCTGCGGATCCTGCGGGCCATGGAGGTGCAGAAGGGCAAGGAGGTCTGGCACATCCCGTTCCAGGCCTACAGCGACAACGGCGCCGGGACCGTCACCCCGACCGTGAGCGGCAACGCCCAGCACGTCTACCTCACCGACATGCACAGCGGCTCGGTCCACGCCTACGACACGGCCGGGAAGTGGATGTGGACCTACCCGGCGGTGGGGAAGACGGCGCCGACCAGCGACAAGCGCTTCACCGGCCAGGTGCTGGAGTCCGGCGACACCGCCTTCGCGACCGACGCGAACAGCATGTACGGCCTGCAGGTGAGCAGCAAGGGGAAGGCCGGCGCGCAGGTGTGGGCGAACCCGAGGACGTTCAACGGCATCGCGAACGTCCCGGCTCTGGTCGGGGACAAGGTCTGGGTCGAGGTGCACACCCCGACCGACCAGACCGCGTTGGCAATGGCGGTGGTGAACGCCGCGGACGGCTCGCTCGTGCACTCCTACCCGATGCCCCCGGGCCCCAACGCCAACAGCGCCGACCTGCTGGTGCCCGACCCCGCCGGCGGCGGGGTGTACATCCTGACGGCCAGCGGCGCGGTACTCGGGTTCCGCCGGGATCAATGAGCACGCGAATGAGTACCCGTACTCACGATCGATGACGGCTGCCCGGCGCATCATCGAAGCATGAGTACGCCACTGGCAAACCGGAACACGGCCGCGTACTACTTCCAGGCGGTCGCCTCGTTCATCGTCTCCACCGGCGCGACCGTCGTCGGCATCGCCTACCTCCCGGTCAACGCCTGGGAGCGGGCGTTCCTGGGCCTGGGCCTGCTGTACACGATCACCTCGGCGATCACCCTGGCGAAAGTGGTGCGCGATAAGCAGGAGGACGAACAGATCGTCGGGCGGGTCGACAAGGCTAGGCTGGACAAGCTGCTCAGCGAGCACGACCCGTACCGGGTGGATGTGCCGTAACTGCTCGAAAGGCAAGAATCCGGCAAAGGATTCATTGCCGGGACTTCTCTCCTTCATGATCGCAGACTATTGATGACAGCGCGGCACTCCGACCCGGGGTGCCGCGCAGTCTGTGTGCCTAGGAGGAGATCACGTGTCCGGCAAGCACCATCATCCCCTGAGCAGAATCACGAGTCACAGCACCCTGCGCCGGGCGGCCGCCACCGCGGCCGGCGCCGCGCTCACGGTGGCCGGTCTGGCGGTGGCGGCCCAACCGGCCCACGCCGCCGGCGGCGTCCCCAGGTACGACCACGTCGTCCTGGTCATGGAGGAGAACCACTCGTACGGCGAGATCATCGGCGACACCGCCGACGCCCCGTACATCAACAACACCCTGGCCGCCGGCGGCGCGCTGTTCACCCAGTCCTTCGCGATCGAGCACCCCTCCGAGCCGAACTACCTGGACCTGTTCTCCGGCACGAACCAGGGCATCACCGGGGACCAGTGCCCGGTGGCGATCGACAAGCCGAACGAGGGCGCGCAGCTGCTGGCCGCCGGGGACACCTGGGACAGCTACTCCGAGGGCCTGCCCTCGACCGGTTCGACGGCCTGCACCTCGGGCAACTACGCGAGCAAGCACAACCCCTGGGTGAACTTCCAGGAGGCCCCGAGCAGCTCGGCCAACCACATCCCGTCGAGCTCGAACCAGCCCTTCACGAACTTCCCGTCCTCGGCGAACTTCGCCTCGCTGCCGACGGTGTCCTGGGTCGTCCCGAACCTCCAGGACGACATGCACGACGGCACCATCGCCCAGGGCGACACCTTCCTGCACAACAACCTCGACGCCTACGCGCAGTGGGCCAAGACGCACAACAGCCTGCTGATCGTCACCTGGGACGAGGACGACTCCTCGCAGTCGAACCAGATCCCGACCGTCTTCTACGGCGCGAGCGTGAAGGCCGGCCAGTACAGCGAGACGATCAACCACTACAGCGTGCTCCGGACGATCGAGGACATGTACGGCCTGCCGTACGCCGGGAACGCCTCGTCGGCCACGCCGATCACCGACGTCTTCAGCACGACCCCGACCGAGACCGTTTCGGTGACCAACCCGGGTTCTCAGTCGAGCACGGTGGGGACGGCGATATCGACGTTGCAGGTCTCGGCGTCGGACTCGGCCGGTAAGGCGCTGACGTATTCGGCGACGGGTCTTCCGGCTGGTCTGTCGATCAGCTCGTCGGGTGCCGTCACCGGCACGCCGACGACCGCCGGCACGTCGAACGTGACGGTCACCGCGTCCTCGGGCACCGCCTCGGGCAGCGCGCAGTTCACGTGGACCGTGGCCTCGTCCGGCGGCGGCTGCACCGCGGCGCAGCTCCTCGGCAACCCCGGCTTCGAGAGCGGCTCGGCGTTCCCGTGGACGGCGACCTCCGGCGTCATCAACAACGATCTGGGCTCGGAGCCCTCGCACTCGGGCAACTACGACGCCTGGCTCGACGGCTACGGCTCCCGGCACACCGACACCCTGGCGCAGAAGGCGTCGATCCCCGCGAGCTGCAAGACCGCGACCTACTCCTTCTGGCTCCACATCGACACGGCCAACACCTCCGGCGCGGTCCAGGACAAGCTGGCGCTCCAGGTGCTGAACTCGTCGGGCACGGTGCTGAGCACGCTGCACACGTTCTCGAACCTGGACGCCAACAACGGCTACTCGCAGTTCTCGTACAACCTGAGCCCCTACATCGGGCAGAGCATCACGCTGAAGTTCACCGGCACCGAGACGGGCAACGGGCAGACGTCGTTCGTCAACGACGACAACGCCCTGAACGTGAACTAAGGCTCCAGCGGGACAAGCGAGACCAGCGAGACCAGCAAGACCAGCAAGACCAGTAAGAGATACGGAATCTCAAGGCGGCGGCGGGCTCCGGCTCGTCGCCGCTGTCCTGTCTCACTTCGGCATCTCACGATTCCGGCGAATCCTTCCCCTGCCCGTGCCCCTGCCCCTGCAACGGATCCACCGCCACCTCGTCGTTCGCGAACCGCGAAGCCCACCGGCGGCCGTCGGCGAACTTCAGGATCGGGATGTGCCGGACCTCCAGCGCCAGCAGCACCAGCGCGGTGCCGCCGGTGCCCAGGATGAGGCGGCCGAAGCCGCAGGCGGCGCCGATCGCGGCGGCGGCGAAGATGGTGGCCGCCGTGGTCACGCCCTTGACCGTGTCGATCAGGTGCCAGCGGGCCGACATGGTCAGGTTCGGGCGGAAGACCACGCCAGCGCCGATGAAGCCGACGCCGGTGATGACGCCGGCCAGCGCGTTCGGCGCGTTGCCGTCCTTGGCCAGGACCGCGATGATCGCGCTGCCCACGCCGATCAGCGAGAAGGTGCGGTCGCCGGCCGGCGAGCCGCGCAGGTCGCGCTCGAAGCCGAGCAGGTAGGTCAGCACGAACGCCAGCGACAGGCGCCCCAGCTGGCTCAGGCTGTCCAGGTGCAGGTGCACGTCAGTGCCCTGCGGAACCGGCCGCGCCGCCGTTGTGCCCGTGCCCGTGCCCGTGCCCGGACCCGGACCCGTATTCGGACCCGTATCCGTGCCCGTGCCCCTCGGCCTTGCTCAGCATCGGCGCCAGCTCGGTCAGTGTCGCGTTCAACTGGTCGATCTCCTCGTCCGTGTTCGCCGCGGTCACCTGGATCCGGAAGCCGGCCTGGTCCCTCGGCACCAGCGGGTACGCCGCCAGTGTGACGTAGATGCCCCGTTCCCAGAGGATCGAGGCGATCTCGTCGATGTCGGAGGGTTCCCGGGCCGGCAGCTCGATGATGGGGAACCCGCTGCGGTTCGGCGTGTAGAGCCCGAGCTTGCGGACGTGGTCGATGACCCGCGCCGTCTTGTGCCACAGCCCGCCGCGGATCACCTCGCCGCGCTCCCGGTTCACCTTCAGCCCGGCCAGGACCGTGGCCAGCGATGCCGTCGGCGACGGGCCCGAGTACAGATACGGCGCCGCCGCGAACTTCAGGTACTCCTTCATCTGCGTGGGCAGCGCCAGGAACGCCATCAGCGAGGAGTACGCCTTCGAGAACCCGCCGACCAGCACCAGCCCCTCGTACGACTCCCCGAGGTGCCGCACGATGCTGTTCCCCAGCGCCCCGTACGGCGAGGTCTCCGCCGACGACCGCTCGCCGATCACGCCGAAGCCGTGCGCGTCGTCCACGTACAGCAGCGCGCCCTCGGCCCGGCAGATGTCCGCGATCGCCGCCAGCCCCGGCTCGTTGCCGGTCATGCTGTTGATGCCGTCCATGCACACCAGCCGCGGCAGGTCCTTCGGCGCCTTGCGCAGCGCCACGGCCAGGCCGCCGAGGTCGGTGGCGCGCCAGCGGTGCAGGGT
The DNA here is from genome assembly GCF_015356825.1 of Catenulispora rubra. Classification (GTDB taxonomy): domain Bacteria; phylum Actinomycetota; class Actinomycetes; order Streptomycetales; family Catenulisporaceae; genus Catenulispora; species Catenulispora rubra. Next base: position 22,039 of record NZ_JAACYW010000054.1, on the reverse strand, counting down.
GGCGCCGTTGCCGCGGGCCACGGAGCTGCCGTCGTAGATGGTGCGGTGCGCCTGCGCCTCGCAGAACACCGTGCCCTTGCCGGCCAGGACCGGGATCACCGTCATGTGGATGTGCGTGATGGTCGGCAGCACCAGCGTGTCAGGGGCCTGCAACAGGTCGGTGAGCTGCTCCTCGATCTCCAGGTACGGCTTGGGATTGCCCAGCAGCCGCGACCAGCTCGGGTGCGTGCCCCACTTCGCGATCAGCTCCGCCGGGGCGGCCATGATCTCCGGGTCGACGTCGAAGCCGAGGTAGTTGCAGGAGGCGAAGTCGGACAGCCACTCGTCGCCGATGCGGATCCGCCGGGGTTCGGCGCGGTCCTGCTCCTCGATGACGGCGTCGTAGAACCGCGTGGTGTCCTTCAACCGGGCCAGCTCGGCCCACACTTCGTGCCGCGCCATCAGTTCTCTCCCATCTCTATGGCGGCCCGCACACCGGACGTCTCCGCCAGCGGCACCGCCGGCGAGTAGAAGAAGCCCTGTGCGTAGGCACACCCCATGTCGCGCAGCAGGTCCCGCTGCGCGATGGTCTCGACCCCCTCGGCGACCACGGCGATGTCCATGGTCCCGGCCACGTGGATGATCCCGCGCAGCAGCCGTTCATGATCCTTCTTGTCCGCGATCCGGTCGACGAACGACTTGTCGGCCTTGATTAGGTCGAACTTCAGGTCCCGCAGATACCCGATCGAGGAGTAGCCGGTCCCGAAGTCGTCGATGGCCACGCGCACCCCGAGCAGCGCCAGCCGCTGCAGGTCGACCAGGGCGTCGGCGGTGGCCTCGTGCAGGAAGACGTTCTCGGTGATCTCCACGGTCAGCCGGTCCGCCGGCAGGTCCGCCGCGCGCAGCGCCGAGCGCACCGTGTCGACGAACCCGCCGCCGCTGAACTGGTGCGGGGAGACGTTCACGGCCACGTACCCGAACCCGGCCGCGGCGGCGTCGGCGGTCGCGCGCCGCAGGATCCAGGCCCCGATCGGGGTGATCTGCCCGGTCTCCTCGGCCACCGGCACGAAGTTCCCCGGCGCCAGCAGCCCCAGCTTGGGATGCCGCCAGCGCACCAGCGCCTCGAAGCCGGCCACCTTCGGCGGGCCCTGCAGCTCCACGATCGGCTGGTAGTGCAGTTCGAACTCTCCGACGGCCAGCGCCCGGTCCAGGCCGGTGCGCAGCGCCAGGCGTTGCAGCGCGGCGTCGTACAGGCTGGGCTCGAACAGCCGCCAGGTGCCCTTGCCGTCCGCCTTGGCCGCGTACAACGCCAGATCGGCGTTGCGGAACAGCACCTCCTCGGTGCCGCCGGCGCCGCCGGGGCTGGTCGCCACCCCGATGCTGGCCCGCACCGGCACCGGCGCCCCGGAGAGTCGGAACGGCTCGGCCAGCACCCCGATCAGCCGCTGCGCCAGGGCCACGGCCGCGGCCTCGGAGGCGCCGTCGGACAGCAGCACCGCGAACTCGTCGCCGCCGAGGCGCACCGGCAGGTCGCCGGGCCGGACGGCCCCGGCTATCCGCGACGCCGCCGCTATCAGCAGCTCGTCGCCGACCTTGTGGCCCTGGGTGTCGTTGACCTCTTTGAAGTTGTCCAGGTCGATGAGCAGCATCGCGGCCACGCCGCCGCAGTCCTGGGCCCGGGCCAGGGCGCGCTCGGCCCGGTCCTGGAAACGCAGCCGGTTGCCGAGGCCGGTGAGCGAGTCCCGGTAGGCGCGGTGCTTCAGCTCGCGCAGCATGGCCCGGGTGTGCGCACGGTTGTCCAGCTCCCGGGTCTGGCGGCCGGCCAGGTAGAGCCGCAGCAGAACGAGCAGGAACATCAACGCCGAGGTCACGGCGATGACCGGGCCGTCGCTCAGGTCCGTCTCCAGCGACTCGATCATCAGCACGCTCGGCGCGACCAGGGCCGCGACCGCCAGCGGGAGCACCCGCGCGCGGTCCGCGCCGCGCCGGGAGCGGGCCACCGGCTCGGTGAGCTCGGTCATCGACGGCGAGAGCGCGGCCGCCGCCCAGGAGCCGTAGAAGATCACCCAGCCCAGGTCGGCGGGGGTGCCGACGCGCCACTGGCCGTACAGCCGGACCAGCGCGTAGGCCACGTCGGACCCGGTCAGCCCGAGCACGCCGAGCAGCAGCAGCCGCACCGCCGGCCCGCGCAGGGCCCCGCCGGTGGCCAGCCGCGCGCTCACCGCCAGCAGCATCACGTCCCCGAGCGGATAGGCGATGGACACCGCGCTGCCGGTCCAGGACTGCGCCCGGTCGTCCACGGTCGGGGTGATGATGTAGACCCACAGCAGCAGCGCCGCGGCCGTGGTCAGGATGACGGCGTCGATCAGCGCCGCCCGGTCGCGCAGCGGGCTGCGGCGCCGCACCATGAGCAGCACGCCGGCCGCGGCCAGCGGGTAGGTCAGCAGGTAGATGGCGTCGGCGATGGAGGGGAACGGCTCGACCCGGTCGAAGACGTCGGTCAGCAGGTTGTACGCGGTGTCCCCGCTGACCAGCGTCAGCATCGCCCCGGCCAGGAAGTACCAGGCGCGCGGACTGCTCGGGTGGTAGCGGCAGACCCCGACCAGCACCGCGCCGACCCCGCCCAGGCCGATCACGGTCCAGGTCAGCAGGTGCAAACTGGGAACCGAGTAGTAGAAGACGGTCCACAGCGCCATGAATGCCGCGAACCGGAGCGCCATAGGTTCGAGGGGATCATGCACCCGAACGGGTCAGCAACTTGAGGGCTACGTGCGGATGACGCCCATCCGGTGCTGTTCGGGGCTTCGGTGTCGAGACCTTGCCACCCCTGTCGGTTTGCCTCGCTAGGGTCGTCCCATTCGGGCGGGCGATTGGCTTGGGAGGGCTAGTGGGGAACGTCCTGGAACCGGTGGACGCTGTCGCAGGGTTGTTCGACAAGCGCTTTGATCCCCGGTCGCTGGTGATATCGCGCCGTGACGGCAGGTCGGCGGCTCCGGACGCGGTCTTCGAGCCGGTCGCGGACGCCGTCGCAGACTTCGACCGGGTGTTCGCCAAGGCCGCGAAGACCGTCGATCTCGTGCTCGGCCACGACGGCACCGACGGCGACCTCGCCGCGGCGATGCGGGAGCCGGAGTTCGGCGATCTGGCCGCGATGACGTCGCAGCAGGCTGCGATCGCCGCTGCCGTGGTGCTCTACGACGCCCCGAAGAACTACGAGCCCTACGTTCTGGTCGACGCCTGGGCCGCCGCGCGCGGCGTCCCGTTCGCCGCCGCCGCGACGGTCGAGCTCGGCGGCTTCGGGGTCTTCTTCCAGAGCAAGGGCCAGAAGATCCCGGCCCTGTGCCGCAAGGACCATGACGCGGCCCACGCGCAGGAGCGGTTCGCGATGGCCGCCCGGATGCGTCGCCACCTCGCGGCGGCGGGCGACGACGACTACGCCGCCACGGCCACTCTGGTCAGTGCTCTGCGAAGTCCGGCCGTGGTCCGCAACGCCTTCATCTCCTTCCTGTTCCCCGAGCGCGACGACTGGGTCGACGAGGACGTCGCCGGGCCGCCCGGCCGCGGCTGGCAGATCCGCGACGGCGTGGCCGCCTGGCTGCTGATCGGCGCGGTGACCACGGCCCGGCAGGCCGAGCGGCTGACCAGGTGGGTCCACGCCGACGCGCTGCGCCTGTGCTCGGCGGCGACCGCGACCATGGTCGCCACCGTCGGACTGGACCTGATCCCGGCGATCGCGAGCTGGGCCGAGGACTACTGGGACGGGGTCGAGGCCCGGCAGCGCGTACAGCGTCTGCTCGCCGGCTTCGACAGCGACGAGGCCTTCCTGGCGCTGCTCGGCCAGCTCGAATACCGCGGCACCGCGGCTGTGCTCGCCGAGGCCGCGCAGCGCTTCCCGGAGCGCGGCGTCCGGCTGCTCGCCGAGGCCGCGCCGGACCAGCCGGCGGCGCGCACCACGGTGGAGCGGGTGCTGCGGCTGACCGTCGTCAGCCGGCCGGAGGCGGCCCGCGCGGTCGCGGCGCAGCTGGCCGAGGAGCCTCGCGCGCGCGTGGAGAAGATGGTCAACGCCGTCGCCGCGCCGCTGCCCCCCGTGGCCGCCGAAGTTCTGCCAGACCTGCTGACCACCCCGCCGTGGGAGCAGGCGCACGAGGTCGTGAAGCCGGTCGTCATCAAGGGCCTGACAGCTCCGACCAGCGCGGACGTCGTCTGGTTGAACGATCAAGAGCGTGCGGACTGGCGCGCCGACACCCTCGGCGTGCACCACCGCGAGGACGAGGACTGGGGCAAACGGCTCGCCAAGGCCCTGGGCCACCGCAACGCCTACCAGCTCATGGTGATCGTCATGCGAGGCCCGGAAAAGGAGGCGCGGCAGGCCCTCCGGAACCTCTCGGACGGCTACTCCTACGACGCCCTCGCCTGGTGCAGCACCGCCACCGCGCGCTTCGGCCTCGACGCGTTTCCCTCCGTGATGAGCGCGGTACGAAGCAGCCCGCTGGTGAACGCCGAACTCCTGCTCCCGTTCGCCTGCTCCGAGACGGCACCGCTGGTCGCGGACTGGAACCTGCGGCTGAAGACGCTGCGCGCCCCGGGCCAGGCCTGGATGCGCCGGCACCCCGTGCTGACTGCTCGAACCCTGATACCCGCGGCGATCGGGAAGGCCGGCCGGGCCCGCCAGGCCGCCGAGACCGCGTTGCGCTTCCTGGTCGCCGAGGGGTTCCAGGAGGAGGTCCGCGCGGAAGCCGCGACGTACGGCAGCGAAGCCGAGGCCGGTGTCGTCCAACTGCTTGCTCAGGATCCGTTGTTCGCTGTGCTGCCGAAGACCATGCCGGAGCCGCCGAGCTGGGCCGAGCCGGAGAGCCTGCCGCAGCTGCTGGTGGCCGGCCGCAAGGAGGCGCTGCCGCAGTCGGCGGTGCGGAACGTGGTCCGGATGTTCATGATTTCCACCGCTGACGACCCGTACCTCGGCCTGGAGACCGTCAAAGAACTCTGCGACGCCCGCTCGCTCGCCGACTTCGTCTGGGGCCTGTTCGAGAACTGGCAGACCGCCGACTACCCGGCGAAACAGTCCTTTGCGATGGACTCGCTGCGCTGGTTCGGCGGCGACGAAGCCGTCCGTCGCCTCTCCCCGCTGATCCGCGTCTGGCCCGGCGACGGCGGCCACGCCCGGGCGGTCGCCGGTCTGGACGTGCTGACCGTGATCGGCGGCGACACCGCGCTGCTCCACCTCTACGGGATCTCGCAGAAGGGCAAGTTCCGGGGGCTTAAGGAGAGCGCGCAGGAGCGCGTCGAGGCCATCGCCAAGGAGCTGCGCCTGACTCGCGATCAGCTCGGCGACCGGCTGGTCCCGGACCTCGGCCTGGACGGCTCCGGCTCGATGGAGCTGGACTACGGCCCGCGCCGCTTCCGGGTCTTCTTCGACGAGCAGCTCAAGCCCGGCGTCACCGACGAGAGCGGCAAGCGTCTGAAGTCCCTGCCCAAGCCCGCCGTGTTGGACGACGCCGAGCTGGCGCCGGCCGCCCACCAGCGGTTCAGCGGCCTGAAGAAGGACGTGCGGACCCTGGCCTCGGACCAGATCACCCGGCTGGAGCTGGCGATGGTGGCGCGCCGCCGCTGGACGAAGGCCGATTTCGAGGAGTACTTCGTCGGCCATCCGCTGCTGCGCCACCTGGTCCGGCGGCTGGTGTGGTCGGACTTCCGGCCGGACGGCACCGGGGTGCGCGGCACGTTCCGCGTCGCCGAGGACGACTCCTACGCCGACGTCGACGACGACCCCATCACGGTCGCCGACGACGCCCTGATCGGCGTCGCGCACCCCGTGGACCTCGGCGACGATCTTCCACGCTGGTCGGAGCTGTTTACCGACTACGAGATCCTGCAACCGTTCCGGCAGCTCGGCCGGCCGGTCCTGACCCTCACCGCCGAGGAGGAACAAAACAGCCTGCTGACTCGCTTCGCCGGGATCCGGACGCCCGCCGGCAAGGTCCTCGGCCTGGAGCGGCGGGGCTGGCAGCGCAGCGCTCCGGGCGACGGCGGCTGGCAGGGCTACCTGCTGCGCGCGCTGCCCGACGGCCGCACCGCGGTGGTCGAGCTGGAGCCCGGGTTCGGCGCGGGCTGGGCCGGCGACGCCGACGACCAGGAGCTGAAGAAGGTGTGGATCGGCGGGAAGGACCACGACCGCTACAGATACTGGCGCCAGGACGGGAACACGGATCCGCTCTCGTCCCTGGACCCGGTGACCGCCTCGGAGATCCTGAACGACCTGAGCGAGGTGACCGCACAATGACCGGCGACCTGGAACTGCCGAAGGACTACCAGCGGGTCAAGGCGATCGCGCGCGGCCGGTGCCGTCCCGATCAGGTGCCGCCGATCGACCGCGAGGACGTGCAGCGGATGTACGAGCGGCGGCAGGGAGTGGTCGAGGCCTCCAAGTCGACCATCGAAGCCGCGCTGAACCATCCCGGCAGCGACAAGCACAGCGTCGAGGCGATGCGGGGCGTGGACTTCGGCGACCTGACGGCGATGACGCCGCGCCAGGCCGCGCTGGCCGAGGGCACCCTTGAACGTCTGGAGGACTTCGGCGTCGATTTCGTCGTCGGTGTCTGGAGCCACGTGCGGGGCGTGCCCTTCGCGCTGGAGGCGTTCATCGATTTCTGCCGGCTGGGACCCCGCGAGCGTTCCACCCTCCTGGACCTCATGACCCCGGTGCGGCAACTGCTGGACCTGGTGCGGTCGGCGCCGGACGACGTCCACGCCGAGGCCATGGCCGTCGCCGAGCACTCGCGCGCGATGGAGCGCCAGGGCCGGGGTCTTGCCCGGGCCCTGACCACCTTCCTGTTCCCCGAACGCACGGACTGGCTTGAGGCGGACTTGGCGGCGGCGCGCAGCGGCGAGATCCCGGCCGCCTCGCTGCTGCCGTCGGTCGCCACCGCCGAGCAGGCGCGCACGATCGGCGAGCTGCTGCGGGCCGGCGAGAAGTGGGCGTGGAACGGCGACGCCGCCGTCGAGCTGACATTCCTGTCGGTCGCCGGTGCCGAGGCTCTGCCCTTCCTGCTCGCCTGGTACGACGGCCAGCCGGGCCAGGGCAAGGGCTTGAACGAGAGCAGGCATCAGGCCTTGGAACTGATCTCCCGGATCCCGGGCGATGCCGCGATGCAGGCGCTCGTCGAGCGGTATAACGGACGGTCCGAGTCGCTTGCCTACCTGCACGCCGCTGCGTTGCGTTTCCCGGACACCGCACTGCGGGTGCTGTCCGCGATGGAACCGACCCCGGCCACGACCCACGTCATCGCCGTTCTCACCCGAATGGCTCCGACCGCCGCGTCCGAGACGCAGATTCCTGACATCCTGTCCCAGCCTCCATGGTCGGACCCGAAGACCAAGCGGCCGAAGCCGGTCCAGGTCGCGGGCCTGACGCCGCCGGCCGACGTCGAGGCCGCCTGGCTGCCCGGGGAACGCGAGCGCTGGCTCGGGCGCGGGGCCGGCTGGGAGCCGAGCCAGGGCTGGCCGGCGATCGCCGAGCAGGTCGCGGCGTGGCGTACCCAGCCGGCGCAGCCCGACGACCCGATGACGCCCGTCGCGCTCTACTTCGCCGCCTACGCGCCGCCGGAGCTGGTGCGGCCGATGCTTGAGGACGGCTGGCAGCCGCCGTTGCGCCGCGTCGACGATCGGGCGCAGTCGTTCGTCGCCCGCTACGAACTGCTGGCGCTGCCCGCGGTGCTGGCGATCCGCGGGCTGCCGGCCGTCCGGGGCCGGCTGCTCCAGCCGTTCGTCAGCGCGGACATCGCCGCCACCATGGTCGCGGGAATGACACGGCGTCGCAGCGTGGCCCGGGGCACGGCGCTGGGCTGGCTGCGCCGGCATCCCGAAGCCGCCACCCGCTGCCTGCTGCCGGTCGGGCTCGGCAAGGCGGGCCAGCTGCGGCGCAACGCCGACGCGGCGCTGCGGTGGCTCGCCGCCGACGGCACCGACGTCGTGGGCGTCGCCTCCGGTGCGTACGGCGAAGCCGTCGGCGTGGCTCTCAAGGAACTGCTCAGCGACGGCGGACTCGGCACCTATCCGCGCAGCATGCCCGACACACCGATGTGGGCCAGATCCTCGGTGTTGCCGGAGATCCGGCTCAAGGACGGGACGGGAGTGCTCCCGGCGCGCGCGGCCCAGAGCGTGGTGGAGATGCTTCAGATCTCCAAGCCCGAGGCCCCGTATCCCGGCCTGGAAGTCGTCAAAGAGCTCTGCGACGAGTCCTCGCTCGGCGAGTTCGCCTTCGCGCTGTTCCACAACTGGCACGAGTGCGGTTCCGATTCGTCCGAGCGCTGGGCCTTCGACGCCCTGGGACAGCTCGGCGACGACGGCACCGTGGACCGGCTGGAGCCGCTGATCGGGCCCTGGACCACGGAGCGCGACTACGGGCTCGTCGGCGACGCGCTGACCGTGCTGGGCATGATCGGCGGCGACCGGGCCCTGGCGGCCCTGCACTCCGTGGTCCAGAAAGGGCGGCGCAAGCCGGTCCGGCGCCGGGCCGAGCAGCGGTTCCAGGACGTCGCCGCCTCGCTCGACCTCGACGCCGACGAACTCGCCGACCGCGTCGTCCCGACCCTCGGCCTGGGCCCCTCGGGCACGCTCCGGCTGGACTACGGCCCGCGCTTCTTCCACGTCGGCTTCGACGAGCTGTTGCGGCCCCGGGTGACCGACGAGGCGGGCAAGGTGCTCCCGCGGATGCCGCGGCCGGTCAAGAACGACGACCAGGAGCTGGCGAAGGCGGCGTACCTGCAGTTCACGGAGGTCAAGAAGGCCGCGCAGATCATTGCCGTGGACCAGATCAAGCGGCTGGAGAAGGGCATGTTCACCCGCCGGCGCTGGGAGCCGGAGGGCTTCGCCGCGCACATGGTCGCGCATCCGCTGCTGCGCCACATCACGCGGCGTGTGGTGTGGGGCGTCTACGGCTCCGACGGCGCGACCATCGGCTCCTTCCGGATCGCCGAAGACCTCAGCTACGCCGACGTCCACGACGCGCACTACGAGATTCCCGAAGGCGCCGTCATCGGCGTCGCGCACCCGGTGGAGCTCGGCTCGGCCGTGGCGGAGTGGAGCGATCTGTTCGCCGACTACGAGATCCTGCAGTCGCTGGACCAGCTGGGCCGCCCGGCGTTGGAACTGACCGCCGCCGAGCGGGCCGGCCGGACGCTGAAGCGCTTCCAGGGGATCGTTCTGGACCCGAGCGTGATCGTCGCCCTGGAGCCCCGCGGCTGGTCCAGCGGCCCGATGGGCGATCCGCCGATGTGGTCGCGGTTCCTGCGGCCGCTCGGCGAGGACGACCGGTACATGATCGTGGACATCTCGCCGGGGCTGAAGGGCGCCGTGGCGGAGGGCTCCGGCTACCAGACCATCGACCGGGTCTGGCTCAGCGTGGCCGGCCAGCACGCCTCGATCGACCAGCACTCGGTGCCGCTGTCCGAACTCGACCCCGTGCGGGCCTCGGAGATCCTGCGGGACCTGGCGGAGGTGACGGGACGATGAGCATCGTCACGGTCGATGGCGAGACTGTGTCGCAGGATCCTGAGGACGTCTTCGAGCTGGCGGGCTTCTATGGCGGCACCTCACCGCTGGACCGTACGTGGCAGCCGCTGGACGAGCCGCTGGAGTTCCATGTACAGGCCGAGCACGTCCTGAGCCTGCGCCGCCAGAACCCGGCGGACTACGAGGCGGCGGTCGCCGCCGCCCTGTCCTCGTCGGCACCCACGTTCGCGACTCATTTCGGGCACGTCCCGGACCCGGCGGCGGTGCTGGCCGGTGTCGATGTCGCCGACCTGGACGCCCAGACCCCGCTCCAGGCCGCCCTGGTCGATTCCATACTGCTTCCGGAATCCGTTTACAGCGCGTCCGTGATCGATCTGTGGACGAAGGGCAGAAGCCTGGCCTTCGCGATGGAGGCCTTCGCCGAGTACAGCGCCATCATGGGCCTGGTCAACGGGGACTTCTTCGCCCACGTGCCGGGAAACAATCACTTCCGTCCGCGGTGGGCGGTCCTGCGGTTGCTGGAGCGCGTGCGCGGGGCCTCGGCGGTGGACCGTGCCGAACTCCTGGCCACGGCCGAGCACATGCGCCGGGACGAGCCCGGTCCGGCGACCCGGTCCCTGACCTCGTTCCTGTTCCCCGAGCGGCCCGAGTGGTTCTGGGCCGATCTCGACGCGGCGGACCGCGGAGCGCCGTCGTTCGTCGCGCTGCTGCCGTCGGTGTCGACCGCGGCTCAGGCGTCCGCGCTCGCCAAGCGTTTCAGGGGGCTGACGGACTGGCAGTGGGACGGCGAATCGCATGTCGAGCTGACCTTCCTCACGGTTGCCGGAGCCGAGGCACTGCCGGTGCTCACCGCGTGGTGCGATTCCGGCCACCGGTGTCCGTCCCCGCGCAAGGGACGTCCGCAACCGTGCCCGATCCACCGGCGCTCGCTCGGCCTGATCGCCCGGACGCCGGGCGACGCGGCGATGTCCGTGCTCGTCCAGTGGATCGACCGGGACGGGGTGGGCGAGCGCCTGCAAGCCGCGGTCAAGCGGTTCCCCCGCCGGGCGCTGCGAATCCTGGCCGAGGCCGCGCCGACCGAGGAGATCACCCGCCTGCTGACCATGGTCGTGCTCGACGATCCCGACCGGGCCAGGGCCGAGGCCGCGCGGGTGAGCCCTGAGGCGTGGGAAAGGATCGAGGCGCTGCTCGACGACGACACCCCCGACGTCGAGGCGCTCGATCTGCCCGAGATCCTGGCCGCTCCGCCGTGGCGGGACAAGAAGCGCAAGCGCGCGAAGCCGGTCGTGATCGAGGGCCTGACCGCGCCGGCCGAGGTCACCGTCGACTGGCTGCGCGGCGAGCGCGAAACCCGGCTCACCTTGCACGGCGCCGGCTGGACGCCGGAGCAGGGCTGGAAGGCCGTCCTGCCGGAGATCCTGGACGGCACCGCCAACGAACACCTCGCCACTTACTTCGCCGCGTATGCCCCCGACGAACTGGTACGTCCGCAGCTCCTGGCCTGGCAGCCGCCGATGCGCCAGGTCACGGACCGGGCCCGGACGTTCGTCGCGAAGTACGAACTCCTGGCGCTGCCGACGGTGCTGTCCCTGACGCGGTTCCCGGCGGTGCGGGCGCAGTTGCTCCAGCCGTTCGCGAGCGCGGAGATCGCCGCGATCATGGCCGACGGACTGGTGCGGCTGCGCTCCGTGCGGACGTACGCCATCTCCTGGCTGCGCCGGCATCCCGAGGACGCGGTGCGGGGCCTCGTGCCGACCGCGCTGGGCAAGCCCGGCAAGCTCCGGCAGAACACCGTCGCCGCGCTCCGGTGGCTCGAAGCCGACGGGGTCGACGTCGTGACCATCACGCAGCAGACCTATGGCGAAGAGGCCGCCACCGCGGCCAAGGAGGTCATGGCGGACCGGGGCATCGAGGCCTGCCCCCGCACCGTTCCGCCGTCGCCGATGTGGGCCCGCGCGGCGCTGCTGGCCGAGATCCGCTTGAAGGACGGCAAGACCCCGCTTCCGCGCAGCGCCGCGCAGGCGGTCCTGGAGATGCTGATGTTCTCCAAGCCCGACGCGCCCTACGGGGGCCTGGAGATCGTCAAAGAGCTCTGCGACGCGACCTCGCTCGCGGAGTTCGTCTGGTCCCTGGCTCAGACCTGGGACCTGGCGGGCGGCGACGAGGAGGACCGCTGGGTCGTCGGCGCGCTCGGCGTCTTCGGCGATCAGACCACGGTCGCGCGGCTGGAGGAGCTGATCCGGGCCTGGCACCGCCGGTCCAAGCCGGAGAACGTGTGCGACGGCCTGGACGCGCTCGCCATGATCGGCGGCGACCGCGCGCTGACGGCCTTGCACGGCTTCGCCGGCCGCTCGTGGACCATGAAGCTGAAACGCAAGGCGCGGACGACCTTCGAGGACGTCGCCGAATCCCTGGACCTGTCTCCGGACCGGCTCGCCGACCGGCTGGTCCCGACCTCGGGGCTGACCGCCGAGGGCACCGTCCGGCTGGACTACGGCAGGCGCTGTTTCGACGTCTCCTTCGACGACTACCTGCGACCCGTCGTCACCGACGAGGCCGGCACCGTGCTGCGGACAATGCCCAAGCCCGGCAAGCGGGACGACGCCGAGCCGGCCGCCGCGTCCTACAAGCGGTTCACCACGCTCAAGAAGCAGGTCCAGGACGGGGCGCAGGAGCAGGCGGCCCGGATGGAGAGGGCGATATTCCAGCGCCGCCGCTGGATCCCGGCGGAGTTCGCCGAGTACGTGGTGCGCCACCTCGTGCTCGGCCGTATCGCGCGGCGTCTGGTGTGGGGCGTGTACAGCGAGGACGGCGTGCTGCTCGGCTCGTTCCGGATCGCCGAGGACCTGAGCTTCGCAGACGTCGACGACGCGCACTACGAGGTCCCCGAAGGCGCTTTGATCGGCGTCGCGCATCCCGTCGACCTCGGACTCACCTTGGGACGCTGGTCCGAGGTGTTCGGCGACTACGAAGTCCTACAGCCGTTCAACCAGCTCGGCCGACTGCCCTTGGTGCTGGACGCCGAGGACAGGGCCCGCAATCGCCTTGTGCGGCAGTACATCTCGCCCGACGTCGTCGCCAGCGCCCCCGCCGGGTACGAGGTCCGCTTCGGCCCGACGAAGTTCGAACTGCTGGCGACCCGGGGCTGGCACCGCGGCCCGATCGCCGACCGGCGGTGGGCCCGGCTGCTCCGGCCGGTCGGCGACGGGAAGTGGGTGGTGATGGACCTGGTACCGGGCCTGGAGGCCGGCGCCGTGGCATTGTCGCCGCTCCAAGCCATCACAGCGGTCTGGCTGAGCGCGACCGGCAATGACCCCGACATCGAGCGGCACGCGCTGCCGCTGGCCGGGCTCGACGCGCTGTCCGCGTCGGTGGTCCTGCGCGACCTGGAAGAGATATGGAAGGACCGATGACGGTCACCGTGGACGAGGAGTTCGTCCTGCCGGAACGCTTTCGCGCGAAGGTGCTTCGGCGCCGGGGCGACGGGGGCGTTCCGACGCCGATCGACGAGCCGCTGAGCTCGCTGGTCGAATGGATGGACAGTCTCCGCCAAGAGGCCGACAGGTTTTATCAGCACGCCATCGCCGATCCGGGGTCGGAGCGGGATCTGGTCGAGGCGGCGACGCAGCCCGGCTTCGACACGCTGACGACTGCCTCGCCACTCCAGGCCGGGCTGCGTGTGGCGCTCATTTTCGGCGCCGCGAAGTCCGTGGTGCCGCGCCGCTTCGTGGACAGCTGGGTCCTGGGCCGCGGCCACGCCTTCGCGGTCTGTGCGGTGGCCGAGTTGCATGGGGTGTGTGCCATATCGCCCGACTATCTACACGGTAGACCTCAGAACCCGCAGTTTCTCCGCGGTCCGGAGCCCCATGAACGTGACTTCCGCTGGAGGGTCGCCGCACGTCTGCTCGCGCTGCTGGCCGATGCCACTGATGCCGAATACGCCGATGCGGCGGCCGCGGCGACTGAGTACCGCGACGGCAGCCGCGACCAGCGGGCGCTGACCTCGTTCCTGTTCCGGGAGCGCACCGAGTGGGTCGACGCCGACCTCCGGGCCGCCGAGGTGCTCGACGGCCGCAGGGACGTGGACCTGGCCTGCTGCCTGCTGGCCGCCGCGCTCACCACGAGCGATCAGGCCCGGGAGTACGTGGCGCGTCAGCCGTGGCTGTACTGGCCCAAGCCGGAGGAGACGCTGCCGACGGTGCTGGCGTCGGTCGGCCCGGCGGTGGCACCGTTGCTCGTTCCGTGGCTCGACGAGGAGTGGCTTGTCGATGGTGAGCTGCTTGCCTTGTTCTCGGAGCTGGGAAGTGAGGAGTCAATTCGGGCCTTGATAACTCGCCTCGGAGCGAAGGGGGTACAGGGTTCCCTGCTCGCCGGCGGCAAGCTGTTCCCGCGCCGCACTCTCCGCGTCCTGGCCGAGACCGATCTCGGCCCGGGCGAGGTCGTCTGGGCCAAGCATGTGACACATGCGCTGGCTCTCCACGCGAACGCCTATCCCGAGCTGGCCCGGGAGGAGCTGCCGACGCTCAGCCCGGACGCGCGAGCCCGGGTCGAGGCGGCGCTCGATCCCCCGCGTGCCCTTCCCGACGCTCCATCGGCGACGCTGCCGAAGGTGCTCGTCGCACCGCCGTGGGTCAACCGCGACACGGCGGCTGCGCCGGTGGTCGTCAAAGGCCTGACAGCACCGGCCGGGGCGTTCGCGGCGTGGGCCGACGGCGAGCGTGAGGAATGGCTGGCGACGTGGTTCCGCGACCAGCGTCACCCGACCGAGCCGGACGACGCCGTCATCGCGGCCTTTCTCGCCGACCAGGGCGATTACCGCAGCGACTGGCGGCAGATCGACGGCGTCTGGCGACAGATCAACTACGCACGCTTCTTCTGCCGCGCGGCCGACGAGCTGGTCCGTCCGCTGCTGGAGGCCGGAGGGCAGCCTCGCGCTCGTGAGCGGGACGGCTGGGCTCGGGTGTACCTGGCCCGGTTCGAGGTCCTGGGACTGCCCATGGCCCTGAAGGCCGCCGCATCGCACCGCCTGGGACTGATCCAGCCGTTCCGCAGCCCCGAGATCGCCGCCGCTTTCGCCGTGGCCCTCACGCAGCGCACGACCGGCCGCGCCGACGCCGTCCGGTGGCTCACCCGCCACGCGGACTACGCCGCCGAACAGCTGATCCCGGCGGCCGTGGGCAAGCCGGGCAAGGACCGGCAGGCAGCGGCCCGGACAGTGCGCTGGCTCGGCGACAAGGCGGGTGTCCACGTGATCGCGATCGCGGCCGAGACCTACGGCGACGAGGCGGCAGCAGCCATCAGAATCCTGATGGAATCCGACGGCGGCGAGGAGCTGCCGAAGACCCTGCCTGAGGCACCCAGGTGGGCGGAATCCTTTTCGCTGCCTCAGATCGCGCTCGCCGACGGCGCCTCCGGCCTGCCTTCGGAAGCGGTCCGCCACCTCGGACAGATGCTCGCTCTGTCCAAGCCGAGCGATCCGTACGACGGCATCGCAACCGTCAAAGAACTCTGCGACGCCGTGTCGTTGCGTGAGTACGCCTGGGCCCTGATGGAGAACTGGCGGATGGCCGGATATCCGAGCGAGTGCGCGTGGGTCCTGCTCGCGCTGTGCTGGTTCGGCGACGACGAGATCGTGCGTCGGCTGGATCCGCTGATCCGCGCCTGGCCGGGGGAGAACGGCCACGCTCGCGCGGTCAAGGCGCTGGACGTCTTCGCCGCGATCGGCACGGATCTCGCGCTGACCACGTTGTCCGGCATCTCCCAGCGCCTGAAGTTCAAGGCCCTGAAGGACCGGGCCGGGGAGAAGATCGCGGAGATCGCCGAGGGCTTGGGCCTGACCGCCGAACAGCTCGCCGACCGCGTGGTCCCGGACCTCGGCCTGGACGCGAACGGGGCGATGACGCTGGACTTCGGGCCGCGGCGGTTCGCCGTCGGGTTCGACGCCGAGCTGAAGCCGTGCGTGCGCGAGGAGTCCGGCAAGCATCTCAAGGCCCTGCCGAAGCCCGGCGCGAACGACGACTCCGAGCTGGCCGAGGCGGCCGTCCGGGACTTCTCGGCGCTGAAGAAGCGGGCCCGCACCGTGGTCGCGGACCAGGTGGCGCGGCTGGAGCGGGCGATGGTCCTGCGGCGGCGCTGGGACGCGGCGGAGTTCTCCGCCTTCTTTGTGCGGCATCCGCTGGTGCGCCATATCGCGCGGCAGGTGGTGTGGGGGACGTTCGACGCGCGGGGCGTGCTGGTCGCGACCTTCCGCGTCGCCGAGGACCTGACGTTCGCAGACCTCGACGACGAGCTGTTCACGGTGCCCGACGATGCCGTGATCGGCGTCGCGCATCCGCTGGACCTCGGCGACCTGGTCGGACGCTGGTCCGATGTGCTGGCCGACTACCAGATCCTGCAGCCGTTCGCGCAGCTCGGTCGGCAGCCGCACGTCCTGACCGACGCCGAGCGCGCGTCGCTGGTCCTGAACCGGTTCGACGACATCGGGATGCCGGCCGGCAAGGTGGCCGGGCTGACCCGGCGCGGCTGGGTGCGCGGCGAGCCCTGGGACAGCGGCATCGAGGTCTACATCGCCCGGCCGCTGCCCGATGGCAGGGTTCTGTTCGCCACCCTCGACCCCGGGATCGCCGTCGGCAATATCGCGGAATCGGAGGACCAGACCTTCGAAGGCGTGTGGATATCCCGCGACGGGTCCGGCTACTGCCTCCCGGTGCCCGAACGGTCGGACCCGTTCGGCACACTCGACCCTGTGACCGCATCCGAAATACTTCGCGATCTGACTGAGGTGACCGCACAGTGACCGCCAAGAACACCGCCGGGACGGCCGCGGCACAGTCCTCCGGAGAGCCGGCCCCGGCCGGGGACCCGGGCCCCGAATCAGGCTCCGGCTCGGGTTCGGGCGCCGGCCCGGGTCCCGGTTCGGGCGCCGGCGGCAAGCGCGTCCAGCGCCCGGCCGCCGAGGTCCGCTACGCCGACGAGCTGGCGCGGCTGCGCGCCGGCGACTCCGGCGAGCGGCCGCCGGGCTGGGCGCTGAGCCTGCGCGCCGCGCGGCGCTTCATCCTCGGCGACGAGCGGGTCGGCATCAGCCGCAAGTTCGTCGGCGACCCCTCGCTGATCGATCGCGCACTGGTCTCGCTGGCCACCAGCAGAGGCCTGATGCTGGTCGGTGAGCCCGGCACCGCCAAGTCGCTGCTGTCGGAGCTGCTGGCGGCGGCGGTCAGCGGCGACTCGACGCTCACCGTGCAGGGCGGCGCGGCCACCACCGAGGACCAGATCAAGTACTCGTGGAACTACGCCTTGCTGGTCGCCGAGGGCCCTTCGACGAAGTCGCTGGTCCCGGCGCCGCTGTACCGCGGCATGACCGAGGGCCGGGTGGTGCGGTTCGAGGAGATCACGCGCTGTCCGCTGGAAGTGCAGGACTGCCTGCTCTCGCCGCTGTCGGACCGGGTGATGGCGGTGCCGGAGCTGACCGGTGAGGACGCGCTGGTCTTCGCGCGCGAGGGGTTCAACGTCATAGCGACGGCGAACACCCGGGACCGCGGCGTGAACGAGATGAGCGCGGCGCTCAAGCGGCGCTTCAACTTCGAGACCGTGTTCGCGATCACCGACTTCGCCACCGAACTCGCGCTGGTCGAGCAGGAGGCGACGCATCTGTTGCAGGGCTCCGGCGTCACGGTGCCGCCGCGCCGCGATGTGCTGGAGGTGCTGGTCACCGCGTTCCGCGAGCTGCGCGAGGGCAAAACCGACCGGGGCGACGGGATGGAGCGGCTGTCGTCGGTGATGAGCACCGCCGAGGCGGTCTCGGTGGCGCACGCCGTGGGCCTGCGCGGCTGGTTCCTGCGCGGGGACGCCGGGACGGCCACGGACATCGTCGAGTGCCTGGCCGGGACCGCGGCCAAGGACAACGCCGACGACCTGGCGAAGCTGCGCACGTATCTGGAGCAGCACGCGCAGCGGCGCAAGGGCGACCAGTGGCAGGAGCTGTACGACGCGCGGCACCGGCTGCCCGGCTGATGACGTCCTCTGAGAAGGTGGCTCCGCCGCCGGCCTCGACGGCGAGCGTGGACGTCATCGGGAACCTCACCATCGTCGGCGTCCGGCACCACAGCCCGGCGTGCGCGGGCCTGGTCCGCGAGGCGATCGAGCGGCTGCGGCCGGCGCACGTGCTCATCGAGGGCCCGTCGGACATGAACGACCGGATCGGGGAGTTCCTGCTCGGCCACGAGCTGCCGGTCGCGGTGTTCACCTCGGTGCGGGACGGCTCGCTGGCGCGAGGCTCGTGGTCGCCGTTCTGTGAGTACTCACCGGAGTGGGTCGCGCTGACCGAGGGCACGCAGGCCGGGGCCGAGGTGCGGTTCATCGACCTGCCGGCCTGGCATCCGGCGTTCTCGGTGCTGACCAACCGGTACGCCGACGCCGAGCTGCGTTACACACAGGTTGTGGACGAGCTGTGCCGGCAGTTCGGGATGGACAACATCGACACGCTGTGGGACCACATGGCGGAGATCGAGGCTTCCGAGGTGCCGTCGGCGGAACTCGGGGAGCGGCTGAACACGTACTTTGATCTGGTCCGCTCGGCGTCCGACGCCGATCGGGAGCCGGGCGACCAGGCTGACCGGGACCCGGGCGACCAGGGCGAGCCGACGTCCGACGAGATCCGCGAGCAGTACATGGCGCGGTGGATCGCGGCCGCGCTGCGTAAGAGTCCTGATCGGCCGGTGCTGGTGGTGTGCGGCGGGTTCCACCGGCCCGCGCTGTTGCGGCTCGCGGGTGAGTGCGAGGACGCCGGATGGCCCAAGCTTGACCCGATACCGGTCGATTCCGCCGTCAGCTACCTGGTCCCCTACTCCTTCAAGCGCCTCGACGCCTTCGACGGCTACCAGTCCGGCATGCCGTCCCCGGGCTACTACCAGCGGCTGTGGGAGCTGGGACCGCGCGCGGCAGCCGCGGCGCTGACCGAGGAGGTCGTGCACCGGCTGCGCGGCCGCAGCCAGCGGGTCTCGACCGCCGACCTCATCGCGGCGCGGGTCAACGGCGAGGGCCTGGCGGCCGTGCGCGGCCACCGGCATCCGGCCCGCGCCGATCTGCTCGACGGTCTGGTGTCGGCGCTGGTCGGGGAGGCGCTGGACCAGCCGCTGCCCTGGACTGGGCGCCGGCTGCTGGCGCCGGGGACGCATCCGGCGGTCGTGGAGATGGTCGCGGCGCTGTCCGGGGACCGGGTCGGGCGGCTGCACAAGGACACGCCGCTGCCGCCGCTGGTGCACGACGCCGAGGCGGAGCTGGAACGGCACGGGCTGACGGATAAGAACTCTGTGACGCTTGATCTGACGGTCGTCGCGGAGCGGGATACCTCGCGGTTGCTGCACCGACTCAGGGTTCTCGGTATTCCGGGCTACCGGCGGGTCTCCGGACCGGATCCGGCTGCCGAGGACAGCACTTTCACTGAGGAGTGGCGGATCACCGCCGAGCAGGACCGGCTGGCCGCACTGATCGAGGCCGGCGGCTACGGCCCGACGGTCGAGCTGGCGGCGACGGCGCGGCTGGGGGAGCGCGTGCAGGGCGGCGGGAACCTGGACGCCGCTGCGAAGGCGCTGTTCGACGCGGTGCTGTGCGGGATCGAGGACTGGTCGCGGGAGGTGCTGGGCTCGCTGGCGCTGTCCGTGGGCGCCGGCAGCGATCCCGAGCCGTTGGGCGAGGTGCTGGCCGCCGTGCTGGGCCTGTGGCGGCACGACCAGCTCCTGGATGCTCAGCAGTCTGAGACGTTGGGGATCGTCATCGGCGCTGCTGTGGACCGGCTGTTGTGGCTGGTGGAATCGGCGCCGGGCTCACCGGGGGCGCCTGCCGCGCCGCGGCGGATCGCCGCTGTTCGGTCGGTGCGGGACGCGGTGCGGCACGCGGCGGCCCGGCTCGGTCTGGACGCGGTGCGTGCGCTGGAGGTGATGGCGCGGATCGCGGACAACACGGAGGCCGGGCCGGATTTGCGGGGCGCGGCGTTCGGGTTCGGCTGGTCGCTGGGCACGCCGCCGTCGGACGCCGAGCGCACGATCCGGGCCGCCGGGAATCCTGCGAGCCTCGGGGACTGGCTCGGCGGGCTGTTCGCGCTGGCGCGGGAGCAGTGCCTGGAGGAGGCGTCGGTGCTGACGGTGCTGGACGATCTGGTCACGGCGATGACGGATCGGGACTTGCTGGTGGCGTTGCCGGCGCTGCGGCAGGCGTTCGCGTACTTCCCGCCGCGGGAGCGGGAGACGATCGCCGGGCAGGTGCTGCGGTTGTACGGGGTCGAGGATTCGGCGCGGTCGTTGGTGCGCGGGAAGCTGGACGATCCGTTGGCCCTGGCGCGAGGACGGGAGCTGGACAGCCATGTGCAGGCGGTGCTGGAGCGGGAGGGGCTGGTCTGGTGAACGTTGTTCCGCAGGGGCCTGATGTTGTTGGCGCGGTGCCTGGTCCCGGCGTCGGGGCTGATGCCGGTGCCGGTGCCGGTGCCGGTGCCGATGTCGATGTCGAGAAGGCTGCTGATTCGGCTGCCGCGTTGGAGCGGTGGCGGATGATCCTCGGCGCCCCGGCGTCGGCCGGCACATCGCTGAGCCCTGACAACGCCTCGCGCGACGCGGCTCTGGACTGGCTGTACGGCCGCGACGACGACCTCGCGCAGCGTGGCGTCCGCAAAGGTGGCGCCGGTTCGGGCGGCCCGAAGGGTCCCGGCGGCAGCGAGGACTCGGTGCTCACGACCGTCGACTGGCTGGACGGGATCACGCGGCTGTTCCCCAAGGAGACGGTCGAGCGGCTGACCCGGGACGCGGTGGACCGGTATCAGATCCATGACATCGTCACCGACCCGAAGGTGCTGGAGCGCGTCGAGCCGAGCCCGGCGCTGCTGAAAGCGGTGCTGCGGACGAAGCACCTGATGGACCCGAAGGTGCTGGAGCTGGCGCGCAAGCTGGTCGCGGCGGTGGTCGCGGAGATGATGCGCAAGCTGGCCACCGAGGTGCGCGTGGCGTTCTCCGGGACCCGGCTGCGGCGGCCGTCGCAGGTGCGGCTGGCGCGCAACTTCGACGTGAAGCGCACCCTGCGCGGCAACCTCGGGCACTACCAGCCGGAGGAGCGCAAGCTCTACATCGAGGACGCGCACTTCTTCACGCGCTCCCGCCGGCACGTCGACAACTGGCAGGTGATCCTGCTGGTGGACCAGTCGGGGTCGATGGTGTCGTCGGTGATCCACTCCGCGGTGACGGCGGCCTGCCTGTGGGGGCTGCCCGGCGTGCGCACGCACCTGGTCGCGTTCGACACGTCGGTGGTCGATCTGACCAGCGACGTCACGGACCCCGTGGACCTGCTGATGAAGGTGCAGCTCGGCGGCGGCACGGACATCTCCCGCGCGGTGAGCTACGCCGGCGAGCTGGTCGCCAACCCCCGCCGCACCATCGTGGCCCTGATATCAGACCTCTACGAAGGCGGCAGCGACGCGGGCCTGCTGCGCGGCGCCCGCTCCCTGATCGAGCAGGGCTGCCGCTTCCTCGCCCTGTGCGCCCTCGACGAGGACGCCAACCCCGCCTTCAACCGCGAGATGGGCGAACGCCTGGCCGACCTCGGCGCCTTCGTCGGCGCCATGACCCCCGGCGAACTCGCGGCCTTCGTCGCCGAGGCGGTGAACTCATGACCACCCGCGCGGACCTCCTGGCCCTCACCGAGGACGCCCTGGTCTCCCTGACCAACCGCGGCCTGTACAAGCGCGCCGCGAAGGAAGCCGCAGCCGACACCGGCCCCACCATCACCGAGGACGCCGACGCCATCCGCGGCACCTTCCCCGACGGCGTCATCTGCGCCCTCCCACCCGGCGGCCTGGAAGCAGCGGCCTGCACCTGCGGAGCCTCCGGCGCCTGCCGCCACGTGGTGGCGGTGGTACTGGCCTACCAGGCCACAGCCTCGGACGGCACAGAAGAGTTCGAACAATGGTCGCCATCAGAATTCACCGACGACCACCTCGAAACCCTCCTCGGCAAACGCAACTTCGCCACCGCCCGCCGCCGCCACGCCACCGGCTACCTGGCCCGCGTCCACCCCGCAACCGCCACCGAACAGGTCCCCCGAGTCGAACTCCCGAACTGCTCAGTCCGCTTCCTGGTCCCCCACGACCTGGCCTACGCCCGCAGCGACGCCCGCGACACGAAGGAGGCCATCGCGCTTGCGGTCTGGGCCTGGCGCGCTTGGGAGGCACTGGGGAGCGAGGCCGGGGATCGGCACTTTGCGGTGGGGGGTGGCGCGGCTTCAAGTACCGCTGGCGGGCACGCGGATGATGACGCTGATGACGCCGGAGTTGATGACGCGGCAGCTACGCCGGACATGGCTGCCGATCTTGGTGCCGATGCTGTTTCCGGTTCCAGTTTTGCCGCTGGCGGTGGTATAGCCGATGGCGTGGCAGGTCCTGGCATCGCTGGCAGTCTTGGCGACAGGCAAGTCGGCTCCAGGTCTGATGTCGGCGGCGCAGCTTCGCCTGATTCGCTCGCAGGTTCCGGCGCGGATCTCGTCGCCGCGCCCCGTCCTGCCGCCCCCGCGA
>NZ_JAACYW010000539.1 GCF_015356825.1 Catenulispora rubra | reverse complement strand
GGGTGGGGGAGGAGTCGATGGCGAGGGCCGTCTCCGGGACCGGGTCGTACCCCGGGGCGCGGTCGGTGCCTTGCGCGGCGCCGATGACGGCCAGGGCCGCGGCGACGGTCGGGGCTCCGGTGCGGGCCACGGCGGCGTCGTCGGCGATGAGTTCGACCAGGCGGCGGGTTTCGCGTTCGGCGTAGGCCAGGAGTCTGATGTGCGGGATGGTGCGGCGGATCGCGGCGGCGAGGGCGATGATCAGGTGATGGCGGCCGGACAGGTGCGCGCGCTCGTGCAGGAGGACCGCTTCCAGCTGCTTCGCGCTCAGGCGCTCCAGCGCGCCGGTGGTGATCACCACGTCGCCGGGGAGGCAGTAGCAGGCCGGTGCCGGGTGGTCCAGGACCAGGACGCCGAGTTCGTCGTCGCGGGTGGCGAGCATGCGGAGCATTTCGCTGTGGGCGCGGCGGCGACGGCGGGCCGTGCCGAACGTGGCGGCCAGGCAGTACAGCAGCCGCGCCGAGAGCAGGACCGCCGAGATCCAGCCGAGGTGGCCCAGGACCGTACCGACGGAGCCGTGGTCGGTCACCGGGATCTGGTCGGTGCACGAGTCCAGGGCCGGCGACAGCTCCGACAGACCTTCGACGAGCGTGAACGCCAGCGCCAGTCCGGCCGCGACCGCGGCCACCAGGAACGAGCACGTCAGGATCTGCAGCAGCGTCACCGTCAGCCGGGGAGCACGGTCCGAGGGCCAGTGCCGGGCGAGGAGCGGCGGTGCGAATACCGCAACGGAGAGCGCGTAGACGACCAGGAGGAGCGCGGCCGTCACTGAGTCTGCTCTTCCTCCGTGGCCGGGTGGGGCGACGCCGGGGGACAGATCTCCAGCGCCGCGCGCAGCGCCTTGGCTTCCTCGTCGGACAGCTGCTCAAGGAAGTGCACGAACGCCACCGCCTGGTTGTCGCTCGTCGCCCACGCGTCGCGCATCAGCCGCGCGGTGTACGACTCGCGCGAGGCGACGGCTTCGTAGACGTACGCCCGCCCCTGCGGCTGGCGGCGCAGCCATCCCTTGCGGTGCAGCTTGTCCATGACGGTCATGACCGTGGTGTAGGCGAGGGACCGGTCGGTGTTCAGGTCGTCGAGGATGTCCCTGACCAGCACCGGGCGGTTGCGCCGCCATATGCGGTCCATGACCGCCGCTTCGAGGTCCCCGAGTTGTCGCATCGCCACGGCCGTCAGCCTAGACGTTCTTCAGGGGTACAGACCAGCGGAGACGCCGCCGGAATCAGTGTTGCGGCGGGTGGGCCGGCAGTTGTGGCGACGAGGGATGCGGCGGCGGGGTGAGGAGGCGGGAAAGGTCGGAGGGGTGGGGCAGGTGATGGGCTGGTGGAGGTGCGGTTTCCGGCGGCGGTACCGAAGCGGCATGCCGACCGTGCGACCGCGGCTTCGAATGCGTCTTAGTCCCGACACCCGGCAGGTCTACCGGCATCGGAACCGGCGCCGGCACCGGAGGCGCGAAGTGCACTAGCGGCGCCGCCGGAACCGGACCGCCCGCCGCCCCGCTGCTCCCGCTGCTCCCGCTCACGACACTGTCCGCAGCGCGTCCCAGGGCCGGCGGCGGTACCGTCTGCGCCGCGCTCCGTCCCCCGGAACTCCCCGCCGCGATAAGGATGACTCCGGTCACGGTCATCCCCACCGACAGCGCGAGGTGCACCCGGCGCGTGGGCCGGGCCCACGCCATGTACGAGCCGTCGACCGTCATCCGGCCACCCTCGCCG
The DNA here is from genome assembly GCF_015356825.1 of Catenulispora rubra. Classification (GTDB taxonomy): domain Bacteria; phylum Actinomycetota; class Actinomycetes; order Streptomycetales; family Catenulisporaceae; genus Catenulispora; species Catenulispora rubra. The sequence goes on along the minus strand of NZ_JAACYW010000539.1, from coordinate 1,200 downwards.
ACGCCGGCGGGGATTCGTGCCTCCCGCACCGTGCGGCGCGGTGCCGCGTCACACATTCGGCGTATTCGTCCGATCTTCCACACTCTCAGAGTGTTGCGTTGGAGCGTGCGGAGATGTCGGTCTTGACAAGGGGCCGCCATGGGCCGACGGATGCTCATTGCTCCGTTTCTTCCGCCCCTGGTGGGGCGGGTCGACTTGAGGATGCGTTGAGAAAACCCACACGCGCGGTATTGCCTTCCGGCACGCTGGGTGAGCAGAATGGCAGGGCCCTGGTAAACATTGTTAATAAATTGCCGGATTTTTGCTGGTTTTTGGTCGTAATGGGCGCACATCGGCGCTGTGAGGTGACGGGCGAATGAGGCTAGTGGTGGCCGGCCGCAGGGACGACCGGGTGCAACCGGCGTTGGACAACGCACTGCGCCTGGACGGGTTCGCGGTCCGGCGGCTGCGCGCCGACGACCTGCCGGGCATGGCGGCGTTCTCGCCGCACGCGGTGCTCCTGGATCTGGGCCTGCTCGACGAGGAGGCGCTGGCCCTGTGCGAGCGCATCCGCCGCCAGACCGAGGCCGCCCTGGTGGCGATCACCGCGCGCGCCGACCGCGGCCTGTGGATCGAGGGCCGCCGGATCGGCGTGGACGACTTCGTGGTGAAGCCCTACGGCCTCACCGAACTCTCGACCCGAATACGCGCGGCGGTGCGCACCCCGACGGAGCGGCCCGACCACCTGGGCGTCGGCCCAGTAGTGGTGGACGCGGACGAGCGCCGGGTGAACGTCCACGGCCAGCCGGTGGTGCTCACCCGCAAGGAGTTCGACCTCCTGCACCTGCTGGCGAGCACGCCGGGCGCGGTGCTGTGCAGGGAACTGATACTGCGCAAGGTCTGGCACACCACGGAGAAGTCGGCGAACCGCACGCTGGAGGTGCACATCGCGACACTGCGCGCGAAGCTCGGCGTCCCGGACCTGATCCGAACGGTGCGGGGGATCGGGTACGTGGCGGACGCGGAGCTGCCGCGGAGCATTCGGGTGTGAGGCCGTCGACGGCGAGCTCGCGCTGGTCCGATCGGGCGGTTCGCGGGCTGGGTACTTCATTCGGGCCTTGACGGTTTGAGATCATTGAGCCGAGGGTGGTGTAGCCCCCTGGATGGGGCGGGGTGAAAACTGGGGCGGCGTTGAAACGTGCTGCGACTCAGTCCCCCGAC
>NZ_JAACYW010000538.1 GCF_015356825.1 Catenulispora rubra | reverse complement strand
CGAACTCATCTCCAGCTCCTCCGGACGCTGCCTCGACGACCCCGCCGGCAACACCACCGACAGCACCCAACTCCAAATCTGGGACTGCCACGCCAACACCAACCAAACCTGGCACCTCCCCACCTGAGCCACAACGACACCGCACGGCAGCCCGACCATCGCCGGGCGGGGGCGCGTTCGCCGCGCTCCCGCCCGGCCCGTCCAAGGAAGAACCATGACCGATCCCCTGCACTCGGTACCGGACCTGGCCTCGCAGCTGTCCGCTGCCGTACCAGCCGGCTTCCGCTTCGGGGTCGCCACCTCCGCCTACCAGATCGAGGGCGCCGCCGATGCTGACGGTCGCACTGCCTCGATCTGGGACACCTTCGCCGCCACCGGCGGCGCCATCGCCGACGGCTCCACCGGCGCGGTGGCCTGCGACCACTATCACCGGATGCCCCAGGACGTCGGCCTGCTGGCCGATCTGGGGGTCGACACCTACCGGTTCTCCCTGGCCTGGCCGCGGATCCAGCCCGGCGGCAGCGGCCCGCCCAACCCCGCCGGCCTCGGCTTCTACGACCGGCTGACCGACCAGCTGCTGACCCGCGGAATCGACCCGTGGATCACGCTGTACCACTGGGACCTGCCGCAGGAGCTGGAAGACGCTGGCGGCTGGCCCGAGCGCGACACCGCCTACCGCTTCGCCGACTACGCGGCAATGGCGTTCGACCACCTCGGCGACCGCGTCCACAACTGGACCACAGTGAACGAGCCGTGGTGCATCGCCACCTACGGCTACGCGACCGGCATCCACGCCCCCGGCCGCACAGACTTCTCCGCAGCCATGCACGCCGTGCACCACCTGCTGCTCGGCCACGGCCTGGCCACCTCCCGGATGCGCGAGGCGTCCACCGTTGCACACCGGTTCGGCCTCACCCTCAACCTGACCCCCGCCGTCCCCGCCAGTGACCAGGCCGTCGACCTCGACGTCGCCCGGCGCACCGACGGCCTGGGCATCCGCATGTACACCGAGCCGCTGTTCCACGCCCGCTACCCCGACGACGTGCTGGCCGATCTCGCGGCGCGCAATGTCGTGCTGCCGGTCCGCGACGGCGACCTGGCCGCCATCGCCGCGCCCCTGGACGTACTGGGCGTCAACTACTACTTCACCGAGACAGTCGCCGCCAGCGGCCGCGATGCCTACCAGGGGCCGCGCACCGGTATGGGCTGGCCAATCACGCCCTCGGGGCTGACCGACCTGCTGCTGCGCCTGCGCGATGAATACCCAGGCGTTCCGATCGTCCTGACCGAGAACGGGGCGGCATTCGGGGACGTCGTAGAACCCGACGGCACCATTCGTGACGACCAGCGCACCGCGTTCCTGGCCGACCACCTGCACGCGGTGGCCCGGGCCTGCGCCCAGGGTGCCAACCTGCAGGGGTACTTCGCCTGGACGCTCATGGACAACTTCGAGTGGGGCCACGGATACGGTCCCCGCTTCGGCCTGTACCACGTGGACTACCACAGCCTGCAACGCACACCGAAACAGTCAGCCCTGTTCTATCGCGACGTCATCCGGGCGGCACGCCGATGACGAACAAGGCCCTGATAGTACGCGGCGGATGGGAAGGCCACAGCCCCACCGCGGCCACCGAACTGTTCCTGCCGGTGCTGGCCGGCGCGGGATTCGATGTCACCGTCGCCTCGCCGACGGCCTACGGCGATCCTGCGCTGGCCGAGAACGACCTGATCGTCCAGTGCTACACCGGCGGGATGCTCAGCGCGGCCGAGTCCGCCGGGCTGTGCGCCACGGTCGCCGCCGGATCCGGTTTCGCCGGCTGGCACGGCGGGGTGCTGGCATCGTTCGACGACCGGGACTACCAGCGGATGGTCGGAGGCGTGTTCCTGCACCATCCAGCCGAGCTCACGACCTACACCGTCACCTTCGACGGCCGCTACGCCGACCATCCCGTCGTCGCCGACAGCGCCGACTTCACCGTCACCACTGAGCAGTACTGGATCCTCACCGACGCCGCCAACCAAACCCTGGCCACGACTGTGTGCCACACCCCGGATGGCACGCCGGTCAGCATGCCGGTGATATGGACACGCCAGTGGGGCCACGGGAGAGTGTTCGTCAACAGCCTGGGACACAGCTTGGACGACCTGCGACACCGCCCCACCGCCGACCTGACCGAACGCGGACTGCTGTGGGCGGCCCGCCGATGAGACACCATCAAACCGGCCACACCGCCTGGTGGATGACCGGCCCCGCCCCCGACCTGGTGCTGCTCCACGGATTCTCTGACGCCGCCGACTGCTGGACACCCCTGCTGCCCGGGCTGGCCGGGCTGGGCGGCACGCTGGCCATCGACGCCCGCGGCCACGGCGCTTCCGCACTGCCGCGCGGTCCCGTCGGCCCCGCGCCGCAAGCCGCCGACGTCGCCGCCGCACTGGAACCGGTCACGACCGGTCCTGCCGTTATCGTTGGTCACTCCATGGGCGCGGTGACCGCCGCGCAGCTGGCCGCCGACCGCCCCGACCTGGTGTCCGCACTCGTCCTTGAGGACCCGCCGTGCGACGCCTACGCGGACGGCACCGTCCGAGGCGTTCCGCACTGGCTCGCCACCGCCCGCGCCACGCCCTACCCCGACCGGATCGCCGCCTGCCGCGAACAGAACCCGCGCTGGCCGACCGACGAACTCGCACCCTGGGCCACCGCCAAGACCGACATCGACCCGGAGTACTGCCGTCGCCCCACCGCGCCAGCACCGCCGCTGACGATCATCCTGGCCGCCGTGGCCTGTCCGGTGCTGCTGCTGCACGGATCCCCCCAGCACGGCGGCATGGTCACTCCGGCCGACGCCGACGCCCTCCGACGGGCGGGCGACGGCCGGCTGACCGCGGTCCGACTCCCGAACGCCGGGCACAACCCCCGCCGCGAGGCACGCAAGGACTTCCTGAACGCGCTGCATGCCTGGAT
>NZ_JAACYW010000537.1 GCF_015356825.1 Catenulispora rubra | reverse complement strand
GAGGGTTTCGCCGCTCTGCTGAGCGATTTGAAGGAGCGGTCGGGCCTGAGTTACGGGGTCCTGGCGAAGCGGCTGCATGTGGGGACCTCGACGCTGCATCGGTATGTGCAGGGGGAGACTGTGCCCCCGGAGTACAGCGTCATAGAGAAGTTCGCGCGGTTGACCGGAGCCTCCGCGACGGAGATGGCGACGCTTTATCGGCTGTGGATGGCGGCGGTCGAGGCGCGTTCCTCAACGGCTGCTGAGACAGCGGTGATTGCTGAGGCGGCTCCGGAGGAGCCGGCGGCTTCCTCTGTAGAACTCCCTCCCATCGAACCTCCTGAGGTCTCTGCGTCCGCTGTTCCCCCTGCTGTTCCTTCGCGAGGACGTCGCCGCCTGCTTCCCGCGCTTGCCGTGCTCGCCGTCGTGGGAGTCGGGGCGGCTGTGGCCGGTGTCGCTTTCGCGTCCTCGGGATCCGATGGTCATCCCGCTGCGGGCTCTGGGCCGAGTTCTCTACAGAGTTCGTCTTCCCTCTCTACTTCTCCCTCCCCATCCGACTCCGCCTCTGCCTCGTCTCCCTCTAGCTCTTCCTCCGCTCCTTCGTCTCTACAGAGTTCGTCGAGCGCGTCCTCTTCTCCCTCTTCCGTTGTTTCCTCTTCCTCCGGTTCGCCTATCGCCGTGACCATCCGTCCCTACCAGTGGGAGGACAAGTGCGAGCAGTGGTACCTGCTGAACAGGAAGCCGAGCGAGGTTCCTCCTCCGCCGGCCGCGCAGGACGCCAGGGGTTGGGCCGCCGCGCTGGGCGCCGTGCCGGCGGGCACGATGAAGATCGAGCTGGCCGTGCAGGGGACGGCGTCGAACGCGGTGGTCCTGTCGGGGCTGCATGTGCGGACCGTCAGTAAGGCCGCGCCGCTGCCCTGGTCCGCGTTCTCCATGGCGTCGGGGTGCGGGAGCGGGATCCAGCCGGTGTCGTTCGACGTCAATCTGGACGTCGACCGGCCGCTGGCGAATCCCAAGGCGGGGCAGCAGGGCGACACGGTGGTTCCCGCGGTGGACTTCCCCTTCAAGGTGTCGCAGTCCGATCCGCAGGTGCTGACGGTCTATGCGCACGCGCACGCGGTGAACGTCGCGTGGTACCTGGAGCTGGACTGGAGCAGCGGGAGCCGGTCCGGGACCGTGCGGATCGACGACCACGGCAAGCCGTTCCAGACCAGCGGGGCGAAGGGGCGTCCGATCTACGACTACGACACCGGCTCGAACAGCTGGTTGATCGACGACACGGCGACCGTGAACTGACGCCCCTGCGAGGTACCGCCTTTAGCGCGCTACTCCGCGGCGGGCTACTCCGTGCCGGACTCCAGAGTCTCGGCGGCCTTCTTCAGGCCCTCGGCCTCCATCACCACGTACTGGCGGGTGAGCTTGCCGTAGAACATGGCGATGAGTCCGCTGAGCGCGCCGGATTGCTCGATGCCGAGGACCATGCGTGCGTGGCCCTCGCCCTTGTCCTCCACGCGGTGGATCGCGCGGACCTTGACCCCGGTGGCCTTCATCTCCCAGACGAAGGACTTGCCGGGTTCGCATTCGGTGACCGTGTAGATGGCGGCCTTCAGCTTCGGCTGGGTGACGCGTGCGCTGCTGCCGACGGCCAGGTCGCCCTGCTGGAGGCGTTCGACCGTGGTCATGGAGGCCGACCATTCGGGCCAGGACTCCACGTCGGTCAGGGTGCGCCAGACGGTGGCCGGGGTTGCGTCGATGTCGATCGTGGTTTGGAACTTCATCAGGATTCCCTCCCTACGCTCCCACCCCCTTTGTACCGCAGGGGCTTTACTCGCCTTTCAAGACCCCTCCTCTAGACGCTTGAGGAGCACGGGGACGTGGCTGTGCTCGACGTCCTTAGCGGCGGTGATGAGCGTGACGGTGTGCTTGGCGTGCAGAGCGCGCACCTCTGCGAGCGCGGCCTGTTGGGACTCTCCGTCGAGCTCGGCGTTATAGCGCGCTTCGAACTCTGCGTACTCATCGCGGTGCGCATGGAGCCACTTACGGAGTTCGTTGGAGGGCGTCACGTCTATGGGCCACAGGTCGAGCGCGGCCTCTTCCCGGCCCACGCCTCGCGGCCACAGCCGATCCACCAGGACCCGCTTGCCGTCCGCCTGGGACGCAGCGCTATAAGCCCGCTTCATCCTGTAGTCGCCACTCATGGAGCCAGGCTAATAGGCCTCCGCGCGCGGGACCGGTCTGTAAGGCTGACCGTGTGACCATTTGGGACGAGACCACGGACAGCACCAAAGAGCTCGTGTTCACCGCGCTGGACTACGCGCTGGAGAACGCACAGCTGTCGGACCAACCCTTCACGCCCTTCTCCTTCGCACGTCGCGAGGACGGCACCGCCACCCTCACGCGCTTCGCCGTCAGCCCCGGCGCGGACGTCCCCGAGACCATCGACGCCGCCCGCGAGTACCTGGCGACCGCCGAGGCGGGCACCACGGCCATCACCCTCGCCTACGACGGCTATACGACGTACGAGGGGGAGCGCACCGAAGCCGTCTTCGTCGAAGCCCACCAACTCGACCTCGACCGCGCCCTCATCCTCGCCCAGCGCTACCTCCGCACCGACGGCGAACTGCAACCCCTCGGCGACCCCATGCTCCAGGCGGAGTTGGCCCCCCTGGTGCTGGGCGTCGCGGCGAGCGACGGGGCATCCGACTGCGGAGCCTGATGCCGCCGCGCAAACAGCCTCGGCAGCCACATCCTCCCCACACCCGTGTCAGGGACCTGCCGCCCAAACACAGGTGACTTCGCGGATACGCCCCTCAACGGCCACTTCATACCTTCGGTGCAGCCCACAACCGCGGGCTGCACCGAAGGGGGAGAAATGACCGACACTCGACGCCGCATCACACTGGCCGCGGTCCTCATAGCGCTGCCGCTCACCACAGCGGCCTGCTCGTCCTCGACCTCATCGCCGAAGAACGCCACATCCGGCCAGTCGACAACCGCCCCCCTCGGCCAACAAGCAGCAGCCGCCAACCCCAACCCCGCCGGCAAGTTCCCCGC
>NZ_JAACYW010000536.1 GCF_015356825.1 Catenulispora rubra | reverse complement strand
CGGGTGGTGTGGAGGGCGGGGGCGGAACCGGCTGAGGTTGCTGCCGACCCCGTCGAGACAACGCTCTGGACGATGGAGACCGGGGCCGTCGCGGACCTGGGGCTGCGGCTGGACGCGTTCCGGCAGCGGGTCCTGGCGTGGGCCGACGAATCCGGTACGGAGCGGTCGCGGCTGGTCGTGCTGACCCGCGGCGCCGTCCGGACCGGGCCCGAGGACGGGGTACCGGATCCAGAGCAGGCCGCGGTGTGGGCGACGGTGCGGTCGGTGCAGGCGCAGCGGCCCGGACGGATCGTGCTGGCGGACATCGATGTCGATGTCGATCAGAGCACTGTCTTGCCACACTTTTCGACCGACAGCGATTCGCAATTCGCGATCCGCGCCGGCAATGTCCTGACGCCCCGCAGTGTGCGGGTCCTGATGAACACCGACCGCGACACCCGTGCCGCCTTCACCGGCCCGGGCACCGTGGTCGTCTGCGGCGCGGACACCCCTCGGGGTGCGTCGGTGAGCCGTCATCTGGTGGGTGCATACGGCGCGCGGGTGGCGTCAATCTCTCCGGACCTGTTGGACGCCGACGCGGTGAGCCGTGCCTTCGCGGCCGAGGCTCCGACGCCGGTTGTCGTCCACTGTATGGCGGAGTCCTCCGGCTTCGGCGATGCCGTCGCCGGGCTGTACAACCTGCTGGCCGCGATGACCGCCGGCTCCCTGCTCGTCCTTCTTCCTCCCCCCGCGACGACGCCCGAGGCGGCGGCCCTGTCCGGGTACGCCGAAGCCTTCGCCGAACGGGCTCGCTCCGAGCGCGGAATCAGGACCCTGTCACTGGAGTGCGGGCCGGAGTTCCGCTCGGCCGACTTCGACGCCGCGCTGACTCTCGACCTGGCGCGGGTGGCCGTTTGGGAGACCGGAACCGGTTCGGCGACCGGCTCGGCGACCAGCTCCGTGACCGGCTCCGACAGCGAGCCCGCCACCTGGCGCCCCCTCACGACGGCCCCCGGATCCCAGCCGGAGCCGGGCGACCTCGCCGCCCGCGACCGCCTGGTCCGGCTGGTCCGTGAGCTGGTCGCGGACATCCTCGCGCTGCCGGGGGCGCGGGCGGTGCCGGCCGACCGGGCGTTCACCGAGATCGGGCTCACCTCTGCGGGGGCCGTCGATCTGCGCAACCGGTTGGGGCGGGCCACCGGATTCCGGCTGCCCCCCACAGCGGCTTTCGATCATCCCTCGCCGCGCGCTCTGGGCGCGGCCCTGCACCGCGCGATGTCCGGTACGAACGACCTCGCCGGGCCCGGTGCCGACGCGCGGATCCCTGCACCGGTGTCGGTGCGCAGGCCGTCGGTCGCCGACGAACCGATCGCGATCGTCGGGATCGCGTGCCGCTTCCCCGGCGGGGTGGCGTCGCCGGAAGGGCTGTGGGACCTAGTCTCGGACGCGCGGGACGTCATCGGGGACTTCCCGACGTACCGAGGCTGGGACCTGGACTCGCTGTTCGACGATGATCCTGATCATCCGGGCACGTCCTACACGCGGTCGGGCGGTTTCCTGCACGACGCGGACTTGTTCGACGCGGGGTTCTTCGGCATCTCCCCGCGTGAGGCGTTGGCGATGGATCCGCAGCAGCGCCTGATGTTGGAGGTGTCCTGGGAGGCTCTGGAGCGGGCCGGTGTGGATCCGGGCACGCTGCGCGGCGCACCCGTCGGCGTCTTCACCGGCGCCATGCATCAGGAATACGCCTTCCGCGGCGGCGATGACGACGACGGTGGCGAGCGCGACGAGGCGGAGGGCGTCGAGGGCTACCTGATCACCGGCGGCGCGGGCAGCGTGTTGTCCGGCCGCGTGGCGTACTCCCTGGGGCTGGAAGGTCCGGCGGTGACGCTGGACACGGCATGTTCGTCGTCGCTGGTCGCGGTCCACCTGGCCGCACAGTCGCTGCGCAGCGGCGAGTCTTCGCTGGCGCTGGCCGGCGGGGTGACGGTGATGGCGACGCCCGAGGCGTTCGTCGGCTTCTCGCGGCAGCGGGGGTTGTCTCCCGACGGCCGGTGCAAGTCGTTCTCGGCGTCGGCGGACGGCACCGGCTGGTCCGAGGGCGCCGGCGTCCTGTTGCTGGAGCGGCTGTCGGACGCGGTCCGCAACGGTCGCCGAATCTGGGGCGTGGTGCGCGGCTCGGCGATCAACCAGGACGGCGCATCCAATGGCCTGACCGCGCCGAACGGCTTGGCGCAGCAGCGAGTGATCCGGGCAGCGCTGGCCAACGCGGGTCTGGGCTCCGCCGACGTGGACGCGGTCGAGGCCCACGGCACCGGCACGATGCTGGGCGACCCCATCGAGGCGCAGGCGTTGCTGGCGACCTACGGCCAGGGCCGCGACGGCGCCGAGCCACTGTGGCTGGGATCGGTGAAGTCGAACATCGGCCACGCACAAGCCGCAGCAGGGATCGCCGGAATCATCAAGATGGTCATGGCGATGCGGCACGCGGTGCTGCCCAAAACGCTGCACGTGGACGAGCCGACCCCCCAAGTGGACTGGTCCGCCGGCGCAGTGGAACTACTGGCCGAAGCACGGCCGTGGCCAGGACTGGGCCACCCGCGTCGCGCCGGTGTCTCAGGGTTCGGAATCAGCGGCACGAACGCCCACGTGATCATCGAGCAGGCCCCGGCGCCTGCGCCTACGCCTGCGCCTACGCCTGCGCCTACGCCTGCGCCTACGCCTACGCCTGCGCCTACGCCTGCGCCTACGCCTGCGCCTACGCCTGCGCCTACGCCTACGCCTGCGCCTGCGCGCGAGCCGGTGCCGGAGCCTGCTGGTTCGTCGGTGCCGCTGCGCGAGCCGGAGTCGGAGCCTGCGGGTCTGCCGGTGCCTGCGCCCGAGCCAGAGCTGGAGCTTTTTCGTTTGTCGGTACCTGCGCGCGAGCCGGAGCGTGCTGGTCTGCCGGTGTCAGCGCGTGAGCTGGAGCCCGCTGGTCTGCCGGTGCCTGTGCGCGAGCCGGAGACTGCTGCTGCTTTGCCGGTGGCGCGCGCCTACGTGCTGTGCGAGGATCCGGACCTGTCTCTTAT
>NZ_JAACYW010000535.1 GCF_015356825.1 Catenulispora rubra | reverse complement strand
CACCACCCCCGCGCGATCTCCACAGCCCCGGTCTGGCTCGGCGTCCTCGGCGCGGTGATGCTCTCCGGCGCGTTCGCCGCCGTCCTCACCTACTCGACCTCGGTCCTGTCCTCCCGCGCGCAGCAAGGCGTCGGCGGTGTGCTCAGCGTCCTGGCCGTGGGCCTGGTCACCGGCATGGTCTTCTGGATGCGTCGCACCGCCGCGACCCTGGCCACGCAGCTGCGCGGCGAGGTCCAGCGCGCGGCGATCCTCGGCGCCGGCGCGTTGACGCTCACCGCGTTCCTCGCCGTCGGCCGCGAGGGACTGGAGACCACGTTGTTCATGTGGACGGCTGTGAAGGCCTCCGGTTCCACGGTCTCTCCGCTGATCGGCGCGGGCCTCGGACTGGCCGCCGCGATCGTGCTGTGCTGGCTGCTCTACCGGCGCGCCGTGAAGATCAACATCGGCGTGTTCTTCAACCGCACCGCCATCGCGCTCATCGTCATCGCGGCCGGAATGCTCTGCTACGGCCTCGGCGACCTGCAGGAGGCCGGGATGCTGCCGGGCCAGCAGTGGATGGCCTTCGACCTGACCGCGCACCTCGACCCGAACTCCTGGTGGGTCTCGGTCATCACCGGCATCACCGACCTCGCGCCGAAGCTGACGGTGCTGCAGGTGGTCGCGTGGATCGCCTACCTGGTCGTGGTCATCCCCGCGTTCGTCTACGCGAGCCGCGTGGCCGCCGCTGCCATGGCCGCCGCGAAGGCCAAGAAAGCTGAAGCCGCCACCAGCGAGCCGGCCGCAGAAGCAGCTGCCGAACCCGCCGCAGCCCCCAAGCCCGTCGCAGCCCCCGAACCCGAACCGGCCCGAGGCTGGGAGCGCCTGGCCGGCAAGCGTCCGTGGAGCGTCGCGGGAGTGCTCATCGTGGTCCCGGTCGTGGCCGCGGGCATCACCATCGCCGCCCTCCCCTCCGCCGCGGCCGCGGCCGCGACCACCGTCGCGGTGAAGGTCACCAGCTCGGCCTGCGCCCCCGGCTGGACCTCGGCGACGACCGGCACGCAGACCTTCGAGGTCGACAACAAGTCGAGCAAGGCCGGCGAGATCACCCTGCTCAACTCCTCCGGCTCGATCGTCGGCGAGATCGAGACCCTCGGCCCGGCCACCACCGCGGCGATGTCCGCGACGCTCAGCCCCGGCTCGTACACCTTCCGCTGCCTGATAACGGTGCAGAAGCGGTTGGTCGGCGAGCCTTTGATCGACTACGTGCAGCCCTTCGGCGGCGGGTACTTCTACGCGCTGCCAGGGGTTGCGGATGACAGGGACTGGTTCGCGAGCAAGCTGCTCGGTTGATCCCTGTCCGGTACCTCAGGCACCTTTGATGCCCAGCTCGACCGCCCGACGCAGGTCCCTGACATACGCCTCGGGCTGCTCCCAGGCCGCGAAGTGACCGCCGGCGGGATGTTCCACGTACTCGCGGATGTTCAGGAACGCCTCGGCGTAGCTTCGTGGCTCGGGCTTGATGTCGTGCGCGAACACCGAGAGCACGGTCGGCGTCTCGATGCGGCCCGGCGGCAGGGTGGCCGGTTCGGTGTAGGCGGCGAAGGAGGTGCCGATCGTACCGGTCTCCCAGTAGGCGCTGATCCAGGTGAGGAGCTCGTCGGTGGTGAAGGCCGGCGCGTTGGCCGCGTCGGACCAGGAATCCAGCTTCTCGACGAGCCACGCGGCCAGACCGGCCGGCGAGTCGCCGAGGGCGACGGCGAGGGTGTTCGGACGCGTGGACTGCTCGGCGATGTAGCCGCCCTCAGTGCGGAACCACTGCGCGGCGCGGGCCAGGTAGGCGGCCGCGTCGGGGGCGAGCTTCGCGGGGTCGGCGGTGAGCGCGCGCTGCGGGGCGACGTTGGTGAGGTGCAGCGACGCCACGCTGTCGGGGTGTTCGGCCGCGATGATCTCGGCGACGGCGCCGCCGATGTCGCCGCCGGAAAGGGTGTAGCGGGAGTAGCCGAGGCGCGACACGGCCTGCGCGACGATGTCGGCCATGCGGGCAGCCGACATGCCGACGTCGGTGAGCGGCGCGGCAAAGGGGAAACCCGGGAGCGCGGGGATGACCACGTGCATATCAGTCAGCAGCGGCAAGACACGCTCGAAGCGCAGGACCGAGTCCGGCCAGCCGTGCAGGAGGACGACGACCGGGGCGGCAGGATCGGCGGCGCGCTGGTGGATCGCGCGCAGGTAGCCGCTGCCTACGGGCATGTTCGTCCACGGAAGCTCTGCGATGCGCTGCTCGTGCACGGCCCACTCATAGCCGTCGGCCCAGCGTTCCAGCAGCTCATCCAGCCGGCCGGCGGTGACGCCGCGGGTCTTGTCATCGCTCCAGGGCGTGGTCACGCGTCGGGTGTCGCGGATCCGGGCGTGCAGGTCGGTGCTCATGTGTACGAGCATACACACGCCTGTGTATGCTCGTACACATGACTTCGCGCAACGCCGCCGCCACCCGACAACGGATCCTGGAGCAGGCGCGCGGGCAGTTCGCGCAGCACGGATTCGCGGCGGTCACGGTCAAGGGCGTGGCCGACGCGGCCGGCGTCTCACCGAACCTGATCACGCGCTACTTCGGCGGCAAGGACGGCCTGTTCCTGGCCGCGACACAGGTGACGATCCCGGTCACGAACTCCTTCGACGGCGACCACTCCGCCCTCGGCGCGCGACTGGCGGCGAGCATCGTGCAGCGCTGGTTCGGCGCCCCCGGCGAGGATCCACTGCTGGTGCTGCAACGTGCGTCGGGCGAACGTCCGGAGGCGGCCGAGGCGCTGGCAGCGTTCCTGGACGCGAACTCGCTGGAGCCGCTGTACGACTACCTGCGGGACAGCGGCCTGGACGAGGACGAGGCACGGAACCGGGCCGCGGCGATCGACGCATTCGTGCTCGGCGTCTCGACGCGGCGCCGGGTCCTGCGGTCGGAGCTCGCGGAGGCGGGGCCGGAGGCGCTTGAGGCGTGGCTGGGCAAGACCATTCAGCGACTCGCCGACGGGTAGCGCTCACCCCGAAAATTCGTACCCTGATCCGCCCTGGCC
>NZ_JAACYW010000534.1 GCF_015356825.1 Catenulispora rubra | reverse complement strand
GGCTGGTTCGACGGCTGGTTCGAGGACTGGTTCGGGGGCCGGTTCGAGCGGCCTCGGGGGCGGGTTCGAAGGCTGATCAGGCGCTGCGGGCCCCGGATTGCTCGCTCCGTTCAGCGGCCTACCGCGCCCCGGCCAGCTCGATCCCGGCCGCCGTCGGCAGGTACGTCGGCCCCGACAGGTCCCACCCGGCGATCACCTTCCGGTAGTGGATCAGCTCCTGGTCCGGCGCCGGCCGGGTGCGCGTGTACTCGCGGTATCCGGCGGCCGTGTACATGCGCTGGTTCTCCCACATCATCGCGTGGGTCAGCAGCCTGAGCTCGGGCAGCCAGAGCTGGCGCGCGTGCTCCTCGGCGAAGGCCAGGACGCGCCGTCCCAGGCCGCGGCCCTGGCGGTCCGGGGCGACGGCGAAGTTGTCCAGGTGCAGCCAGCCGTCCTCGGGGACCAGGGTGACGGTGGCGATCGCCGGGTTGCCGACCACGAACAGGCAGCCGCGGCGCATCAGGTGCGGGTAGTCGGCGTCCATCGGGGCGGGGCGGGCGCCGATGCGGTCGACGTAGTGGCGGTAGGCCGAGTGGGTGACGGCGTGGACCGCCGCGAGGTCCACCGGAACCGCGTATCGGACTCCCAGCGGCTGCATGTTCGTGCCTCTCCTTCTCCGGCCCCCTCGGCTGTTCATCGCAGGCTGGCACACGGCGCGCGACGGGGTGGCCCGATCGGGCGTCGTTCATCAGACAAGGTGACAGTGCTGGTGACTGGACTGCGCGGAGACGGAGCGGATGTATCGGAGCCGGGATCTCAGGCCGACAACCTCAGGCCGATAACCTCACGCAGGCCGACAACCTCACGCCGACAGAGGCATCCCCGAAGCCGCCGCCACATGCCGTTCGTCGAGCCCCAGGTTCCGGTAGATCTCCAGCGTCGCCGTCGACATGTTCAGCGTGATGAAGTGCAGCCCCGGCACCCCCTCGGCCAGCAGCCGCTCGCACATCCGCGTCGTCCACTCCACACCGACCGCGCGCACCGCGGCCTTGTCCCCGTCCGCAGCCATCAGCGACCGCTCCAGCTCGGCCGGGAACGCCTGCCCGGTGAGCCCCGTGATCCGCTTGATCTGCGCGACGTTCGTCACCGGCATCACGCCCGGCAGGATCGGCACGTCGCACCCGGCCGCCACGACCCGGTCGCGCAGCCGCAGGTAGTCGTCCGTCAGGAAGAACATCTGCGTGATCGCGAAGTCCGCGCCCCGCCGGCACTTCTCCACGAAGTGCGCCACATCGGAATCCCAGTCGGGGGAGCGCGGGTGCCGCTCCGGGAAGGCCGCGACGCCTACACAGAACTCACCCGATTCCCGCACCAGATCCACAAGCTCGCCGGCGTAGTTCAGCCCCTCGGGGTGCGCCTCCCAGTCACCCAACGGATCGCCCGGCGGGTCGCCGCGCAGGGCCAGGATGTTGCGCACCCCGGCGTCCGCGTACTGCCCGATGACGTGCCGCAGCTCGGCGACGGAGTGGTTGACCGCTGTGAGGTGCCCCACAGGGGTGAGCGTGGTCTCCGCAGCGATGCGTTCGGTGGTCTCCACCGTCTTCATCCGGGTCGTCCCGCCCGCGCCGTAGGTCACCGAGACGAACGTCGGCGAGTAGCCCTCCAGCCGCCGCAGAGCCCGCCAGAGCTGCTGCTCCTGGTCCTCGTTCCGCGGTGGGAAGAACTCGAACGAGTAGGAGCGCTCGCCCCGGGCGAGTAGCTCGCGGACGGTGGCGGCGCGATCCGGCCGCACGGAGGGAAGTCCCAGTGCCATGAATCCACCGTACTGAGCATGTCGCCCTTTGTAAGGCAAGGAAGCAGCACGTCCCGAGACGCGAGACACGGGCCTTCGAGGACCAGCCGTATGGTTGTTCCCGTGAACCCCCTGGACCGCCACTCTTTGCGTAACCGAGTAGACGCCGCCTTGTCGGCGTTCCTGGACCGTCAGGGCGCGGCCCTCATCGAGATGTCGCCCGAGCTGGCGCCGCTTCCGACCGCGCTGCGCGAGTTCCTGGACGGCGGCAAGCTGATGCGCCCGGGGTTCTGTTACTGGGGATGGCGCGGGGTGCTCGGCGACAGTGCCACTGCCCAGGAGGAGGACGGCATAGTCCACGCCGCCGCTTCCCTGGAACTGCTCCAGGCCTCGGCGCTGATCCACGACGACTACATGGACGACTCCGACACCCGCCGCGGCATGCCGGCCATCCACCGCCGCTTCGCCGCCGCGCACCGCGAGGCCGCCTGGGAGGGGTCCGGCGCGCGCTTCGGGGCGGCGGCCGCGATCCTGCTCGGCGACGTGTGCCTGACCTGGTGCGACGAGATGTTCGCGGGCACCGGGCTGCCGGCCGAGCGGGTCGCCGCGGCGCGCCGCTACTTCGACGTGATGCGCACCGAGGTGATGGCCGGGCAGTACCTGGACGTGCTGGCGCAGGCGCACGGCCTGGACGAGCCCGAGCGCGCGGCCCAGCGGGCGCAGACCGTGATCCGGTTCAAGTCCGCGAAGTACACGATCGAGCGACCGCTGCACGTCGGCGCGATGCTGGCCGGCGGGACACCGGACGTGATCGCCGCCTTCTCGGCCTACGGCCTGCCGCTCGGCGAGGCGTTCCAGCTGCGGGACGACGTGCTGGGCGTCTTCGGCGACCCGGCGGCCACCGGCAAGCCCGCCGGCGACGACCTACGCGAGGGCAAGCAGACACTGCTGGTCGCGCTGGCCGCGGCGCGCGCCGACAGCCCGACGGCGATCAAGACGCTGCGCGGCGAACTCGGGAACCCCGACCTGGACACCGCCGGCGTCGCCGAACTGCAGGACATCATCCGCTCCACCGGCGCCCTGGACGACGTCGAGACGCGGATCGCCGCGCTGACCGAACAGGCCCAGGCGGCGCTCGCCGCCGCGCCGATCGACGCCGAGGCCAAGGCGGTGCTGGGGGAGCTGGCGGTCATGGCGACGGCCCGTAAGAAGTAGGGCGCGCGACACGCCCGGGGCGC
The DNA here is from genome assembly GCF_015356825.1 of Catenulispora rubra. Taxonomy (GTDB): domain Bacteria; phylum Actinomycetota; class Actinomycetes; order Streptomycetales; family Catenulisporaceae; genus Catenulispora; species Catenulispora rubra. The sequence continues at coordinate 57 of NZ_JAACYW010000534.1, read as the reverse complement.
TCACTCGTTCGACGTAACTTCTCGGGCGATTCGGGGCGGTGGGGGGTTGGTCGGTGG
>NZ_JAACYW010000533.1 GCF_015356825.1 Catenulispora rubra | reverse complement strand
CCGCGCAGCTTATCGACCCGCCCCGGCCCCCCGCTCGACCCACACGACGAAGGCCACCACGGCAGGCAGGATCAGACCCTTGACCAGCACAACGCCCGACAACCGCGAGCTCGCAGAGGTTCACATCGCTCCTTCGGGCAGGCTCATCAGGCGTGTCGGGTGGCGGGATTTCGCACAACAGGAGTCGCCGCTGTCGACGACGGCTTCGTGGGACGAGAGTGTTACCGGTAACTCAAGGCCTGTCAAGGCCCCGCCCGGACACCCGAGGTCAGGCAGGTGCCCAGGTTAAGGGCCAGTGTTCTCGCCGACACGACTCGGGCGAAGCGGTGTCGGCCTTTGGGCCGCCTCGCGAATGGCGACGGGCCAGCGCGACCGACCGCGCGGTTCGGTGGGTTCCCCGGACCACGCGGGGTGTTGGTTCTGGGTCCCTCGTCGAGGAGGCCCGCCGGAGGCCTCAACGCACCCACCAAACGCGGCGGGCAGCCGCCAGACCAATCGTGTACGCAGTGACATCGGACCGGCGCGCAGTCGTGCACGCGAACACCGCCAGCCGCCAGCACACCACGCCCGAACTCGGGCCGCCGCGTGGTCGTGTCCACGAATACCGGCGGCCGCCAGCGCAACCTTCGGCGCTCAACCGAACTGCGCCACCCAGCGAGGCCATCCAACCATGCGCGAAGCCGTAAAAAGCCTGTAAACCACAGACCAGCTGCACCCGACACCAACACCAACAGAATCGCTCACCTCGCCACCGATCCCCGAACACCGTACGAGCCACGCTCGTCCAACGCCCGCGGATCGACCCCCGCAGCGTGCTCGCCCGCGACAGCGATCTCGCCCGAGGCAGCCATCGAGGTCAACTGAAGCGCCGCCGTCGCTGGCCTGCGCAGCGCCTCGTACTGCGCGAGTGCGTCGTCGATGGAGTGCACGGTCCCCAGCGCGTGGGCCAGCACTCGCGCGTCGAGGATCGCCTGCGACGCGCCGTTCGAGGCGATCGGGTGCATCGGGTGCGCCGCATCGCCCAGGAGGGTGACGCGACCGTGGGTCCAGCCGGCCAGCGGATCGCGGTCTATCGGCGGGCACTCGTACACCGCGATCGAGTCCTCGATCAGGCCTCGGATGTCGAGCCAGCCGAAGTCTCGGCTCGCGTGCCTGCCGTGGAGGGTGAAGTGCCCCAGCACCTCGGCCCGGTCGGCCTCGCGAGTCCAGTCGCCAATCGCCGACACCGGAAGCTCCGACACCGCATGCTCCGCGAGCGGCGCCTCGGCGACCCAGTTGGTCAGGGCCTTGCCGGTGCGAGGGTCTGGGGCGGACAGGGCATGGCAGACGAACTTCCGGGCGCCGTCGCCGGCCATGATCATTGAGCGGCCGGTCAAGAATGGTTCGGCGAGTGTGGTGCCGCGCCACATCACCTTGCCATTGCAGATCGGCGCGCCCTCGGCGGGGTTCATCTGCGCGCGAACCATGGAGTGGACGCCGTCCGCCCCGACCAGCAGATCAGCCCACTCGGAGTGAGTCCCGCCATACGCATCCGCGAACAACGCCTCAACAGCCCCGCCAGGGATCTGCACGTACCCGGTGAGCCGCGCGCCGGTGCGCACCACGTCCGTCCCCATACGCGCCAGCACCGCGTTGTAGAGCGCCATCTGCAATTCCCCGCGATGCACGGAGTACTGCGGCCACCGGTACCCCGCCGCCAGCCCACGCGGCTCGGCCCAGACCCGCGTCCCGCCAGACAGGTCGTAGTACGCCAGCTCCTCCGTCGCCACCCCGCACCCGTCAACCGCATCGCCCAAGCCAAGCTCGGTCAGCTCCCGCACCGCATCCGGAAGCAGACAGACGCCCCCGCCAACCGGCCGCGGCCCCAAAGCAGGCGCCGCCTCCGCGACCCGCACGTCGCCCAAGCCCGCATCGTGCAGGCTCAGCGCCGCCGCCAGACCGCCGATACCCGCGCCCACGATGAGAATCCGAATGATCAGGTCCCTTACATCCTCGATGTGGACTCCATCATGGAGGCCATATGCGGGACCAGGTACGGCGACACGCCGCCGTTTTCGGCATAAGCGAGAAATAGCACCCTTGGGAGTGACTACGCCACCGACGAGGTCACGGCTCAGGCCACTGACTCTCGATGAACGCCAAGAACCGCGCAGCCGCCGGCGCCAACGTGTGATCGGTCCGCCACGTTAGCCCGATCGTCCGGCGCGCCGCTGGAGCAGTCAGCGCGATGCCGACGGTGCCACTCAAGCCAGCGAACTGTTCTGGGACGACAGCGACGCCAAGGCCAGCGGCCACCAGCCCCTCGATGGTCGCCAGGTCCGCACTTTCGAACGAGATCCGGGGTACCACCCCCGCCTCGGTAAGCAGCGTGTCCAGCAACGTGCGAAAGCCGAAGCCGACTGGTGTGATGACCAGCTCCTCCTCAGCGATCTCACTGAGCGCCACCCGCTTGCGTTCGCGCAAGCGATGCGTCGGCGGTACGGCCAGGACCAGCCGCTCGCGTTGCAGGGGCAGCCAGCCGAAGTCGCCCTCCGGGCGGGGGAAGGTCACCGCGAGCTCGGCGGCCCCGGTGCGCAGGTCTGCCTGGATATGATGGCCTGGCTCCTGACTCAGCAGGACCCGGACGCCGGGAGCATGCCCGTGAAAAGCCCGCAGCAGCTGCGGAACCAGCGACGTCGCCATCGAGTCCAGGAACGCCAGCCGCACCACGCCCCCGTCGGGATCCAACCGCGCCGACAGCTCAGTAGTCAGCTGCTCATACCGAGCCAACAGCTCCCGCGCCGCAGCCACAACAAGATCGCCGTTCGGGTTCGGCGCAACGCCGTCCGGGGCCCGTTCGAACAGCCGCGTCCCCAACTCGGCCTCGATACGCGCCAGGGCTCGGGACAGCGTCGGCTGGCTGACGCCCAGGATCGCGGCAGTATCCGTCATGTGGCGATGGTCAGCGAGAGCCACGAACCAGCTCAGATCACGCAGCAGCACAGGGCCCACGATACGCCGCTCGATACGTGATGCGCATCGAGAAGGCCCGCTTCCGCTATTGGACGCATGACAAAGATCGAGTCACGATCGTGGCGTGAGCACAGTCGCCGACCCCACCGCCGACCCCACCACCG